>JBGQDL010000035.1:0-27248 GCA_041495865.1 Thermoanaerobaculia bacterium | reverse complement strand
GCCAGCTTGCGCACCTCGGCCGCGACCACGGCAAAGCCTCTTCCGTGCTCCCCGGCCCGCGCCGCCTCGATGGCCGCGTTCAGGGCGAGGAGGTTCGTCTGATAGGCGATGTCCTCGACGAACGAGATCTTGTCGGCGATGGCCTTCATCGCCTCGAGCGTCTCCTTCACGGCCTTCTCGCTGTCCTCACCCTCCTGGGCGCCCTTCAGGGCCATCTCCTCCATCTGGCGGCTGTTGTCCGCGTTCTGGGTGATCGAGGCGCTCATCTGTTCCAGCGACGCGGACGTCTCCTCGATGGACGACGCCTGCTCGCCGGCTCCGCTGGACAGCTGCTCCGAGCCCTGGGCGAGCTGGCGGGAGGCGTCCGCGGTCTGCGTGGTCGATTGCTGGACCTGAATGATGATGTTCTGGAAGCTCTCGAGCATCCGGTTCAGCGCGAGTCCCATCTGCCCGATCTCGTCCTGGT
Organism: Thermoanaerobaculia bacterium; assembly: GCA_041495865.1. Taxonomy (GTDB): domain Bacteria; phylum Acidobacteriota; class Thermoanaerobaculia; order UBA5066; family UBA5066; genus Fen-183. Next base: position 26,782 of record JBGQDL010000035.1, on the reverse strand, counting down.
TCCTCACGGCGACCCGCACGCCCAGATCGCCGTCCGCGGCACGCCCGGCCTGCACGGCGACGTCCAGGAGAGACGCGGCGATGAGGCGGGCGAACAGCATTCCGAGGGCGATTCCGCAGCCCAGCAGCGCCAGGAGGACGACGACGGTGAGCACCGTCGTCCGACTCGCCGTCGTCTGGACCCTTCCCGCGAACGCCTCGGCACTCTTCTGCCGGACTTCCGCGAGGCCCGCGAGGAGGCCCTGGGCCCTCGTGAACTTGTCCTCGCCCGCGCTCAGGGAAAGGTCGATGGCGTCCTTTCGGGCGTCCGCCATGTCCTGCGCGAGAAGCGCCTGGACTTCGAGCGTGACCTTCTCCCATTCCGCGAAGAGACCTTCGAAGCCCGGCCAGAGCTTCTTCTCGTCCTCGCCCGCCGGAAGCGCCTTGTATTTCGTCCAATTCTCCTTGGCCTGCCGGAGGTTCTCCGCGTGGTCCTTGCGCTTGGCCGCGGCCTCTTCCGAGGCCTGCCGGAGGAACATGAGGCTGCGTTCGGCGACGAGCGCCTCCAGCATGTCGCGATTGACTGCGTTGACGGACTCGAGAGCGGGAAGGCTCTCTCGCGTCGCCACATGGAACGCCGAGGCCGCCCAGCGGAAGTTCGACAGGTTCCACCCCACCGCCGCCGCTCCCAGAAGGCTGCCGATCACGAAAGCTCCGATGAGCTTCGTCTTCAGCGTCGTGTTCCAGATTCTGTTCATGAGTCGAATCCCCCTTTCGAGATGGCGGGCGAGGTGTTCGTGAGCGCGCTACTTCTTCGCGAGCTTCTCGAGCTTCGTCAGGCTGACGCCCACCACGAGAACGCCCACGGTCTTCCCGCCGCTCACGACGGGCACCGAAACCTGAATTTGATGGGTCTGGCTGCTTTCGTCGAACTCCGGCTGCCCCTGCCACGTCTTCCCCGACGTGAAGGGCACGTCGAACTTCGGATTTCCCTTGTGCAGGTAACTCGTCGTCTTCTCGAAGAACGCGACTTTTTCGCCCTGTGCGCCGTTGAGAAACGCCTCGGCATACGTTCCGTTGGAATCGGTGATCTTCTTCTTGAGATACTGGCCCGCCGAGTTGCTCTGGAATTCCTTCACGAGAGAGTCGTTGCGGCGCACGGTCTTCCACTTCGGATTGTCCATGCCGGACATCGGCCCCTTTTCGTTCTGGGCGATCACGGCTTTGACGATCACCGGGTCTGCCGCCCACGTCTTGACCTGCTCGACGTGCCTGTCGAGCTCCTTCTGGACGGCCGGTGTGATCTCGAACGCGGCCCAGCTCGAGTTCGTGAGGAGCCCCGCGAGAACGATGACGAGCGATGCTTTGACGAACTTCATGTGATCCTCCTACAGAAAATCGGGTTTCAGGGTTTCTCGCCGACGAGGCGCGCTTCCCGCGCGCGTTCGGTCGAGTTCGACGGGACGAAAGACCGGGGAATTTCCCGGCTGAGCGCGGTTCTCACGAGTCGCGGCACATCGAGGATCAGGGCGACTCGCCCGTCCCCGACGATCGCCGAGCCGGCGACCCCGGGAAGTCCGCGGAAGAGCCGGCCGAGCGGCTTGATGACGATCTGACTCCCGCCGAGGAGGGCGTCGACGACGAAGCCCGCCTGGGCGGTCTCGTTCCTCACCACGACGACGTTCTCGCGCGGCGCGGCCTCGCCCGGCAGGCCGAACAGCTCACGCAGGCGGAGATACGGAAGCGGAGATCCGCGGAGGTTGATCAGCCCGGAAAGGCCGGTCCCGCGCTCTTCCGCCGGGAGGTCGATGCACTCGATCACGGCTTCCACGGGGATGACGTACGACTCGTCCGACGCCTTCACGACGAAGCCGTCGATGATCGCGAGCGTGAGAGGGAGCCGAAGCGTGATCGTCGTGCCGCGGCCGGCCTCGGACTCGACCTCGACCGAGCCTCGAAGCGCTTCGACGTTTCGGCGCACGACGTCCAGGCCGACCCCGCGTCCCGAAAGCTCGGTGACCGCGTCGGACGTGGAGATGCCGGGCTCGAAGATGAGCTGGTTGACGGCGATTTCGCCGAGCTCTTCCGTCGCTTCGACGAGCCCCTTGGCGCGGGCGCGCTCCACAAGACGCGCCCGGTCGAGACCGGATCCGTCATCGACGATCTGAATCACGATCGAGCCGGTGTCGTGGAAGGCGCGGAGACGAATGCACCCGCAAGGGTCCTTTCCAGCCGACGCCCGGACGTCGGGCGCCTCGATGCCATGATCCACGGCGTTTCGGATCATGTGGGTGAGAGGGTCGCGGATCCGCTCGATGACCGTCATGTCGACTTCGACGTCTTCGCCTTCGGTGACGAACCGTACTTGCTTGTTCAGGGTGCGCGAGAGATCCCGGATCGTCCGCGCGAAGTGATGAAAGGTCGGGCCCACGGGAATCATCCGGATCTTCATGACGAGCTCCTGAAGATCCATGTCGAGGCGGTCGGTTTCCTCGTGGACCTCCAGGGCCTCCTCGAGGTCCGAGTTGCGCCTCTGCTCCAGGAGCTGCCGCAGGCGACCGCGGGAAACCGCGATCTCGCCCACGAGGTCCAGCATCTGGTCCAGACGGTCGATATCGACGCGGAGCGTTCTCGTCAGCAGGTTGAGCCCGGGAATCTCGACGCTCTTTTCGGCGCGGCTCCCCTCGGGACCCTCCTCGGGACCTCGCTCGGAGAAGGGCCCTTCCACAGGCGCGGCCTCCGCGCTCGTGTTTCCCAGAACGCTCGAGAGCCGCCCGAGGTAGGAGCGCTGCGCGTCGCTCATCCCGTCGAGACCTCTCGCCGCATCCGACAGGAGCTGCCTCAGGATGTCCACCGAGCCCAGGAGCAGGGACACGAGGTCGCCCGTCACGGGGAGGGTCCGGCTTCTCACGCGCTCGAGAAGGTCCTCCAGGACGTGGGTGAACTCGGTGAGCGCGCCGAAGCCGAGCGTCGCCGAGTTCCCCTTGAGGGTATGCGCGGCGCGAAAGATGGCCTGGAGGAGCTCCTCGTCCGAGGGATGATCCTCGAGGAGGACGAGGCCGCCCTCCATCTGTCCCAGCCGCTCCTCGGCCTCGGCGAGGAAGACCCCGATCAGGGCATCCCGGTCGAAGTCCATCTCGAGGTCTTCGGGCGCGGTCACAGCGTCCTCACGAAGATGTCGCCCGTGTCCGTGTGGAAGACGAGCTTGCGCCCTCGCGCCCCCCCGACCTCCCGGACGAGGATCGGAATCCCCTGTTCTTCGAGGAAACGCGTCGCCACCTGAACGTTCTGCTGTCCGATCGAGATGCGGTCCCGGGATCCCTCGAACTGCGAGGCCCCACCGAACATCCGCGCCGTCAGATTCCGCTTCTGGCAGCCGAGAGCGAGCATCTGGGTCAAGAGCACTTCCATCGCGGTCCTCCCGAACCGGCAGGACGAGCCATCCCCTCGCGTCAGGTGAGGAAGCAGGAAGTGGTTCGCACCGCCGCTTCGCGTCACCGGATCCGAGAAGCAGACACAGACGCACGATCCGAGAACGGTCGAGATCATGGAGGGGTCCGAAGTGGCGATGAGCTCGCCCGGGTGGAGATAGACGCTCGACACCGGCAGGCCCCCCGACAAATTGGGGACATGCCCGTTCTTCGGGGCGGTCGCGGGCGCGAGGCCCGGGACGGTGGGAGCGTCGGCCATCAACGCTCCTCGGTCTGCAGCACGAGGGAGCCCGGCTGCGCCAGGAGCGAGGCGGCCGCGAGAGCCGTTCCGGCTTCAGCCGCGAGGAGGTTGAGGAGATCGTGGTCGACCGGTTCGAGCCGCCCGGACTTCTGCGGGAGGAGATGGAAGAGCGTGATCACGTGCTGGACCGCGTCCCGGAACTTCACGGGGATGCAGGCCGTCAGCCCGTCGTCGTCGCGGCTCCCTGCCACCGTCAGGTAAGGCTGACCCGTGAGGGCCGTCCGCCCGATCGGCCCTTCGCCCACCGTGATCTCCGCGTAACGTCGCTCGTCGAGCCCCTTCGAGGCGACCAGCCGCAGCTTCCCGCCCTTCGCCTCGAAGATCCCGATCTGCTCGCAGCCCACGAGGAACTCGATGATGTCGATGATCACCGCGAACACCTCGCGGCGTTCGAGCGTGGAGTGGAGCCGCACGCTCGCCACGTAAAGGTTCGCCAGGTTGGAGTTCTGCTGCTCGACGAGCACGTACTCTTCCGAGTAGCGCCGGTTCTCCGCGGCGATTTCCGCCAGCCGGCGCTCGAGCTTCAGCTCCTCGACCTTGTGCCGATCCAGCTTTTCATGCGTCGTGAGGATCTCTTCTTGAAGGCGCGCCTTCTCGCTCTGAAGAGTCGCGGCGGCGACCCTCAGCTTCTCGTTCTCACCCAGGAGGTCGTGGACGTAGCGGTGGGTGTCCGCCTGCACCCTGCGGACGTAGGTTTCGAGGGGATCGCTTTCGCTCATGGCTGCCATTTCAGTCTCCGAGCAGGTTCCGGACCTTCGTGAGAAGCTCCAGTCCGTTCACGGGCTTCGTGATGTAGTCGGTGGCTCCCGCCGTGAACCCGGTCTCGACACTCGTGCCATCGCCGCGGGTCGTCACCATGATGATGGGAATCGCCTGGGTCTCCTGCCGGGCTCTCATCGCCGTGCAGGCCTCGAAGCCGTTCATCTTCGGCATGACGACGTCCAGGAGGACCAGGTCGGGATGCTCGGCAACGGCCCGGTCGACGCCGTCCGCGCCGTTCTTCGCAACGACGATGTCGTAGTTCGCCTTGCTGAGAATCATCCGCGACATCAGCAGGCTCGTCTCGGAGTCGTCAACGAGCAGGATCTTCTTTCGCACCATCTGTTGGCCTCCTCGAAATCGGTCTTCGGCACATCAGCGCATAGCCCGTGCCAGGCGTGGAGAGGGGCCCAGGCGGTGAGGCAGGCTCTCTGGAATCAAGGAATTGGCGCTCTCTCGTGGACGCGGAACGGCCTGGAGAGCGCTCTTCGCGAACGATTATGCTGTCGGAAAAACCGCCTGTCGGGGAATCAGACAGCGGGGGCGAACGAACCAGCTTCTCTCGAGCGGTGAAGGGGGCAAGGGGGAAACACGACCGTGTTTCCCCCACCACTCGCAGACGCTAGGCCCGTCTACCCCGGTTCAGACCGCGCAGCGGTCTGCGGGCCTAGCTCTTGAGCAGGTCGAGGAACCCCTGGACGGTCTTCAGTTTTCGGTCGACCGACACGAAACACTGGGACGAGACGATCGCGAGCGCCGCCTGGTCTCCGAGGAGGTCGAACAGCTCGCGATCCAGCCCGGAGAAGCTCTTCTTGTGCGAGAGGAGCGCGTAGATCGTCAACACGCCCACGAGTCGATCCCGAAAAAAGAGCGGCGTGCAGCAGATGGGAGGTCTCTCCTCGCCCGTGGCGTCCGCGCCGGGCGCGGCGAAGGCGGTCCGGCGCTCGCCGATTGCTTCCCGCTCGAGCGCATGCGTCAGAGCCGGGAGCCGCGGGACGTTCGGCGAAAGCTCTCCCTCCCGGGCGGCGGCGATGAAGTCTCCCTTGGCATCGTCCGTGAGGTAGAGGATGAAGTCGTCCGCGCCGATGAGATTGATCGCGATTTCGGTGATCGTCTTCACCACCTCGGCCGGGTCGAGCGTTGCGTGGAGCTGGAACGTCGCGGCGTAGAGGTTCGCGAGGCCCGTCGCGTGCTCCTCCAGCTCGACGTAGCGCCGCGCGAAGTCCTGGTTCTCCTCCACGAGCTTGTCGGCCTCCCGGCTCAGGCGCTCGTGCTCGCCGCGCTCGCCCTCGAACTCCCGGGCCAGGATGCCTTCGGCCGTCACGAGATCGGTCTCCAGAAGCTGGACGCGGCTCCGGAGCCGTTCGTTCTCGCGTATCAGGTCGTCCCGGAGCTCCCGGCTTCGCTCCGCGAGGTTGCGGAACATGCCCCGGAGCGCCTCGGCCTTATTGCCGTCCGTCATGCGGGCACTCCTCGAGAACGGCGCTCGCGGCGGGCGGTCGTGGGCACGGCGCGGTCACGCGATCATCTTAGACCACGTCGACGGGAGAAGCCGTGCGCTTCGCGGCTTCGCGCAGCGCCGCGTTCTCGAGAGTGATCGAAACGTGACGCGCCAGCGCGATGAGCGCGCGGGCGTCCGGCGCGCTGGCCACCGCCGTCCGGCAGAAGAGAATCAGAGAGACGTCTCCGAGCACGAGGAGCGGGACCGCGAGCGCCGCGCGGGCGTCCTGCGTCCGCGGGGAGACGGGCGAGAGACCGCCCGTCTCGATCATGGCGACGAAGCCCGAGTACGGCCGCCTTTCGGCTGCGATCGTGTCGAAAAGAGGGCTTTCACCCGTCGCGAAGAAGGTCTTCGCCTCGCGGGCCTCGCCCCACGAGAACGCTTCTCCGAACTGGCCCATCACCTGAAACCCCTCTCTCGTCCTCATGACGAGGCCCCCGTCTGAGTAGAGCTCGCTCGCATACCGCAGAAAGAGAAGCCCGATCTCGCCCCTTCCCGAGGCGACGAAGAGCTCCTCGCTGATCGAGAGATAGGAGGCGGCGGTGCGCGCCCCGGACAGATCCTCGAGATCGGAGGGGCGGGCGGGCGCCCCCTCGTTGAACCAGCGGAGGATCTGTTCGGCTTCCTCGTCCGGAGCTTCCGTCTTTTCGTCGCCCCGGACCTGCTCGGGCGATGCCGAGATCTCCTCCGCCCGCGCCCCGTTGTGCCGCCGGTCCCGCTTGTCCTTGACGAGGCTCGCCTCGAGCAGGAGGCGGCGAGGCTCGACGCCCTTTTCGTGAAGGAGGTCGAGGGCGAGGGCGGGCAGGCCTTCCGGAAGAGAGACGAATCCGACCTGGAACTCGAAACCGGTGTCCGTCCAGGTCATGAGCCGCTCGATCGTCTCCGCCATCTGCGCCGCGACCTCGTCCTCGATCGTCTCGCGGCTGACACAGCCCAGCTCGACGAGGGCGTCCCCGACTCGCATGCCGGGAAAGCGAGTCATGTAATCGAGGGCTTCCTGGAGATCGGCCCGCTTGATCGCCGCGCTGGCGATGAGCCGGTCTCCGAGCGACTGGTAGGACTCGGTGCTCAGGGCCTGGATGACGGTTCCACCCCGGAAGGCGATGACCGCCGTCTGCTCGTCGCCGCGGCGCAGGAGCAGGGCTCCGCTCTTCGCGCCCACCTGGAGCACCTGGACGATATCGGCCAGGGGAACATCCTCGAGCCTTCCCTCGAGGACGCTGTTTTGCGCGCGGTGGGTCATCTCTCCTCCCGAGCCCGGCTCGCCGCCGAGGTCTCGAGAGCCCGCTCGAGAAAGTCGCGTTCCTGGTTTCGCTTGTCCTGAAGGGCGATCGCCTCGAGCAGGAGGTGCTGAGGCGAGACCCCTTTCTCGTGGACGAGATCGATGGCGGGGCCGCGCGCGAGCGACATGGTTCCGACCCGGAACTCGAACTCGGTGTCGGTCCAGCCGATGAGCCTCTCGATCGTCTCCGTCATCTGCGCCTTCACCTCGTCCTCGATCCGGGACCGCGTGATGCCGCCGAGCTCCACCAGGGCGTCACCCACGCGCATGCCTGGGAAGCGGGTCATGTACGTGAGGGCCTCCTGGAGGTCGATCCGATTGATGGCTCCGCTTTCGACGAGCCGGTCCCCGAGCGTCTGGTAAGACTCCCGGTGGACCGCCTGTATGACGGCGCCGTTGCGGAACGCGACCACCGCGCTCTGCCCGTCATCGCGCCTCAGAAACAGGACGCCGCTCTTCGCCCCGACCTGGAGCATCTGAATGATGTCGGCAAGAGGAATGTATTCGAGTGTCCCTTCGAAAACGCTCCCCGCTGTGCGGTCAGGCAGTGTCATCTCAAGGTCTTCGGGCACACGGCGTGCCAACGAAAGAAAGAGCTGCCGGCCACCGCGGCAGGACCCGCGGATGCAAGGGATTGAGGGTTTTTTCGAGAAGCGCCGAGAAGATCCGGAAGTCGGTGGAGGACGCCCCTGAGACTGTCGGAAAATCCGCCTGCCGGAGAATCAGACAGGGGGCCGCCGCTTTCCTTCGGTCAGCCGTCGAGTCCGTACTTGCTGATCTTCTGCAGAAGAGTGGAGCGGTGGATCCCGAGGAGCCTGGCCGCCTGCGAGCGGCTGCCTTCGCAGAGCTTGAGGACCCTCCGGATGTGGTCGCTCTCCACGGAGTCGATGGAGAGGTTCTCCCCGCTGTCGAATCCCACCGCCCTCGGTTTCCGGGTCAGGCTGTCGGGGAGATGCTCGACACCGATGGCGTCTCCGTCGCACAACAGCGCCGCGCGCTCCATCACGTTCCGGAGCTCGCGAATGTTCCCCGGCCAGCCATAAGTCTGAAGCGCGTTCTCGGCTTCCGGGGTGAGGCCGCGGATCTTCTTTCGGGCCTGCGCGGAGATGAACTCTTCGAGGAAGTCCTGGGCGAGGGGCAGGATCTCCTCCCGCCTCTGCCTCAGGGGCGGAAGGACGATGGGCATCACGTTCAGGCGATAGAAGAGGTCCTTCCGAAACGTGCCGGCCTTCACGGAGCGCTCCAGATCGGCGTTCGTGGCGGCGATCAGCCGCGCGTCCACCTGGATGTTGGCCGTGGCGCCGAGCCTCCGAAATCTCTTTTCCTCGAGCACGTGGAGGAGCTTGGCCTGCACGGAAGGCGCCAGCTCTCCGATCTCGTCCAGAAAGAGGCTTCCACCGTGCGCCAGCTCGATCATTCCCCGTTTGAATTCCTTCGCGTCCGTGAACGCCCCTTTCTCGTGGCCGAAGAGCTCCGACTCGAGGAATTCGGGGGTCAGCGTCGCGCAGTTGATGTCCACGAAGGAGTTCGTCGCGCGCTCGCTCAGCTCGTGGATCAGCCGAGCCGCCACTCCCTTGCCCGTTCCGGTTTCGCCCTGGATCAGGACGCTCGTCGTCGGGCTCGACGCGAGAGCGTGGATCGTCTCGGAAAGGCGGGCGGGAAAACGCGGTTTCAAAGGACCCGTGAAGCCCGACAGGCGCGAGACCTTCGCCTTCAGGTAGAGAATCTCCGTCCGGGCCCGGGACGTCTCGAGGAGCTTGTTCACGAGCACCTCGACGGCCCTCAGGTCGACGGGCTTCAAGAGGAAATTGTCCGCCTTCATCTGCATGGCCTTGACGGCCGTGTCCACGTCGCCGTGGGCCGTGATGAGAATGACACCCGTCTGCGGAGAGATCGCCTTGACCTGGCCGAGCACGTCCAGCCCGTCGATGTCCGGGAGCCGGAGGTCGAGGAGCATGACGTCCACCATGGACGAGCGGCAGATCTCGACGGCCTCGCCACCCGTGCTCGCCGTGAGCACGTCCATCGACTTGCGGCTGAAGTAGCGCTTCAGGTTCGCGCGGATGGACTCCTCGTCGTCCACGATCAGGAGCTTTCCGCTCACGCCGGCTCCTCCCTCGGCTCCACCGGGAGCTCGAGGACGAACACCGCGCCGCGTCGCGGGTGATTCTCCCCCGTCAGCGATCCGCCGTGGTCCAGCGCGATGCGCCGGGAGATGGCGAGCCCCATGCCGGCGCTGGATTTCTTGGTCGTGAAGAACGGCTCGAAGATCTTCTCCCCGAGGTCGGCGGGGATTCCAGGCCCCTCGTCCCTGACCTTGATGATCACGTTGGCACGATCCGGCCCCGCTTCGGCCGTCGCTTCGATCCGGCCGCCCTGCGGCGACACGGAAATCGCGTTCTGGATGAGGTTGAAGAGGACCTGAAGGAACTGGTCCCGGTCCACCACGAGGTCGGGCAGGTCCGGTGCGATGGAATCCGACATCTTGAGGGACTTCTCGGCGAGGAGCCCTTTGTTGAGCATGATCGCCGCCTGGATCAGATCCGCGACGGGTTGAACCGATCTGTTGAGGCGCGGCCGCGCGCTCAGAAGCTGGAGCTGGCGGACGAGGCGGTCCATGCGCATGACGTCCTGGAAGATGACGTCGAAGGTCATGCGCTGCTCGTCGTCGAGCACGAGCTCCTCCTGAAGGAGCTGGATGCCGCTCGAGATGGCGAAGAGGGGATTCTTGACCTCGTGCGCGATGCCCGCCGCGATACCCCCGATGGCCGCGAGCTTTTCCTGCTCCTGGAACCTCTTGCGCACGGCAATCTGTTCGGTCACGTCCTCCTCGAGACCCACGAAGCTCGTGATGCTTCCCAGGCGATCCCTGACCGGGGTGATCGTGGCCTCGACCTCGTATCGGCCTCCGTCCTTCCTGCGATTCGTGAACCGGCCCTTCCACGTCTGTCCCGCCAGGATGGCCTTCCAGAGGCGTTCGTAATGGGCCGGGTCGTGGAGTCCGCTCTTGAGGATGGCCGGCGTCTTGTCGAAAACCTCCTCCCGCGTGTAGCCCGTGGTCGCGGTGAAGGCGGCATTGACGTACTGAATGATCCCTTTCGTGTCGGTGATGATCACCGACTGGGCCACCTGCTCCACCGCCGCGGCCAGGCGCTGGATCTTGAACTCCGCGCGCCGGCGGGGAGTGATGTCGACGAACGACCCCATCATGCCGATGGTCCTGCCGGCGTCGTCGATGGCCAGACTCGCCACGGCCTCCACGTCGAAGCGCGTGTCGTCCTTTCGGCGCCCTCGGAGCTCGCCCATCCAGCCTCCCTGGTCCAGGAGGGTCCTGATGAGCTCCGGGATCTTCTCTTCGGGATCCCAGAACTCCTTCACGTCACGATTCAGAACCTCCGCTTGCCCTCCAAAACCCCAGAGATCGAGGAAGGCCCTGTTGACGTACGTCACCACGCCTACCGAGTTTGCCAGCAGGATCGCGCTGTTCGAGGACGCAAGCGCGGTATCCCGAATGCGGATGGCCTCCTCGGTGCGCTTGGTTTCGGTGATGTCCACGCAGGTTCCCGCCATCCGGAAGGGCCTCCCCCTGCCGTCGCGCTCGGCGTATCCCACGTCGTGCCACCAGATGTACTCGCCGTCCGCCCGCCGGATGCGGTACTCGGCCTCGTAGGGCGCCCTTGTCCTGAGATGGCGGTCGAGCGCGCCGATCACGGCGGGCAGGTCCTCCCGATGGATGCATGCTCCCCACCCCTGAACGGTCCTGGGAAGCCCGCCCGGCGGGAAGCCGAGCATGGAGTCCACGACGCTCGTCCACTCCACGGTCCCCGTGGAGAGGTCCCACTCCCACAGCGCGACCCGGCCGGCGATCGACGCCCTGTTCAGCCGCTCTTTCTCGCGGCGCAGAACGTCGAGGAGGGCCCGCATCTCGCGTTCGCTCTCCCGGCGAGGCTCCTCGGTCCGCCTCGTCTCGGCGATCCCGCCCGCCGCCGCCGCCTCGCCGTTCGGCCGCGCCCGAGGGGCGTCGTGCGTCTTGGCGTGGCGAGCGGGCACAGAGCCCCTGGGATCGTCGGGACCACGGCGGGACCTCGATCCCGGCTGTCGCTTCATGTGCGCTCAGTCTCCTCCGCTGGAGGCCGTACGTTTCGCGATTTCGCGGAGCGCCGCGTTCTCGAGCGTGACCGACACCTGGCGCGCGAGCGCGATCAGCGCCCGGGCATCCGGCGCACCCGGGAGCGCGGTCCGGCAGAAGAGAATCAACGAGACTTCTCCGAGCGCGAAGAGCGGGATCGCAAGGGCGACACGGGCGCCCGTCATCCGGGACGCCGCCGGGGTGAGGCCGCCCGCCGGCGTGACGGCGACAAAGCCGACGTACGGCCGCCGCCCGCTGGCGATCGTGTCGAAGAGCGGGCTTTCGCCGGCCGCGAAGAACGTCTTCGGTTCCTTGGAAGCCGACGGGCCCCATGCGAACGCGTCTCCGAACTGGCCGAGAACCCGGAATCCCTCCCGCGTCCTGAGGACCAGCCCACCGTCGGAATAGAGCTCGCTCGCGTACCGCAGCAGGAGGAGCCCGATTTCGCCCCGCCCCGACGCGCCGAAGAGCTCCTCGCAGATCGAGAGGTAGGAAGCGGCGGTCTTGGCGGCGAGTGGATCCTCGACGTCGGTCGGCGAGAGAGGGACACCCGCATCGAACCAGCGGATGATCTTCTCCGCCTCTTCGTCCGCTTCCTCCGACTGTTCGGCCGCCCCGCGGTTCTTCCGCGCCTTCTCCAGGGCCCCCTCGAGGGGCATCTCGTCGGGGCGATTCCCGAGGTCTCGTTGGCGGTTGCGCTTGTCCTGCAGGAGGCTCGCCTCGAGCAGGAGGTGGCGCGGCTCGACACCCTTCTCGTGAACGAGATCGATGGCGACCTCGGGCATGCCGCGCGGAAGAGCCACGAACCCGATCCGGAACTCGAACTCGGCGTCCTTCCAGCTCGTGAGCTGCTCGATCGTCTCGGTCATCTGCGCCTTCACCTCGTCCTCGATCCGCCCACGGGTGACCGTGCCGAGCTCGACGAGAGCGTCACCCACCCTCATGCCCGGGAACTGAGCCATGTAATCGAGGGCGTCCTGGAGGGCGGCCTGCGCGATGGCTCCGCTCCCGATGAGCCGCTCGCCCAGCGACTGATAGGACCGGGTGCACATCGCCTGGATGATGGCTCCGCCTCGAAAGGCGACGATGGCGCTCTGTCCGTCGTCGCGACTCAGGAGAAGAGCTCCGGTCTTCGCGCCGACCTGGAGCACCTGGATGATGTCGGCCAGCGGAACGTCCTCGAGTCTCCCCTCGAGAACGCTGTTCGACGAGCGGCGAGTCGGCGTCACGTCCGGCTTCTCGCGATCTCGCCGAGCACGGCGGCGAATGGCACGAGAGGCAGAATTTCGAGAGCGGCCTCGAAAGAGAGGGCGACGTCCACCTCTCTATCTTAGACATCTGTGTGCGTCGGGCTCCTGCTCGCGGGACAGCGGCGGTGACGCGATGGGTGGTGCGCCCGTCCGGATTCGAACCGGAGGCCTTCAGATCCGGAGTCTGACGCTCTATCCAGCTGAGCTACGGGCGCGCGACGACTCGAAGCAGATGGGGTGGAAGACGGGGGTCGAACCCGCGACATTCGGAACCACAATCCGACGCTCTACCGACTGAGCTACTCCCACCGCACTCGATCGGACCGGGGAGGATAGCAGAGTCGAGCGCCTCAACGCGCCGTGACGGCCGCGATCGTGCGCTCGAGCTGCGCGTGGTGGCGGCGCTCGTGATGGCCGACGAAAAGAAGCCACTGGTACATGTCGATCGTGCCGAGGCGCGGATGCGGCGCGACGACCGTCTCGAGCGCCCAGCCATCGGCCCCGGCCATCGCGTCCCTGAGACTCTCACGTGAGCGCGCGAGCGCGGCGAGCGCTTCGGGAAGCGCCAGAACGGTCCTCGGTTCGACGAATTCCGGCGCGACTTGCTTCGCGCTCAGGAATTCGAGCGGGGGGCCGTCGAGGGAGCGCAGGACCGACGCGAGCGACGCCTCGCGTTGGAGCCCCTCGCCCTTCGCCTTTTCGACGCTCTTGGCGATTCGCTTCGCGACGCCGGGCTCGACGAGCGAGAGATGCGTCATGATTTCGTCGACGCTCCACGCATTCGCCTCGGGTCGTCGCGCGGCGTCCTCCGGCGACAGGCGCTCGACGGCGCGCAGGACCGCGGCGCGCGTCTCTTCCAGGAAGGCGGCGATCTCGGCCAGCCTCGGATGCATCGCGTCATTGTAGAGGGGGACCCGCGCGGAGCGGCGCCCGAGGACGCCCCGCGCGGGAATCTCGTCCGCGTCAGATCGCGATGACGCCGGTACGAAGCAGGTAAGCGAACGCCTTTCTCTGCCCGTCGTCGAGCGTCGCGTGGACGCGTTGGAGCGCCTTCGCCTGCGCGTCGGCGAGCCGCGTGGCGCTCGTGACGCGCGCGGCGCCGGCCTGGGCGACCTTCGTGGCGTCGAACGAGGCGGCCGCGAACAGGTCGGCCACGGCGGAGGTCATCCGCCGGTGGTCGACCGCGGCCTGCGCGCGCTCGGTCTTGAGGTCGTCCAGAATGGCCGCGAGCTCGGCCGTCTGCGGGTCGTCGAGCCCGAGCTTGAAGGCGAGGAAGCGGAGCGGGCGGCGGACGCCGAAGGGGCCGCCGAAGCCGCCCGGTTCGTCGCCGTGCGACGAGACGGAAGAAAAACGGGGCTCGCCCTCGTGCCAGCGGGAGCGGCCCGAGGGGCCGCAGCCGGCGGTGACGTACTCGTAGCGGGACGGGCCGTGGTGCCTCGCCCACCAGGACATGAATCCAGGGTGCATGGGGAACTCCTTTCGCCGGGGCTCTTTCGCTCCCGGCGGGTCTGATGTCGCGGGCCTCGGGCCTCGCGCACGGGAAGATTGATCCTGGAGGCCGGCCTTGGTCAAGTCGATGTCACCCCGCCGCTCCCAGGAGCGTCTCGAGCCGCTCGCGGTAGCTGCGGCTCCAGCGCAGCGTGCGGCCGTCCGCCAGAACGATCGTGACTTCGCCGTGACTCTCGGTCTGGAGCTCGCGAATGCGGTCGAGATTCACGATGGCCGAGCGGTGGACGCGCGCAAAGACCGACGTGTCCAGCTTCGCCTCGAGGTCGCTCATCGTCTCACGCAGAAGATGCTGTTCTTTCCCCACGTGAAGGGTGACGTAGCGGCCGGCGGCTTCGATGAAGTCCACGTCCGAGAGCCGGACGAGCTTGATGACGCCCTCCGTTTTCACGGCCACGCGCTCGAGCACGCGCGCTTTCGCGCCGAGCGAATCGAGCAGTTCGGCGAGGCGCCGCGCCGCCGCCTCCCCGCCCCGCTGCACGAGGAGCTCGCGGGCGCGTTCCATCGCGAGACGGAACCGGTCCCGTTCGAACGGCTTCAAAAGGTAGTCGAGGGCATGGACCTCGAAGGCCTTCACGGCGTGCTCGTCGTAGGCCGTGACGAAGATGACGACGGGCAGCGACTCCGGCTCGAGGGCCCTCAAGACGTCGAAGCCGTCGAGCTCCGGCATCTGGACGTCGAGGAAAAGGAGGTCCGGTTTCGCCTCCCGGAGCGCCGCGACCGCCTCGCGTCCGTCGCGGGCCTCGCCCGCGAGAGCCACGCCCGGCTCTTCTGAAAGCAGCGTGCGGAGCCACTCGCGCGCGAGCGGCTCGTCGTCGGCGATGAAGGCTCTGATCGGTTTCATGCTCCCCCTGGGGGCGCCGGCAGCGGCGCCTCGCGCCACGGCATCTCCAGAATCGCCTCGAGGCCGCCCCCGACCGCGTTCGAGAGGGTCAGACGCGAGCGGTCGCCATAAAGTTGACGCAGCCGGCCGCGCGTGTTCGCGAGGCCCACGCCGCCCTTTGCGTGCGCCGCGCCTTCCGGCAGACCATCACCGCTGTCGCGGACGCGGATCGTGAGCGCGTCGGCGGTGCGTGAGGCCGCGATCTCGATCACGCCAGGCCGGGCGTAGGGCGCGACGCCGTGCTCGAGCGCGTTCTCGACGAGAGGCTGCATGACGAGCGTCGGGACGAGCCCGCGCATCGCGGCCGGCTCCAGCGCGTAGCGCACGGTAAGCCGGTCCCCGAACCTGGCCTTCTGGATGGCGAGGTACTTCTCCACGAACGCGAGCTCGACCTCGAGCGGCAGCTCCGGCTCGGAGGCGGTGTCGAGCGACAGACGGAGGAGCTCGGCGAGGCGCGTGAGCATGACGTGCGCGGCCTTCGGATCGCTGTGGATGAGGACGCCGATCGCGTGCAGCGTGTTGAAGAGGAAGTGCGGCTGGAGCTGCATGCGCAGCGCCTTCAGCTCGGCGAGCGCGAGCTGGCCCTCGAGTGCGACGCGCTGGCGGTCCTTCCGCACGTAGTCGAGGAGGACGAGGCCCCCCACGATGAGGGCGTACGTGCCGGCGCCGCGGAAGAAGTACCAGCGAAACGCGTTCTGCACCGGGCCGAGCGGCGGCGGGGGCGGGCCGATGGCGAGGCGGCGCGCAGACACCTGTGGAACGAGATGGAACACGCGGCTGCCGAGGCTGAAGAGTCCGACGTGCGCGCCGAACAGCGCCAGGCTCGCGACGGCGTGCACGAGGACGCTCGTTTTCCAGCGCTCTTTCGTGAAAGGGAACCTCTTCACGAGAACCGCGATGACGGGTGTGAGCAACGCCCACGCGTACCAGGTGAGGGCCGACGCGCGGATCGAGCGCCCCACCGGAAAATCCCGGCCGAGGACCGCGCCGACGATCGCGGACTGCAGCGCGTTCGCCGCGATGAGAGCCGTGAAGACGCCGACGACGCCTGCGGCGAAGCGCGCACGCTCGGAAACGGCGGGGCGGACGGCTGCGTCCACGCCGCGACTATAGATCCGGGATGCCGTGCGCGCGCCCGGTAAGATGACGCTCCCCATGGACGAACTCGAGGACCTGAGAGCGCGCATCGACGAGACCGACCGCCGGCTCCTCGAGACCCTGGCCGCGCGCCTCGCCCAGGTCGCCGAGGTCGGCCGCCTGAAGGCGAAGCGCGCGCCGTTTCTGCGGGACCTCCCGCGCGAGTCGCGCCTCCTTTCGCGCGTGGAGTCCATCGCGCGCGAGCTGGGCCTCGACCCTTTCCGCGCCACGGAGATCTTCCGCGAGGTCATCGCGATGTCCGTGAAGGTGCAGGAAGAGGCGCTCCTCGACCGGAAGGTCAAAGAGCACGCGCTCGGCAACGCGCACCGTGTGTCTTTTCAGGGCGCCGAGGGCGCCTACAGCCACCTCGCGGCGCGGAAGTACTTCGGCGACCGTGAGGCTACGATGGAATTCCGCGGCTTTCCGACGTTCGCGCGCGCCTTGCGCGAAGCGGAATCGGGCGCGGCGGGGTATGCCTTCCTCCCGATCGAGAACACGACGGCCGGCTCGATCAACGAGACGTACGACCTCCTCCGGCACACGGAGCTGAAGATCGTGGGCGAGGAGATCCTCGAGGTGCGACACTGCCTGCTCGGGCTGCCCGGCGCGCCCCTCCTCAGGCTCACGCGCGTCGTCTCGCAGGCGCAGGCGCTCGCCCAGTGCAGTCACTTTTTCGCCGAGCTCCCCGGCGTGACGGCCGTGCCGTTCAACGACACGGCCGAGGCCGCGCGGTACGTGAAGGAAACGGGCGACCCCGCGCTCGCAGCGATCGCGTCCGAGGAAGCCGGGCAGCGCCACGATCTCGAGGTGCTCAGGCGCGATGTCTCCGACCAGGAGGAGAACTGGACGCGGTTCGTCGTCGTCTCCGCGCTCAGCCTGACCCCTGACCCGCGCATTCCGACGAAGACCTCGCTCGTCTTCTCGACGCCCCACCGGCACGGCGCCCTCGCGCACTGCCTGAATCTCCTCGACGCGCACGGACTCAACCTCACGAAGCTCGAGTCGCGCCCCGTGCCGCGCCATCCGTGGGAGTACCTCTTCTACGTGGACTTCGAGGGCGCCGAGACCGAGGACGCCGCGACGCGCGCCGTCGCCGCCCTTTCCGCCGAGTGCCCGTACCTGAAGGTGCTCGGCTCCTACCCGGCCCGCACGACCAAGAAAGGCCGCGTCGACCGCCTTCCCGAGAGCGCGCCGTGATCGTCCTCCTCGACGCCGCCCTCGCGGCGAACGCCGCCGCCGAACGGGAGCTCCTCGACCGGCTGCGCGGCCTGCCCGGCATCGAGGTGAAGGTGCATCGCGTGAAAGGCGCCGAGAAGACGGTCACCGAGGTCTACCTCATCGGCGACACGCACCGCCTCGCCGTCGAGGACATCCGGCTCTTGCCCGGCGTCGAGCGCGTCGTGCGCGTGTCCGAGGAATACCGCGTCCTCGGGCGCCACAGGGACGACCGGCGCGCGAGCGGCTTCACGTACAACGGCGTGGAGTTCTCGCAGGAGAACCTGAACGTCTTCGCGGGCCTCTGCGCCGTGGACACGAACGAGAACGTCGAGGCGATGTTCCGCGCGCTTCAGGGCTTCTCCCAGACCACGACGCGCATGGGCGCCTACAAGCCGCGCACGAACCCCTACTCGTTCCAGGGCCACGGCAAGAGCTGCCTGAAGGACGTCTTCACGCTCGCGGGCAAGTACGGCATCCGCGTCATCGCGATGGAGGTGACGCACGAGAGCCACGTGGACGAGATCACGGAGTGCCTCGAGAAGACGGGAAGGCCCACGGGCGTGATGCTCCAGATCGGCACGCGCAACGTCCAGAACTTCGAGCTCCTGAAGGCCGTGGGCCGCCAGCCGGAATTCCCCGTGCTCGTCAAGCGCGGTTTCGGCATCACGCTGAACGAGTCCCTCAACGCGGCCGAGTACCTCGCGAGCGAGGGCAAGTCGCAGATCGTCTTCGCGCTACGCGGCGTGAAGACGAACCTCGGCGATCCGCACCGCAACCTCGTGGACTTCGCGCACGTGCCCGTCATCAAGCGCCTCACGCGCCTTCCCGTCTGCATCGACCCGTCGCACTCCGTCGGCTCGCGCGAGCGCGCGCCGGACGGCATTCCCGATCTCATGCACGTCACGGCGCAGGGCGTCGTCGCGGGCGCGAACATGGTGCTCGTGGACTTCCACCCCAACCCCGCCAGGGCGCTCGTGGACGGCCCGCAGGCGCTGCTTCTCTCGGAGCTCGGCTGGTTCCTCGAGGACGTCGCCCTCGCACGCGAGACCTGGGAGAAGCGCCGAGCGCTCGCGGCACGCCGTGCGGCCGGGGGATGAGCGCCGGCGCGGGAAGCGCGACCTTTCGCGAGCGCTTCCGGATTCGCGCGAGCGAGATGGGGCCCGACGCGCGCCTGCGCCTCCCCGCCCTCTTCGATTTCTTCCAGGAGCTCCCTGCGCCGGAAAACGGCGTTTTGGGCACGCCGTTCCGAGTGACGCGCTACGACCTCGACCTGAACGGGCGCGCGAACAACGTCGCGATCCTGCGCGCCCTTCTCACCGCGCTGCCGGCGGCGGCCGCTCCTCCGCTCGCGTTCGAGGCCGACTTCCGCGGCGAGGCCTTCGAGGGCGACGTGCTGCTCGCGCGTGTCGAGGAAGGTTCGGACGCGACGCGCGTCCTCCTGTCGCGCGAGCGCGACGGCAAAGAGGTCGCGAGGGCGGTGATCGAGGCGGGGAGGGGCCTCAGCTAACGCGCTTCATGCCCACGTGGTCATGCAGCGGCGGTCATGAACGGCGGTCGTCTTCAGAGGATCGAAAAGGTCGCCTCCCAGCTCGCTGTTGGCGTCCTTTCCCCGGCCCGCTGGCGGTTCCTCCCTGACCCAGGTGCTGATGCTCCTGCCTCGTGGCCAAGGTGCGAGCGAGGCCGCAGATTGGCGCAGCGGCCATCCCCCAACCGGGCTCAGAACCCGCTCAGATCGGTAGAAAGACTGCCGTTCGTGTTCCGCGGTCGGGCCGATCTTGGCCGCTTTTTCTTTTGCCGGCCCCGCGGGCAACATCATTCCTTGACTCGCACGCCGCGGCCGTGTCACGGTGCCTGCAATGAGCGGCGTGCTTTCGGTCGTCGCGTCTCTCGTCGGCCTCCTGGCCCTGCAGGGTGGCAGCATGGACATGGCCGTGATGGAGAAGTGGAGCGCGGCCAAGGTCGTCAAGTACCGCGTCGAAGGCCTCCACAACGCGCGCGAGGCCGTCGTGTTCGGCGACTACGAGGGGAAAGCGGACGTGATCGACCGCGTGACGGTCGAGTTCACGTGGGACGTCAAGAAGAGGAAGATCGTCGGACCGGTCACGGTCGCGGACGGAAAGTCCGAGCTGAAGAACATCAAGTCCGACGGCACGAACTGCCCGCCGCCGCAGCTCAAGGGCGAATACGAGCACTTCCAGAGCGTGTCGCATTCGATGGTTTCCGGCGATCAGATCCAGATCAAGGGCACGCGGACCTATCCGGCGGCGAGCGTCTCCAACTATCCCGCGAGCTGTTCCATGCGGGCGATTCCCGGCGGCAAGGAAGAGGTGTTCCTGTGGGTGGGCGGCGTGGGACCCGAAGCGCTCGGCATGCCGATCACGGCGGGCGGGCCTATCTCCGTTTCGGCCGACAGAAAGAGCTTCTCGGTCAAGGCGGCCGGCAACTGGGTGTTGACCTTCACGCCGACGCTCTCGCAGTAGGGGCGACAGACACCTTACCGCGGCGTGACCGCCCGCCGCTCGAGCTCGTCGACCGCGTCGACGGCCTGCGCCGTCGGCGCGTCGTCCGCTCCTTCGACGATTTCGTAGAGACGGAGGAGCTTCTCCCCGAGCGAGCCACGGTCCTTCGCCCTCGCGTCGGTCGCGGCGCCCGTCTTTCTCCCTTCCGCTTCCAGCCGCTCCAGCATGGCCGTGATCCGGCGGGCGAGCGCGAGCTGCGCGGCGAGTTCGGCCGGGGACATCCTGACGCGCGGGTCCAGCGTCACGGTCAGGGCCCGCGCCAATGCTTTCCCATCCACCGTGAGCTTCACGGTATACGTGCCCGGCAGGACGAACGGGCCGAGCGGCTCGCGCGGCGTGTCGCCCGGAATCGCGGAGATCGGGTACTCATGCTGCTGCGCACGCGGCGGCGGAAGGCGCAGGTCCCAGACGAAGCGGTGCATGCCCGGCGTGGCGGGGAGAAGGCGCGGCGGACGCACCCAGTACGCGGGCACGACGAGCGGCTCGACGAGCGGTTCGGGCTCGTCGTCGCTCGCGAAGCGGCGCACGAGCGCGCCCTTTCCATCGGAGATCTCGAGCGTCACCTTCGCCGCCGGCTTCTCCGCGAGGACGTAGTCGAGGATCGCGCCGTCCGGCGGGTTCTGGCCCACGGGCTCTTCGGGCGGGAGCGGCGTGTCCGTGTTCCGGCTCCTTCGCACGCGCACGGCCGTCTGCGGCTCGTACAGGAACGCTCCCGCGGCCGTCTTCGCGTCGAGCTGCCGGAGGGGCGTCACGTCGTCGAGGATCCAGAAGCCGCGGCCGTGCGTCCCGGCGACGAGGTCGTCGCCGTGGACGACGAGGTCGCGGATGGACGTGGCCGGCATGTTGAGGCGCAGCGGCTGCCAGCTCCCGCCGTCGTCGAACGAGACGTGCACCAGGCGCTCGGTCGCCGCATAGAGGAGCCCCCTTCGGACGGGGTCCGCGCGGATCGCGTTCACGGGGTCGTCGGGCAGGCCTTTCGCGATCTCCGTCCACGTCTTTCCGCCGTCGTGCGTGCGGTAGACGTACGGCCTGAGGTCGTCGAGGCGAATGCGGTTGATCGCCGCGTAGGCCGTGAGGTCGTCGAAGGGCGAGGCGTCGATCAGCGACACCTTGCTCCACGCGGTGAGCGCGGCCGGCGTCACGTTCGCCCACGTCTTCCCGCCGTCCGCCGTTCGGTGGATGAGGCCGTCGTCGGTGCCGGCCCAGATCACGTTCACGTCCTTCTTGGCCGGCGCGACGGTGTAAATGACGCCGCGGCGCGGCTGCTTCGCCATCTCCGGCTTGCGGTAGACGCCGATCGACTCCGGAACGTCCGGCGTCTCGCGGGAGAGATCCGGGCTCACGACGTCCCAGGTCTTCCCGCCGTTCGCCGTCCTGAAGAGCACGTTGCCCGCGTAGAAGAGAAGGTGCGGGTCGGCGGGCGAGAAGATCACCGGCGCGGTCCTGAGGAACCGGTATTTCCCGCGGACGGGCGCGGGCGACACGTCCTGTACGTCGCCCGTGGAGTGGCGGAAGCGGGTGAGCTTCCCGCCATAGACGACGTCGGGGTCGAGCGGGTCGGGCGCGACATACCCGTATTCCTCCGCGCCCACGGGATGCCAATCGCGGAAGCTGATCGCGCCGCCATCGCCGCGGCTCGCGATGCCCACCGAGCCGCTTTCCTGCTGCCCTCCGTAGACCCAGTACGGGAAGCGGTCGTCCGTGGACACGTGGTAGAGCTGCGCCGTGGGCTGGTTGTACCAGCTGCTCCACGTGGCGCCGGCGTTCACGGAGATCGTCGCACCCTGGTCGGTCGCGAGGAGGATCACGTCGGGGTTCTCGGGATGGATGACGATCGTGTGGTAGTCGTCGCCGCCCGGCGCGCCCTTCACGGGCGTGAACGTCCTTCCGCCGTCGGTCGACCGGTACGTCGACGTGTTCGCGGCCCAGACTTCGTCGCGTTTTTTTGGATGCGCGCGCACTTCGGCGAAGTCGTCGCCGCGCCCCCAGACGCGCGACTCGCCGCTCACGCGCGTGAAGCGCTCTCCGGCGTCGTCCGACACGTAGATGCCCGCCTTTTCGGGCGACGCGTCCACCGTGGCGTAGACGCGCCGCGGATCGGCCGGCGAGACGCTGAAGCCGATCCGCCCGAGCCCCTCGGCGAACGTCGGCAGGCCCTGGGTCAGCTTCTTCCACGTCGCGCCGCCGTCGAGACTCTTGAAGAGGCCGCTCTCTAACCCCTGCCACTCGCCGTTCTCCCACGGGCCCTGCCGCGCGGCCCAGAGCGCGGCGTAGACGACCTCGGGATTCGACGGGTCGAGCGCCACGGCCGAAGCGCCCGTGTTCTCGTCCTTGTAGAGGACCCTCTCCCACGTTTTGCCGCCATCCGTCGAACGAAAGACGCCGCGCTCGGCGTTCGCGCCGTACGGGTGCCCGAGAACCGCCGCGTAAACGCGGTCCGGGTCACGCGGGTGGACGGCGAGGGCCGCGATCTGCTGCGCGTCCCGGAGGCCGAGATGCGTCCATGTCCTTCCCGCGTCCGTCGATTTGTAGATCCCGTCGCCCACGGAGAGGTCCGGCCGCTGGAGGCCCTCGCCGCTCCCGACGTAGAGCGTGTCGGGGCGCGACGGCGCGACGGCGAGCGCGCCGATCGAACCAGTGGGCTGGCCGTCGAAGATCGGCGTCCACAGGCGTCCCGCGTCGGTCGTCTTCCAGACGCCGCCGTTGTTCGCCGCGGCGTAGAACACGTTCGTGTTCCCGGGGATGCCGCTCGCGGCGACGGTGCGCCCGCCGCGGAAGGGCCCGATCATCCGCCAGCGCATTTCCGAGAAGAGCGTTTCGGAAAAGGGCTGCGCGGGCGCGGACCCGGCGAGTGACAGAAGCGCGGCGAGAGGCAGGAGCTGGAGTGGACGGCGTCGAAACGGGTTCACGAACACCTCCGGCGGATCCCGGAAGTGTAGTCGGCGCGGGCCGGGGACATCCCGTCCCCGCTGCTATCCTCGCCTTCGATGGAATTCCGCACGATCATCGAGCCCTTCCGCATCAAGTCCGTCGAGACCATCAAGACGACCACCCCGGAAGAGCGGCGCCAGGCGATCGCCCAGGCCGGCTACAACGTCTTTCTTCTGCATGCGGCGGACGTCCTCATCGACCTTCTCACGGACTCGGGAACGGGCGCGATGTCGGCCGCGCAATGGGGCGCGCTCATCCAGGGCGACGAGTCGTACGCGGGCAGCCGCTCTTTCTACCGCTTCCGCGACGCCGTGCAGGAGCTGACGGGTTTCAAGCACATCATCCCCACCCACCAGGGACGCGCGGCCGAGCGCATCCTCTTCCACACGGTCCTCGACGCGGGAGACGTCGTCCCAAACAACAACCACTTCGACACGACACGCGCGAACGTGGAGGTCGAGGGCGCCGAGGCGCGGGACCTCGTCATCGCCGAGGGGCGCGTACCGAGCCTTCTCCACCCGTTCAAGGGCAACATGGACCTCTCCGCCCTCGAGAAGACGCTGGAGGAGGACGGCGACCGCGTTCCCCTCGTCATGGTCACCATCACGAACAACTCCGGCGGCGGACAGCCCGTCTCTCTCGAGAACCTCCGCGGCGTGCGCGCCCTCTGCGACCGCTTCAAAAAGCCCTTCTTTCTGGACGCCTGCCGCTTCGCCGAGAACGCGTACCTCGTCAAGCGCCGCGAGACGGGCCAGGCTGGCCGTACGCCGAAGGCGATCGCGCAGGAGATCTTCTCCCTCGCCGACGGCTGCACGATGTCGGCGAAGAAGGACGGGCTCGCGAACATCGGCGGCTTCCTCGCGATGAACGACGATGCGTGGGCCGAGGAAGCCCGCAATCTCCTCATCCTCACGGAGGGGTTCCCGACGTACGGCGGCCTCGCGGGTTACGACCTCGAAGCAATCGCGCGCGGGCTCGAGGAGGTCGTCGAGGAGCCGTACCTGCACTACCGCATCCGCTCGATCGAGTACCTCGCCGAGAAGCTCGAGGCGGCGGGCGTCCCGATGATCCGTCCGCCGGGCGGCCACGCGGTGTACCTCGACGCGCGCGGGCTGCTCCCGCACATTCCGCCGCTCCAGTACCCGGGAATCGCGCTCGTGAACGCGCTCTACGAGGTCGCGGGGGTGCGCGGCGTCGAGATCGGGACCGTGATGTTCGGGCTGAAGCCCGACGGCACCGAGCAGCCCGGCCCGATGGACCTCGTGCGCCTCGCCTTCCCGCGCCGCGTCTACACGCAGTCGCACGTGGACTACGTCGCGGAGGCCGTCATCTCCGTCGCGAAGGACGCCGCGAAGCTGGCCGGGTATCGCATCACCGAGGCCCCGCGGGCCCTTCGCCACTTCACGGCGCGCTTCGCGCCGCTCGCGTCCTGACGCCCCGAAAAAAACCCCCGGACCTCGGTCCGGGGGCGCGACGGCCGCCGTGCGGCCGCGACGAGAGGAAAACCTCAGCTCTTGGCCTCGGGGACCTTGACCTTCGACCAGTCGATCTTTCCGTCCTTGGCCTTGGCGGCCTTGACTGTCTTGCCGAAGTCGTTGAGCTCTGCGGCTTCCTTTTTCGGCAGCTTCGCGACATGGCAGCTGGCGCAGTTGGCCTTCGGATCCTTGGCCTTGTACTCCTTCTGGATGTCCATGGTGGCGAGGGCTGCGCTGCCCAGGGCGACCGCGGCGAGGGTGGCGACGACGGCGGTGGTGGTTTTTCTCATTTTTCCTCCTGACGTTTGTCGGACCTGCTGCTTCCGATTCAATCGAGGTGCCACGCCGCGGAGGCCCCGATCGTGTTGGCCTGCAACCGGATAGCCTGACAGGACCGGCGGGGCAGGTGCCCTCCCGAGCCCACATGGGGTGCGCCCCCGCACGAAACCGTGCAGGCGACCTTTCGGGCGGCCGCACGACCCGGCTTCGCTCCTTCGCCGCCTCGCCTTCGGGCGGAATCACCCCGTGGTGCAAGAAATACCAGCGCGCGTCGGGCAGTGGACTTGCAGAAGGCGTCAGGTTTCGGGGAGCCGACGGTTAGCCGCCGACACTCCATTGGGAATGAGACTCATGAGCAGTGCGACGGCCCCAGGTTCAGGATGTTCGACGCGGATTCCGCCGTGTCTTGCAGTGCAATAGCAGTCGTCACGTACGTCAATACTGTTCGTCAACAATTCAAGGAGGACATCATGCGTATTCGTAGAGTACCGGGATTCGCGTCTCTATTCGTCGTCCTCTCGCTCTTCGGCTTTGCCGCCGTCGCGGACGACCACGGCGGCGTTCCGGGTTCGAAGGACTTCGAGTTCACCGGGACGATACAGGCCTTGCCCACGTCCGGCTTCACGGGCGACTGGATGGTCTCCACCAAGGTCGTACACGTCACGGCCGCGACCAGGATCGACCAGGACGGTGGTCGTGCCGCGGCGGTGGGCGCCACGGTGGAGGTCAAGGGGGCTCTCCGCACCGACGGCTCCGTTGACGCGGCGCGGATCCAAGTGAAGGAAGCCGAGGACAATAACAATAACAATGAGGACAACGACAAGGACTTCGTAGGCGCGATCACGGCGCTGCCCGGAACCGCGGGCTTCGTCGGCGACTGGACCGTCGGTGGCAAGACCGTCCACGTGACGGCGACCACGCTTCTCAATTCTGAGGGCGGGACATTTGCCGTCGGAGCGTCCGTCGAGGTGAAGGGCCCGATGCGCGCGGACGGCTCGATCGACGCGACCGAGATCGAGCTCAAGACCTCTGCGTCGGGCGCCGTGCCGCCGGGTGAGATGGACTTCCGGGGCGCCATCGAGTCCCTGCCCGCGACCGGCTTCGCCGGCGACTGGATGGTATCGGGGAAGATCGTGCACGTGACCGCCGCGACCCGCATCGAGGCCGAGCACGGCGCTCCTGCGGTCGGTGCGTTCGTCGAGGTCGAGGGGACCACCCGATCGGACGGCTCGATCGACGCGGCGAAAATCGAGGTCAAGATGGCGCCGCCCGCGGGCGCGCCCGCGCCCAAGGAGTTCAGCGGCGCCGTCGAGTCGCTGTCGGCCACGCCCGGGTTCATCGGTGACGCCGTCGTGAGCGGCCGAACGGTCCACATCACGACGACGACGCGCATCGATCAGGAGGACGGCGCTCTCGCCGTCGGCGCCATGGTCGAGGTCAAGGGCACGGCGCGAACCGACGGCTCGCTCGACGCGACGCGCATCGAGGTCGAGTTCGGGGAAGACTCGGCCGCCTCGGGTCAGGCGAACGATTTCCACCTGTCGTCCGCGGCCCGCAAGGCCGGGCTGAACGGCAGCTTCTTCACGACGAGCCTCACGCTCTCGAACACGGGCTCCGCCGACGCGACGGTCACGATCAAGTTCCTCGGGCACGACCGCGACGGCCGCGGCGGCCTCGCCCGCACGGTCACCGTGCCGGCCGGAGCGACGCTCACGATCGACGACCTCCTCGGCTCCTTCTTCGGCATCGGCGACGACTTCGGCGGCGTGCGCATCACCTCGAACGTGCCGACTCTCGTCGTCGACAGCCACACCGGGACGCCGAGCGGCCAGGGATCGTTCGGCCAGCAGCTCCGGGCAACGGAGCACAACGACCTCATCACGAGCGGCCGCTCGCGCTCGATCGCCGGGGTGCGCTCGAACGGCTCCTTCCGGACGAACCTCATGCTCACGAACGCGACCGAAAAGCCGCTCGACGTCGACATCAAGCTCATCGGCTCGGACGGGCGCGACCGCGGTTCAGCGAGGATTCATCTCGAGCCCCTCGAGATGCACCAGGTGAACGACGCGCCGCGCGAACTCGCCGGCGGAGCCGAGACCGGCGACGACGCCCGCCTCGTTCTCTCCACGACGACGCCCAACGGCGCCTTCGCGGCGGCCGCCTCGCGCATCGACAACCGCTCGAACGACCCGAGCGCTCTTCT
>JBGQDL010000034.1:0-27256 GCA_041495865.1 Thermoanaerobaculia bacterium | reverse complement strand
GCTCCGCGCTTCCCACCGTTTCCACCGCCCTGCTACTGGGTTTATTGACTCGATCAAGTCTAGAAAGACCGGTAAGGACGGACCTCAGAGGGGGGGCGCTTTTAGTGACGCAAGGGGGTCGGAAGTTAGTGACGCTTGACAAGAGTCTGGATCTCGCTCCGCCGGGATCGTCGCCCGGAGACTCCACGGAACGATTGGAGGTGATATGGCGTGACGCACGCGAGAGCGCCACCAAGCGGCGCACACTGGTTCCCGTCAAAAAGGAACGAGCCGTGAGCCCCCGGTAAGGGCCACGGCTCGCGGGGCATGGCGAGATCGCCCGCCCCACCGGGCACGACAGTGCAGGCGATAATTTTACCGCCGCGTGACCCGGCTCCGCAAGGGCGATCTCACTTTCCGCTTCCGCTTGAAACGCGGGGCAGTGAGGGGTTTCGACATGAGTGGTACTACTGGCCAGAAGTGTGAGCAGTCTGGGATCTACGCGTCCGTCTGCTGTCGTGAGCAGATCGCGCTCTCGAAACACGAGACGTTCCCGCCGTGTCGCCGCTGCAAGGGCGCGGCAACGTGGACTCTGATTCGCCCGACGCAGAACTAGACCGCACGTAGTCTTCTATCGCTTCGGGGCGGTAACCGAAAATGAGCCCCTGCACCCACGCTCGAGTGGACTCATCTAGGCTGCCGCCCATTTTTTCTATGAAGTCGAGCGCCTTCCCTACCCAATCGAAGCGGTAGCACCCGAACGTTACTCTCCCGCCGCCGTCGTCATACGTGTACCACTGAAGGCCAGGAACGTGCTCCGCGAGACGATGAAGCTCGGTCATGAGGACTGGCAGGGTGCCGGGGGCGAGGCGCTTCGAGCCGATCTCCGCCGCAGGTTTACCGAGACGCTCGACGGCCTCGATAGCGGAAAGGCAGCGTGCCAGTTCGAACTGCGACAGAAGGCGCCGCATTTTACTTCTGCCGTTTCTTCTTTTTCGCCCGCTTCTTCTTCGTCGGCTGATGCGGAACCTTGATGAGCTGGCTCATCAGGGAGTTGAATCGCGCGTACTCCGGCGGGGCAGCGCTTTCCGCGACCTTGCCGCGGGTGCTTACCACGCTGGCATCTCCGCGATGAGCTGCTTGTACGTGAGCCGCTTCCCGCCGATGTTCGCGGCGACCATCGCGTGCCGCCGTCCGTCGTTCGTGTCGCGCTCGTTGAACCGGAACGCCTGTTCGTCAACGTAGGCATCCAGGTGCGCGGGCTCGACGTTCACGTAAGTACCGCGCAGCGTCCGCTTGAGGAGACTCCAGAAGTTCTCGATTCCCTGAGTATGAACCAGCCCCTTCACGTAGGTGTCCAGGTGGTTCACGGTGTCGTGAAAGTACCGCTTCTCCAGGCCACGGTAGGACGGAAGCGCGTCCGTGTAGATCGTGGCGCCGGGATTCAGGTTCGCCTCAACCTCACCCCGAAGCGTGGCGCCCGTCGCATCCGGAATCGACTTCGCCCGGACCCGTCCGCCGCGCTCCATGATCCCCATGACGATCGCCTTGGCGCCGCTTTTGTTCCCCGATCCGCCGAGAGTCTTCCGGACCCTCAGATGCTTGTTCCCGATCTTCCCGCCGACGTAGGTTTCGTCGGCCTCGAAGGGTCCGGAGCCCGAGAACGGGAAGTCGATTCCGCCCGCCTTCATGGCGAGCCGGATGCGGTGGAGCATGAACCACGCGCTCTTCTGAGTGACGCCGATTCCCCTGTGGATCTCGTAGGACGAGACGCCGTTTTTGCAGTTCGCCACCATCCAGATCGCGCAGAGCCACTTGTCGAGCGAGACGGCCGAGTCTTCCATGATCGTCCCGACCTTGACGGAGAACTGCTTCTTGCAGCCCCGGCACTTCCAGCGCTCCTGTGAGGCCATGAAGTAGACATCCTCGCCCGTGAGGCCGCACGCGGGGCAGAAGGCTCCACCGGGCCACCGGAGGCCCGCAAGGTACTCGATAGCGACTCCGGGCCGTCCGAAGTAGCGGATGGCTTCCATGAGGGTTTTCGGGGGTTTCATCGCGCTGTTCATACCCTCAATGTAGGGTCTCCGGGCTGGTTAGTCAAGTATATTAATGCCGTGTTCTCTGGCACGGCATTCTGCTCGACGTCACCGAGCGCGAGCTCGCGAAGGAAGCCCTGCAGCGGGCACAGAAGCTCGAGTCGCTCGGCACGCTCGCCGGAGGCATCGCCCACGACTTCAACAACGTCCTGCTCGCGATCACCGGCAACACGAGCCTCGCGATCGCCGACCTTCCGCCCGGCCATCCCGCGCTGGAGAGTCTCGCCGAGGTCGCGAAGGCGGGCGCACGGGCCACGGAGCTCGTCCGCCGGATTCTGGCCTTCAGCCGGCCGCAGGAGCAGAAGCGCGAGGTCCTCGACCTCCGGCTCGTCATGGAGGACGCGCTCGAGCTCGTCCGAGCCGCCCTGCCGGCGACGATCGACATCCGAAGGGACTTCGCCGCGGACGTGCCGCCCCTCGTCGGGGATGCCGCGCAGATCCATCAGGTCGTCGTGAATCTCGCCACGAACGCGTCGCACGCGATCGGCATGCGCCCGGGGCACATCGAGTTCCGGATCGCGGCCGTCGACGTGGACGCCGGGACGGAACGCGCGTCGCCGGACCTGCGCGGCGGACGTTATGTCCGGCTTTCGGTGATCGACGACGGCCATGGCATGGATCGCGCCACCCTCGAACGCATCTTCGATCCCTTCTTCACGACAATGCCTCCAGGGCAGGGCAGCGGGCTCGGGCTTTCGGTCGCGCACGGGATCGTGCGGAGCCACGGCGGCGCGATCCGGGTCGAGAGCGAGCCGGGAAAGGGAACGGCGCTTCACGTTTTCTTTCCGGCGATCCAGGTCGCGGTCGAAGCCACGCCGGCTCCGACTGCCGGGGCAGTGCCCACGAGGGGCGGCCGTGTCCTGTACGTCGACGACGAGGGGGCCCTCGTCCTCATGGCCCGCCGCTCTCTCACGCGTTTCGGCTGGGACGTGACCGGCTTCACGGACCCCGCGAAGGCGCTTCAGGAGTTCCAGTTGCGCCCGGGGGAATTCGACGTGGTCGTCACGGACGCGGCGATGCCCGGCATGACCGGCCTCGAGCTCGCCGCGAGGCTCCGTGCGACGCGCCCCGATGTGCCGATCGTCCTCGCCTCCGGCAACCTGGGGCCGGAGGACCAGGATGCCTGCGAGCGGCTGGGCGTGCGCGATCTCGTGCAGAAGCCGTTCGCCGCCGACGAGCTGTGTCGCATGCTCGATCGCCTTCGCGCGCGCTGATCGAGGGCGGGTCCGCGGGCCGGACGCGGCTCAGCGCGCCTCGCTCGCGCCGGCCTCGTAGCGCCAGGCGACCTGCTCTTTCGCGCCTTCGGCGAAGCGCGTGTCGACGTACTCTTCGAACGCGATCTTCCGGTCGAGGACGCCCGTCTCTATCATGAGGTCGCGCACGAGGTCGAAATCGGGCCGACGCGGCGAGAGCGGCGTGTACATGACGCGGTCGAGCGGGTTCGTGAGGGCCCAGCGGAGGATCTTCGGGTTCTGGTTGTAATAGAAGCGGCCCACGAAGTCGGCGGCGTGGTCGCGGTGCGGCTTCCCCTCCTCCAGCCAGAGGCCCGACCGCGCGATGCCGTCGACGAGCGTCTGGACGGCCTCGGAGCGGGAGGCGATGACGTCCTCGCGGACCACGAGGACGCACGACATGTAGTCGGGCCAGTACTGGCGCGCATGGAAGAGGACGCGGCCGTAGCCGCCCAGCTCGGCCTGGGAGGGAAACGGCTCGCCCATGGAAAACGCGTCGATGGCCCCCGCCGCGAGGGCGCCCGTCACGTCCGGCGGAGCCATCTCGACGATCTTCAGATCCCCCGGTTTCATGCCGAACTCCTTTAGGACTCGGAACACGATGAGGCGCTCGTCGGAATACCGGCTCGGCACCGCGATCGTCCGCCCCTTGAGATCGGGGAAGATCTTCACGGGGCCGTCCTTCCTCACGACGACGGCGCTGCCGTAGCGGTGTCCGAGGTAGACGATGCGAATCCCGACGCCCTGGGCCTTGAGAGCGATCGCCATCGGGGCGACGATGAACGCCGCCTGCATCTTGTTCGCGATGAGGGATTCCTTGATCTCCGGGAATCCCTGAAACATGCGCGGGACGAAGAGCTCTCCCGCTTCGGAGAATTTCGAGATGTAGTCCGTCACGGGACAGGCGAGGTGGCAGGTGACGGGGATGTAGGCGACGTTGAGCTTCCTCTTGTCAGGCGGCAGGAAGTCGTTCGCGAGGACGGCCCAGTTCACGTTGAGGACGGAGTGCAGCGCGGTCACGACGACGAGCCACGCCCCGACGCCGAGAGCGATGCGCTTCGGGCCCGTCATGCCGTTTCTCCCTGGAAGCCCCAGCGTACGGTCCGGAGCCGTTCGAGCCGGCGGGCGAAGAGGTCGAGGACGAGACCGATCGCGCCGATGAGGAGCATCCCCGCCACGACGAGATCGTAGCGCTTGCCGGCATTTCGCGAGTCGATGATGAGGTAGCCGAGGCCCGAGTCGACCGCGATCATCTCGGCGGCCACGACGACGAGCCACGCGATTCCGAGCGCGATACGCAGGCCCACGAGGATCTGCGGCAGCGCCGCCGGGAAGACGACGCGGGCGAGGAGCCGGGGCGTCGAGAGGCCGAAATTGCGGCCGGCCTGCAGGTACATCGCGGGAACGCTGCGGACCCCGTTCATCGAGGCCACGACGATCGGGAAGAACGCGCCGAGGAAAATGAGGAAGCCCGGAGCGGCCTCCGACACCCCGAACCACAGGATCGCGAGCGGCATCCAGGCGAGCGGGCTGATCGGCCTCGCCATCTGGATGACCGGGTTGAAGGCCGAGGCGAGAGCCGGATTCCAGCCGAGCGCGAGGCCGGCGGGAACCCCGAGGACGAGCGCGAGGGAGTAGCCCGTCGCAACGCGCCGGAGCGAGTCGCCGACGTAGCGCCAGAGGACGCCTCGTCCCGCGAGCTCCCTCAGGGCGGAGGCGACCTTCAAGGGCGACGGAAGAACGGTGGTGTGCGTCAGTCGCACGGCGAGCGACCAGACGACGATCGCGAGAGCCGCCGTTCCGAGGGGCAGCAGGAACCGCTCGACGTCAGATCTTGTGCGCAAGCCCGATCTCCTCGAAGAGCATGTCGCGGAGCTCGATGTACCGCGGCGCGCTGAGGTCCCGCGGATGCGGCATGTCGATGTCCACGATCCGCCGGATCGTGGCAGGGCGCGTCGACATGACGACGACGCGGTCGGCGAGCTGGACGGATTCGTCGATGTCGTGCGTCACGAAGAGGATCGTCTTCTTCTCGGCCCGCCGGATGCGGAGAAGCTCGCTCCGCATCACGAGGCGCGTGATCGAGTCGAGCGCGCCGAAGGGCTCGTCCAGGAAAAGCACGTCGGGATTCACGGCGAGCGCGCGCGCCACCTCGAGCCGCTGTTTCATTCCGCCGGACAGCTCCTGCGGGTACGCGTTCTCGAACCCGGACAGCCCGACGAGCTTCACGTAGTGCGCGATCCGCTCGGCGCGCTCCCCGGCGGCGAGGCGAAACAGGCCGAAGCCCACGTTGCCTTCCACCGTGAGCCAGGGGAAGACGCCCCGCTCCTGGAACACGAAGATGCGGCGCGGGTCGGGACCCGCGACCTCCCGTCCGTCGATGAGA
The DNA here is from genome assembly GCA_041495865.1 of Thermoanaerobaculia bacterium. Lineage (GTDB taxonomy): Bacteria > Acidobacteriota > Thermoanaerobaculia > UBA5066 > UBA5066 > Fen-183. The sequence continues at coordinate 21,563 of JBGQDL010000034.1, read as the reverse complement.
ACGGCGCCGCCCGTGGCCTTCAGGAACCCGCCGACGACGTTCAGGAGCGTGGATTTTCCGCAGCCGGAAGGCCCGAGAATGCAGACGAGCTCGCCGTCCTTCACCTCGAGATCGATCGACGAGAGCACCTCGATGTGAGAGCCGTCCGTCGGGAACCGCATCGAGAGGTCGCGGATGCTCACTTTCGGCGGCGGCGTCACGACCCGTACCCCCACCTGACGGCTTTCATCCGTTCGAGCTGCCGCATCCCGAGGTCGAGGACGAGCCCGATCAGCCCGATCATCACCATTCCCGCCACGACGAGGTCGTACCGGTTCCCGGCGTTTCGCGCGTCGACGATGAGGAACCCGAGCCCCGAGTTGACCGCGATCATCTCGGCTGCCACGACGACGAGCCACGCGACGCCGAGGGAGATTCTCAGCGCGACGATGAGCTGGGGAAGCGCCGCCGGCAGGATCACGGAGGCGAGGAGGCGCGGGTTCGAGAGCCCGAAGTTGCGCCCCGCGTTGAGGAGGGTCGACGGCACGTTCCGCACGGCGTTCATCGCGGCCACGGTGAGCGGCAGGAACGACGCGAGAAAGATCAGGAAGATCGCCGCGAGATCTCCGACGCCGAACCAGAGAATGGAAATGGGAATCCACGCGAGCGGCGAAATGGGGCGCAGGAGCTGGAGAAGCGGGTTGAGGGCCCTCTCTCCCCGTCTGTACCAGCCGAGCAGGAGCCCGAGCGGGACGGCCGTGAGCACGGCGAGAAGGTAGCCCCAGCTGACCCGGAAGAGCGACGCCACGACGTATTTCGCGAGGAGGCCGCGCCGCAGAAGCTCGAGGAGGCCGTTCAGGACCTGGAGCGGATCGGGGAAGAGGCCCGAGGTCTGCCGGCGGGCCGCGAGGAACCAGACGAGGAGCAGCGCCGCCGTCGCGGAGAAGGGGAGGAGACGCCTCACCCGCTACGCGCCGTCTGCCGGAGCAGGTTTCTGGAGCGGAGGCGTCGCCGCCGGCGCTCGCGGCTGCTTCGGCGGCAGGCTCGGGACCGGCCCTCCGACGGGCGCCGGCCTGACCAGACAGGACCACGCGTTCGCGAGCTCCGCTTTCGCCCAGCGCAGGAGGCCGTGCGCGAGCATCACCCAGCTGGCTCCCCGGACAGAGAAGCCCACGAACCCGGGGCGCAGTCCCGCGTTGTGGTTTCCGTAGATCCCGAGCGCCTTCTTCCGCTTCGCGATCGAGACGAGGCGCCGGTTGTAGAAACGCATCGGATAGAACGCGATCTCCGAGCCGTCCTGGTAATAGGGCGGGAGGCCGAGTCGCTCGGAGGACCACCGGTAGACCGGGATGACGGCGGCGAGGTAGTAGAGCGCCGTGTCCAGCAGGAAGGCGATCGTCATGGTGTCGTAGTCGCCCATGACGTAGTACTTGTCGCGGAAGATCGCCTCGTAGAAGTACGTGAAAAAACGTGTGTAGCGCTTGTTGTGAAGCTCGTACTCCTTCGCCATTTCGTCCGCGGGTACGCCGGAAAGAGCCTTCTGGATGAGGCCGACCCGCGAATAAACAGAAAAGGCCATCTGGTCGAGGCCCGGCGAGTAGAAGGGGTCGAGGAATCCGCCCGCGTCACCCACGCACGTCCAGCCGGGCCCGATGAACCGGTCGACGAAGTAGGGAAGGTGGCCATACATACGGCAGTCGCCCTCGACGGGCGCCGCGTGGGTGAGGAGCTCCTTCGTGAGCGGGTTCGCATCGAGGAAGCGCGTGAGCTTCTCGAGCGGCGTCGCCCCTTCCGGCTGTACGAGGCGCGTGTCCCACACGAGGCCGACGCTCGTTTCCCCGCCCTGGAGCGGAATGAACCAGATCCAATAGCCCCAGCCGGTGAAGTGGTTCGTCGCGAGGCGGCGCGCCGTGAGGACGGAGCGGTGGAACGGGTCGGACGAGTCCACACCCGCGATCTCGACGCCGTCCATGTCCTTGACACCGCGGTAGCGCACCCAGATCGCGGAGGTGGGATGCGACTCGATCGGCGTCACGCCGCCGCGCTTTCTCGCGAGCAGAGCCTGCCGGCCCGTCGCGTCCACCACCCACTTGCAGCGGACCGCCCGGCGCGCCCCGTCGCCCTTCTCGATGACGAGGGTGTTTCCGGCGTCGCCGTCCAGGGCGACGTCGACGACCTTCGCGGGGCGCCACACCTCGGAGCCTTCCTTTTCCGCCAGAGAGATCACGTGCTCGTCGAGCTTCTGCCGGTCGAGCTGGAACGAAGGCGTACGGGCGAGCTGCGTCGGCCCGGTCTCGGAGGCTTCCCGAAGGCATGAGACCTTCTCGTTGTGGAACCAGTAGCGGAAGGCCTGCTTGACGAGCTGCTCGCGCGAAAGGTGGTCGTAGATCTTCAGCTCGCGCGTGAGGAAGTACGCCGAGATCTCGACGGTCGATTCGCCGACCTTCCAGTCGAACGCCGCGCTCTTCTCGACGACGAGAATCTTCAAGTCCGGCATTCGGCGGCGGAGCAGGACCGCCGTTGCGGCGCCGGAGATTGCGCCGCCCATGACGACGACGTCGTACGAGGATTCGAGCAGGGAGGGAATCTCGCTCACGCGCGGGATTATAGGGAGACCTTCGTCTCGTCGATCGTCACGGTCCGGTCGACGGATGAGACGGGACCGAGGTCCCGCACGGTGCCCGAAGGCCAGCGGACGACGAGCTTCTCGAGCCGCGTCGCCGGGCCGAGCCCGAGATGCACGATGGGGCTGCCCGTCGCGAGGTAGCCGCTCGCGTAGCCGCTCTCCCGGACGAGAATCCGGCCTCCCGGCAAAGTCGCCGCGACCTGCACGCCGAGCCCGTCCGTATTGTCCTTCCCGCGCGTGCCTTTCAGGCGGAGCCTCAGAAAATGCTCGGCGTCCGGGTTCCTGCGGCTTCCGAGGAAAAGAGCCTCGGGCGCCTGCACCGAGCGCACGTAGAGATCGAGGGCGCCGTCGCCATTCGCGTCGAACGCCACGACGGCGCGCCCGTTCGTCTGGAGGTCGAGGCCGTCGACGAAGGCCCGTTCCTCGAAGAGAGGGCCTTTTCCCGGGCCGCGGTTGACGAAATACGCGTCGCGTTCGATGCCCTGGACGCCCGCGCCCTTGCGGTCGAACGTCCTCTTCATCCCGATGTAGTCGTCCCAGTACGCGAGCGTCTCCCACCAGAACTCCAACTCGCGGTCGTGCTCCCGCCCGTCCGCCCACATGCCGTTCGTCGCATAGAGGTCGAGGCTGCCGTCGTTGTCGAGGTCCGCGGCGATCGCGCTCCAGTTCCAGCCCGCGCGGCCGGCGCCTGAGCGCGCGGTCGCGTCGTCGAACGCACCGGTCGCGGTCTGGAGCAGGAGCGAGTTGCCGCGGCACATCTTCTCCATCCAGGAGATCGCGATGGGTCGGAAGATCCTGCCTGGGAGCGGCACCGGGAGGCCCGGGTATTCGTGCAGGAAACCCCACTGCGTGTACGTGCCGGTCGTGTAGAGGTCGATCCTCCCGTCGCCGTCGAAGTCGCCCCAGGCCGCCGACATGCCGTAGCCGCGATCCAAAGCGCCGAGCTTCTTCGTCACGTCCTCGAAGCGCTTGCCGTCGAAGTTGCGGTAGAGGTTCTTCAAACCGAAGTCGTTCGTGACGACGAGGTCGGGCCGCCCGTCGCCGTCGAAATCGGCGAAGAGGCACGAAAGCGACCACCTCGTGGGCTTTTCGACGCCCCACTCTGCGGACGCGTCGCGGAAATGGCCCTTCCCGTCGCCCAGGAAGAGATAGTTGCGGCGGCCGTCGTTCGCGTCGAAAGGAGGGTCGGGCATCTGCCCGTAGTAGTCACCGGTCCCGCAGATGAAGAGGTCGAGGTTCCCGTCGCCGTCTACGTCCGCGAACGCGAGAGAGCGCGTCGGGCCCTCGGTCACGACACCCGACGAGGCGGTGATCTCCTCGAAAGTCTTGTCGCGGCGGTTCAGGAAGAGACGTGTCGGGCCGAATGCATCCGCCACGGCGAGATCCGGATAGCCGTCACCGTCGACGTCGCCCGCGGCGACACCCGTCGCCGCAATGCCCGAGGAGGCCGAAGCCGCGAGACCCGCCCGCACGGTGACGTCGGTGAAATGCCCCTTGCCGTCGTTCTCGTAGAGGATCGACCGCACGCCGTCGCCCACGAGAAGATCCTCGTCGCCGTCCTGGTCGAAGTCCAGGACCGCGACGCCCGAGCCGGGCCAGATGCCGTCGATGAGGCGGTTCGTCAGATTCCGAGGCGGATCGCGGCGTGGGGCGCCGAGGCCCGCCTCTCGCGTCGCGTCGTGGAAGCGTGGGCGCGGCTCGATTCGATCTGCTTCGGAAGAGACAAGAGAGAGGGAGAAAGAAAGAAGATTTTCTTCGAAAGTGTCTAGATTCAGAAGCCGGAGCAAAACTCGCGCGCGGCGCTCGACGCGCGCCCCGTCTGCGCGAAAGCCATCCACCACGAAGAGGGCCTTCCCGACCAGGCTCCATCTTTCCGACCCTTCTAAGAGACTCTTCTTCATCTCCGGCTTCCCCTCGACGTCGAACGACACGAGAGCGACCCGGTCGAGATCCTTCCAGGCCCATGCACGGAGAGCCGCCATACCTTCGGGCTCAACCGTCGCGCCGGCGTCCCGCCGGCGCAGCGCCGCGCGTGTCGCCTCCAGCGCATCGCGATACCGCTCGAGCCGGTGCATCCACGGAATGAACTCGGCCCTCAGACGCGAAAGCGAGGCATTCTGGAAGAGCCAGACGAGAAGGACGACCAATGCGGCGACTGAGGAGGCCGCCGCCGCGAACCAGCGCCTCCTCGACGACATCTACGCCGTGGCTTTCGCGCGCCCGGGCTGGACGGCCGCGACGAAGCGCAGCTTCGGGTTCTCGCGTTCGGCGCGCTCGAGGTGCCACGCGCTCTGGAAAAGGACGAGCGGCCGGCCTTCGAGGTCCACGAGGCACGCGACGCTCGGCGGATCGTCGAAGCGCTTCCGGTCGAAATCCTCCCCCTCGACCCAGCGGGCGAGCGTGAACGGCAGCCTCACGTACGAGATCTCGGCGCCGTACTCCGAGCGGAGGCGGTGCTGGATGACCTCGAACTGCAGGACGCCCACGGCGCCCAAGACCGGATCCCGCTCCATACGCTCGGCGTCGTGGAAGACCTGGACGGCGCCTTCCTCGGAAAGCTGGTCGAGGCCCTTCTTGAGCTGCTTCCTCTTCGCTGGGTCGAGCATCACGACGCGGTTGAAGAACTCGGGTGAGAAACGGGGGATGCCGTCGAACTCGATGCCCGGCCCCTCGGCGAGGGAGTCGCCGATGCGCAGGTTGCCCGCGTCCCAGAGGCCGAGGATGTCGCCGGCCCACGCCTCCTCGACGAGCGTCCTCTCCTGCGCGAGGAACTGCAGCGGCTTCGCGAGCTTCAGCGTGCGGCCGGTCCGCGGGTTCAGGACTTCCATGCCCCGCGTGAACTTGCCCGAGACGATGCGCAGGAACGCGATCCGGTCCCGGTGCGCGGGATCCATGTTCGCCTGAATCTTGAAGACGAACCCGGAGAACGTCGGCGAGAGAGGGCCCACTTCGCCCGTGGCCGTCTTCCGGGGGAGGGGCGCGGGCGCCAGGTCGAGGAAGCGCTTCAGGAACGGCTCGACCCCGAAATCGTTGATCGCGCTGCCGAAGAAGACCGGCGTGACGCCGCCCGCGAGGAACGTCGCGCGGTCGAAGCGATTGCCGGCCGTGGCGAGGAGGTCGAGCTCCTCGCGGAGCGTCGCGTGGGCCTTCGCGCCGATCGTCTCGACGAAACCCGGATCGTCCATCGACGCGACCTCGACGGGGGCGACCCGCTCGCCGCGGTTCGCGTCCCCGCGCTCGTAGGCGAGAAGCGTCTTGCCCCACCGGTCGTAAACGCCCCTGAAATCCGGGCCCGAGCCGATCGGCCACGTCACGGGGTGGCACGGGATGCCGAGGACGCGCTCGATCTCGTCCATGAGGTCGAGCGGGCCCTGCCCCGCGCGGTCGAGCTTGTTCATGAAGGTCACGATGGGGATCCGCCGCATGCGGCAGACCTCGAAGAGCTTGATCGTCTGCGGTTCGACGCCCTTGGCGCTGTCGATGAGCATGACCGCGGCGTCGACCGCCGCCAGCGTGCGGTACGTGTCCTCCGAGAAGTCGTTGTGGCCCGGCGTGTCGAGGAGGTTCACGCTGTGGCCGGCGTACGGGAACTGCAGGACGCTCGTCGTGATCGAGATGCCGCGCTGCCGTTCCAGCTCCATCCAGTCGCTCGTGGTGTGACGGCTCGCGTTCCGGCGCATCCGGACCGAGCCCGCGAGGTGGATGGCGCCGCCGTAGAGGAGCAGCTTCTCCGTGAGCGTCGTCTTGCCCGCGTCCGGGTGCGAGATGATCGCGAAGGTGCGCCGGCGGGCGACCTCGGCGGCGAGAGTGCGGGACGGTTCGGACATCCTCAGTTCTTCTGCGCGTCCTTCGGCGCCTCCGTGGGTGATTCCGTCTCGGCGAGCGCGAACGCGTACTCGTCCGCGCGCTGCGAAACGGCCGCCTTCACGAGGTCGGCCCCGCCGTGGCCCGCGTGCTGCTCGATGCGCAGGAGGACGGGCCCGCCCGCCGAAGCCGCCTGGAGCAGGGCCGCGAACTTGCGCGCGTGCATCGGGTCCACACGGTCGTCGCTGTCGGCCGAGAGGATGAGGACCGCGGGGTATTTCGTCCCGGCTTTGACGTGATGGTAGGGCGAATAGGCGTAGAGCGCCTGGAACTGCGCCGCGTCGTCAGCCGTGCCGTACTCGGAGCTCCACGTCTTGCCCGAGCCGAAGAGGTGGTAGCGCACCATGTCGAGCAGCGGCACGGCGCAGAGGCTGACGCGGAAGAGGTCCGGCCGCTGCGTGATCAACGCGCCCATCAGGAGCCCGCCGTTCGACCCGCCCCTGAGGACGAGGCGCGCGGGAGACGTCCATTTTTCCTTTTCGAGGTACTCGGCGGCGGCGATGAAGTCGTCGAAGACGTTCTGCTTCCTGAGCAGCATCCCGGCCTCGTGCCACGCCTCGCCGTACTCGCTCCCGCCGCGCAGGTTCGGCACGGCGTAGAGGCCGCCCTTCTCGAGCCACGGAAGGAGCGCGGAGCTGAAGGCGGGCGTGAGCGCGATCTGAAAGCCGCCGTAGCCTTCGAGAAGGCATCGCGCGGAACCATCCCTCCTCAGGTCCTTGCGATGCACGAGGAACATCGAGACGCGCGTGCCGTCCTTCGAGGGGTAGAACACCTGCGAGACGGTGTAGGGCGTGAGGTCCGCCGGCACCTTCACCTGGAAATACATGGAGGTCGCGCCCGTCTTCACGGACGTCTTGTAGATGGACGTGGGCGTCGTGTACGACGTGAACACGAAGTAGGCCTCGTCCTCGTCGTCGCGGCCCAGGGGCCCTCCGACCGTCCCGATGCCGGGGAGCGCGACCTCGCGGACGAGGCTGCCGTCGGTCTCGCGGATCTCGAGGAGGCTCGCGGCGCTCTTCAGGTAGTTGAGGGCGAGCCGGCCGCCCACGATCTCGTAGCCCTCCAGCGTCGCGTCCCGGCGCTCCGGTACGATCTCCTTCCAGGACGCGCGGTCCGGCTTCGCCGGATCGACGGCGAGGACGCGGCCCTTCGGCGCCCCGTCGTCGGTCTTGACGAAGATCCTGCCGCCGAAGGCCTCGACGTCGAAGTGCGCCTTGATCCCGACGGCGAGCGGCGTCCACGCCGTCGTCTTCGGATTCACCGCGAGATCGCGGAACCACACGTCCTGTGACGTCCAGCCGTGCGAGGTCACGAGGAAGAGGAAGCGCCCGTCGCGCGTCAGGCCCGCCCCCTGGAAGGACGTCGGATCGCCGGTCTTCTCCTTCACGACGGCGTCGCCTTTCGGATCGGTGCCGAGCCTGTGGAAGCGCACTTCCGCGTAGCCCGGCCGGTCGGCCGTCGGGATCTTCGGATCCACCGGCAGCCACGTGTAGTAGAAGGCCTTGCCGTCCGGCGTCCACGACGCGCCCGCGTACTTCGCGCCCTCGATGACGTCGAGGTCGGAGACTTTTCCCGTCGCGACGTCCATCACGTGGAGCGTCGCCTCGTCGGAGTTGTTGATGCGCTTCTGGTACGCGACGCTCGCCCCGTCCCACGAAACCTGCCATCCGCCGAGGGAGGCGCTGCCGTCCGCGCTCCAGCCGTTCGGGTCGAGGAGCACGTTCTCGCCGCCGCCGGCCCCTTCCTTCCAGTAGACGACGCTCTTCTCCTTGCTCGCGTGCCGCCGCGTGAAGAAGTACCGCGAGCCCCTGTGCTGCGGGGCGGACACGCTGTCGATGTACAGGAGCTCCTTCAGCCGCGCGGCGAGGCCGTCGCGCCCCGGCAGGGACGCGAGGCGCTGGCGCGCGAGGTCGTCCTGCGCCTTCATCCAGGCCTGCGCTTCGGGGGCCTTCACGTCCTCGAGCCAGCGGTACGGGTCCTTCACGGAAACGCCGTGGAGGACGTCCGTGACCTCCACCGTGCGACTCGGGGGATAGGGCGTCCTGGCCCCCGCGTCGGCCGCGCGGGCGCGGGGGGATCGCGCCAGGACGAGGGTGAGGAGAGGCAGGAGGAGCGCAAGGCCGTCAGACGGCTTCTTCATGGGCGAAACGTAGCACGCCCCCGGGGTTCGGGTAGACTTCCTGCGCCATGGCGACGATCGGCGAGGGCGCCTCCCACGCGTGTTTTCTCTGCGGCTTCCCGGCGTCGGTGGGAGAGGAGGAGGCCCTGTTCGCGTCCTCCATCTCCGGTTTCCCGGTGGAGTGCGAGGAGTGCGGCCCTTACGCGATCACCCCCGACGCGATCCACCGGCTCGAGGTGCGCGCGGTCGCGCGGCCCGGCGTGCGGTTCGAGATCTTCCGCCTCCGTTCGAACGGGCAGACGCCCCGGCCCACCGTCGACCTGAAAATGGTCGAGCACTTCTGCACGGGCTACACGCCGATGCGCGGTTGACCCCCGGCGGCCGGGCGATGCGTTACAGTTCCGCGCCATGAGCAAGGAACACCCCGACCACCACGACGCGGAGCTTGCGTTCCGCGCCTACGAGCTGCGCCGCGAGAGCGTCATGCGCGACTCGCGCAACGCGATCAACCGGGATTTCTGGCCGAAATCGTTCGCCGACGTCCTGGCCGTCACGAAGGCCGAGCACCCGCTCAACGCGGCATGGCGCCAGACCGGGACCTACTGGGAGATGGTCTACGGCACGGTCAGGCACGGAATCGTGAACGCGGACTACTTCATGGAATCGAACGGCGAGGGGATGTTCCTCTTCGCCCGCGTCGCCCCCTACCTCGAAGAGTTCCGCCGGGAGGTGTCCCCGTTCGCGTTCCAGAACGCCGAATGGGTGGCGAAGAACACCACGACTGGCCAGAAGATGTTCGCCCTGTTCTCGGCGCGCGTCCAGAAGGCCCTGGCCGCGAAATAGAGAACGGACGAATCGTCCCGCCGGGCGAAACCCGCGGGGCCGCCCCGCGTATCTCTAAGCGTGAAGAAGTCGATTTCGTCCCTTGACAGGTCCCCGGGCAGGGGCTATTTTTCCAGCACATGCTACTTTCTTAGCATGCAAGAAGGATTTCTTCGAAGGAGTGAGCGGGCGCCACGCGGATCCGATTGGCCGGAGCGAAACGGATCGTCCCGACATCTCTCGACCTTCTAAGAGAATCTTCTCTGGAGAAAGGGCCATGTCCAAAGCAGTACACACGCCCGACCATCTCCACCTCGCGCGGCGCGAGCGCCAGATCATGGACATCCTCTACCGCGAGGGCAGGGCCACGGCCGGCGAGGTCCTGGAGCGCCTTCCGGAGCCTCCGGGCTATTCGGCCGTGCGCGCGATGCTGCGCGTGCTCGAGAAGAAGGGCCACGTGTCGCACGTGCTCGAGCACGGGCGGTACGTCTATCGCCCGACCGTTACCCGGGAGAGGGCCCGCCGCTCGGCGCTCCAGAATCTCCTGCAGACGTTCTTCGAGGGATCGCCGGAGAAGGCCGTCGCGGCGCTCCTGTCGGAATCGAGGAGCCGCCTGGGCGAGCATGAGCTCGAGCGGCTGTCACGCCTCATCGCCGAGGCCCGGAAGGAGGGCCGCTGACATGAACGCTTTCCTCGCCACAGCGCTCGTCAAGGCCACGGTCCTTCTCCTTGCGGCCGCTCTCGCCCTGCGCGCGCTCTCCCGCGCCTCCGCGGCGAGCCGCCACCTGGTCGCATTCCTCGGCCTCGCCGGCGCACTCGCCGTGCCGGTTCTCGGGCTCGTCCTGCCGCGCTGGGAGATCCCGCTGCTGCCCGCGCCCGCGAAGCCTCCGTCGGCCGAGCGGCGCGCGCTTCCCGCGCGGTCCACGGCCTCCGCCGCCCTCGCCGGCTTTTCCGGCCGGGTCGGCATGCAGGTGCCGCCGTTCGAAGACCCCGCCGGCGCGCCGGGACGCCGGCGGGGTCTTTCGTCTCTCGACGTCGACGCCGCGAAAGTCGCGGCGGTCCTGTGGGTCCTCGGCGGGCTCATTCCCCTCGCCGCGCTCGCTCTCGGGTTCCGTCGCGCCGGGGCGCTCATCCGGAAGGCCCGTCCTTCGGCTGATCCGGACCTCGAGGCCCTCGCGGCGGCCGCCTCGGCCCGGCTCGGCTTGCGCAGGCCTGTACCGGTCCTCCTGTCCGCGGAGGCCACGGTGCCGATGACGGCGGGCCTCTTCCGCCCGGTGCTCGTGCTGCCCGAGTCCGCGCGCGCGTGGCCGCCGGAAAGGCAGCGCGTCGTCCTTCTGCACGAGCTCGCGCACGTGGCGCGCCGCGATCTCGGCGCGCTGCTCGTCAGCGAGCTCGCGACCGCCGCCTACTGGTTCCATCCGCTCGCCCACCTCGTGGCGGACCGGCTGCGCCGCGCTGCCGAGGAGGCGTCAGACGACGTCGTGCTCGGCGACGGCACCCGGGCCTCGGACTACGCGTCGCATCTCGTCGGCATCGTACGGGGCCTCGCTCCGGCGGAGGAGATGCCGGTTCTCGCGATGGCCCGCCCGTCGGACATCGAGGTGCGCGTGCGCGCGATCCTGGATCCACGGCGCCGGCGTCGGGCGCCCTCGCGCGTCCTGGCCGCCTCGCTGTCGGCCGCGGGCGTGGCCGGCGCGCTCGTCGTCGCGGCCGCGGTACCGGGCGTGGGTCGGCCCGCGATGGCGGCCTCCCAGCCCGCCCCTGACGATGGGCTCGCGGGTTCCGGCGCGTGCCCGCGCGCGGGGCAGGCGGCGCCGACGGTCCGGGCTTTGGCGACCGACGAGCGGCGCGCCTTCAGTAAAGTCGAAAAGAAGGCACCCGCAATCGTCCTGGCGGCCAATCGCCGGGAGAGCGGCTCGGCCGCCTTTGCGCGCGGCCGGGAGCTCCACGAGGACGGCCGTTACCTGGAGGCGGCGGAGGCCTTCCGCAAGGCGGTGGACCTCGGCTATCGGGAAGACACGGCCGCGTACAACGCGGCGTGCGCGTATGCGCGGGCCGGGCGGAAAGACGACGCCTTCACGTGGCTGAGCAAGTCCATCGAGCTCGGCTTCGACATCGAGTCCTATCTAAGGAAGGACGACGACCTCGACTCCCTGCGCAAAGACCCGCGCTTTGCCGAGTTGAAGAAAGCGACGCACGCCCAGAAGGCGGAGGGAAAGACGGCCGATTCGGTGCGCGCCGTCAAGCGCTTCGAGAAGCTCAGCTCGGGCAGCTCGAAGAACGGCGCCCGCTGGTACGAGGTGGGCAAGCAGCTCCTCGACACGGATCAGCTCGAGCTCTCGGAAAAAGCCTTCCGCACCGCCGCGTCGCTCGGCTATCGGGCGGGCGCGTCGACGTACAACGCCGCGTGCGCGCTGGCCCGGGCCGGCAAGATTCCGCAGGCGCTCGACACCCTCGACGCCGCCCTCGAGGCCGGGTTCGACGATCCGGGCCTCGTCGAGCGGGACGACGACCTCGACGGAATCCGCGACGAGCCGCGTTTCGCCCAGTTGAAGAAGAAGGCCGAGGACCTTTCGCTCTCGAGCAACGACCTCGGCACGGGCGTGTCGCGCCTGTTCCGGCGCCGCGGGGCATGGCGCGACGAGGTCCCGCACTACGCGGCCTATGCCAAGGCCCATCCGCAGAGCGGCCGCGCGCACTACAACCTCGGATATGCGCAGCTCTTCGCGGAGAGGCCGGAGGCGGCCGTCGCCGCGTTCACGCGCGCGCTCGAGCTCGGGTACCGCAAGCCGGCGACGCTCTACAACCTCGCGTGCTCCCATGCGCGGCTCGAGGAAAAGGACAAGGCGTTCGAACGCCTCTTCCAGGCGATCGACGCGGGCTACGGCTCGCCGGAACAGATCCGAAGCGACGACGATCTCGACTCGCTCCACGGGGACCCGCGCTTCAAGGAGGCGCTCCAACGCGCGGCGAAGGACAAGGACGACGGTGACTGAGCGAACCGAACCGCCGAGGGCCCTACTCCCACCACCCGTTGACGTCCACGATCAGATGGGCCGAGCCGGACGACATGTCATTCGCGAAGGCGACGCCGCCGGATCCATCGCGCGCCAGGAATAGCACCGCGTTGTTCGCTCGCGTTCCACCGGCTCGAAGGCTGAGGGTATTCGCGACGGGCGTCTGAGCGAGATCGGCCGGGAACGCGACGAGCGAGCCCGCCATCGAGGGCCCGGTCACGGTGACGTTCGCCGAGATCGACTTCGCGGTCGGTGGAATGCCGCACGTGCTCGTGAGGATGAAGTCGCGCCGGACTCCGGCGACGAGCGCCGGACCTCCGAGCGGCCCGTTCGCGTTGCGCGTGTCGAGGATGCGGCACGGCGTCGCGGGGTGGAACGACGTCGCGACGGGCTGCGGCGGAGGCGTCGAGGCAAGCGCCATGACGGCAAGCGTGGCCGAGCGGGCGGGAAGATCCAGCGTGAGAACGCCGCCTGAGGGCGTCGCCGTGCCCGAGCCCGCGAGACGCGCCGCGCCGGAGAAGCGGAAGAGCTGCGCCGCCTGAGTCAGCCCGCCCGCGACGCTGACCGCGGCCGTCTGGAGCGCCGTGTCCTTGTTGAAGAGAAGGACGTAGAGCGTGTTTCCGCCAGCGCCGCCGCGGATGGCATACGCACCGACCGCGTCCACGTTTGCGCTCGTGGCGTGTACGCTGTCACCGGCCACCTTCGTCCCGGCGCCGTCGTAGTTCCGGTAGAGCAGAAACGCGTCCTCGGTCTTCGACCCTTCCGCGGGCGCAACCCAGCGCGTGGCCGTGTCGACGCCCTCGCGGGCGAAGATCGCGAGCGCCTCGGCCTGGGCGAGCGCGCCGCTGATCCCGTCGTCGGAGCCCCAGTTGTACTCGCTGATGGCGAGCTTCGTGCCAGGGTAGTTCGCGGCGATCCAGGCCTTCATTCGCGGGATGAGATAGACCGCCTGGCCCACGTCCGTTCCGATCCACGACTCGTCGAGGTACGTGGGGTCGTACAGGCTCTTCAGGGTGCGCAGGCGCAGCGCCGACGTGCCGATGGACTCGTCCGCCGTGAGCGCGACGCCGCCGGCCTGCGGGTAATAGTGGATGTCGAGGGTGTCGAGGAGGCGGGTGCCGTGCGCCGCCTCCCAGGCCTTCGCCTGCGCGAGGTACCACGGCAGGAAATCCATCCCGCCATGCGCGGCGCGGTCGGCGCCGGGCGCGCACCCGTCCAGCGCCGAATGGAAATAGGCGCACCAGCCCCACACGGCGGGCCCGAAGACGCGCGCGAGGGGATCCTGCGCCTTGATGGCCGACGACATCGCGACCGTCTTCGCCCAGATTTCGTCGTACGAGACGGGAGCGGGGTGGACGTCGCGGTGCGTGGAATTCCAGAGCATCGGCTCGTTGTCGAGCGCCCAGAGCCTCACGCCCCCGGCGGCGGCGGTGCCGACCCGGGAGGCCAGGTGCGCCATCCAGCGCGCCACGAAGTCGGGTCCGATCGTCTTCGAGGTATCGGCGGGGTCGTTGCCCGAGACGAAGCTGTGGTCCGGTCTCACGCCGTTGCCGGCGTCCGGGTTGCACCAGAAGGCGTTTCCCGTCGCGCTGCACTCGGTCTGCTGCTGGGCGCCGTACTTCGCGACGGAAAAACCCCACCTTCGCGTCCGGTCGAGCGGCGTCCAGCCGATGAGGGGCACCGTCATGAGCGCCTCGCCGCCCGCGGCGCGGATCTCGTCGACGAAGGCGTCGGCCGAAGAGCCGTTTGGAAGCGCGGCCGGGTTCGGGACGTCGCTGGCGTAGTTGAAGAAGAACCAGTCGCTCGCGCTGTTGTGCGTGTCGGTCTCCCAGTTGTACCGCGTGACGGAGTTCCCGCCCCACCGCCTGACCGGAACCTTCAGGCGCGCCATCTGTGCGGCCGTGCCGAAGTTCATTCCGAAGATGCCCTCGCTCACGGGATGCCGGTCGGCGTTCGGATCCACGGAGACGGTCACCGGCGAAGCGGCCCGGGCCGCGAAAGCCGCGCCCAGGAGAGCGCCGAGGGCCACTGTCCAAGAGGACAGGCCCCGGCCCGTTCGGCGCGCCCTTCTACAAGATCTCATACCAGTAGTGTCGAGACCCCTCGCCCTCTGGATGTCCGCGCCGGCCGGCAGAAGACGAGCGACGTATCGCGCGCGCCCTCGATGAGGCGGCGGCGGTACTCGGATGGGGTCTCTAATCGGCCAACGACGGCAGCTTTGTATTGCGCGGGATGATCGGATGGCCTTGTTTGACCCGCATCACGATGTCGTGCGAGCTCGCAAAGTCCACGAGCGGATCACCGCCGAGGACGAGGAAGCTGGCCTCGAAGCCGTCGGCGAGGTGCCCGAGCTTGCGGTGCGGGAAGATCGCGCGGGGGGTTGCGATGCACCACGCTTGCAAGAGCTCGAGGTTCGACATGAGGTGACGCGAGGCGATCAAGTCGGCTTCCACGCGCGCTGTCTTGCGGAACTGATCGGTGCCGATCACGATGGTGTTTCCGGCGCGGCGCATGTTTGCAAAATTGTCGCGCGCGACCTGAAGCTGCCGCTCGTTGGCTTCGCCGTCCTGGAGCCAGTCGAGCGTCGTCGCGATCGATGCGCCGCGCGCGGCCGCAGTACGAAGATCGGCCTCGGCGATCCGGTAGCTATCTGGCTCGTCCTTGTCGACGAACGGCATGTGCGCAATGTCGTCTACACCTGCCGCGATCGCGACATGAAAGTCGTGCGCATCCTCGATGTGAGCCGAGACGCGGAGGTGCGCGGCGTGGGCGCGCGCAACGACCGCCGGGACCAGCGCGGGATCGAGGCCGCGTTCCTTAGGCGTCAGCGCCGCGTTGTCGCGCCGTGCCACGTATTCGTGGGAGTGGACGAGGAAGATCTTCACGAAGTCAGGTGTCCCGGCAATCAGCCGTGGCCAGACGCGATCGATGTCGTGCTCGGAGCTCACGACAAAGAGAAGGTCGCCCTCACCGTGGGTCGTAGCCCACGCGGCAGGGAGAATGCCGAGGCCCGCTAGCCTATCGACAATCTCGACCGGGTGACCGTTGGGTCCCGTGAAGCCCGAGTGCGCACTGATGTAGTCGACCGACGCCGGGCCACCGAGCGCTGGGCGCATCTGGTCGTGAAACTGCGGCGCAGTCAACTGATCCTTCACGTAGAAGATCCCGTCGCGCAGGTGCGTCTGTACGTAGGCGTCGACGAGTGTTGGCTCGAGCCAGTGATTGTGGCCTTCCGCATACGGTGGAACCACGAAGTTATTGTGGAGATCGATGAGGGCTCCGATTCGCGTAGGGCGTGATTCCGCGAAGGTCTCGCCAACCACCCACATGGTCTTTGCGACGAAGTGCTCACCATCGAACCACCGGCCACCTCGATATTCGGTCGCCGCCTCGCTACGGACTGCTGGCCGTGCGTGGCAGGCGGCCAGAGCAAGACCGAACGCGACAAGTGCATGCCTCGGCATCGACATCTCAGGGCCCTTTCATCGAGCGGCGAGTGGCCCTCCAGCGTCGCCGTGTCGCCGTCCTTCCCGACGTGAATCTTGGCGTCGTCGCGCCTCAGAGACAGGAACGAGGGGCGGCGGCCAGAGGTTCCCGCCACCCGTGGCATGGAAAGCTCCTTCGCCCTACGGCCCCTACTCGATCGGCGCGCGAGAGGGGCACGCGGCGAAGGCCGACCGCGGAGCGGACTGCGGGTCAGCGCGTGCGCGTGCGCGCCGGCCGGCAGAAGACGAGCGACGTGTCGCGCGCGTAGAGCACGGGCACGGCCCAGTCCATGGGCTCGGCGCCCTTCGCGTAGGACACGGCGACGCGCGCCTCGCGCGCGGCCGCGCCGAGGCTTTGTCCCTTCGCGAGCGCCCAGTAGAGATGACGCGCGAACGCCGTCGCGGACGAGTCCAGGACCTTGTATTGGTTCGCGAGAACCGCGGGGACGCCGCCGACGAGGAGAGCGGGCGCGACGCCGCGGAGAAAGTCCGTGCGGGAGCCTCGTCCCGTCTCGCACGCATTCAGGACGACCAGCTTCAACGCCCGGCCCGCGACGAGCCTCAGCACGCGGTCCGTGTCGACACCCAGGGCCCGCCCCCGCCCGTCCACGAGGAACAGGACGCCGGTCTTCTCCTTCTCGTCGAAGGCGCCGTGTCCCACGAAATGCAGGATGTCCACGCGGCCCGCGGAGAGGCGCCGGTGGAGGCTCGCGGGCGTCGTGGACGAAAGGACGTCCAGCCGCGCGTGGCCGGCCTTCACGAGCGGCGCGAGGGCCGCGCGGATCGCGGCCGCCTCCTGCCGCGCGGCCACGGGTGCGGCATCGCGCGGTTCGGCGAGGGCGACGAGGATGTGCAGGGGGGAGCGGCCCGGCGAGGGCGCGACGGACGGCGGGGCTCCGAAGACGCCGCGCACGAGAACGGCGTCGTCCGCGAGGAAGCGGCCGCGCGAGGCGTCCCAGGCGAGCTCCCACGGCTTGTCGGCGATCCAGTCGAGCCCGGGCGTGAAGACGATCTCGAGCGCGCCTTTCGCGGCGGCGCGCGCCTCGTCCCACAGCCGCCGCACGGCTCCCGGGAAGAGCGTCTCGAATAGCACGGCGCCGTAGTCGCGCAGCTCCTTCGCCGCGGGCAGGGGCTCGCGCCCGCCGCCGTCCAGGGCGGCGAGGACGCGCTCGTGGAGCGCGATGATGCGGCGCATGCGCTCACCCGCGGCGCCGCCCTTCGTCTCGAAGGGCTCGACGACGCGCGCGCCGCCGAAAGTCGCAAGAAGATGCGCGGGCGTCCCGCCCTTTCCGCCGACCAAAACGAGCTCGAAGCGGCGCGCGGCGCGCGGCGCTCGCACGGAAGAGGAAGATTCTGCTGGAGACGCGCTTCGCGCGCGGAGAGAAGGAGGAGATTTCTTCTTAGATGCGGCGGCTGCTGATGCAGCCGCCCGGGGATCAATTCTTTTTCTGATATTCGGGGCTGCTGATGCAGCCCCGATAGTTGAAAATCTTTTCCCCGGATGTCCGGTGTCAAGGGTCTTCGACCGCTCCGCGGCGCGCGTAGCGCGCCCTTGACTCCGGACATCCGGGGAGTACGGTCTTTTTCCTTCTAAGAAGATCTTGATTCTCTCTTTCGTCTCTTGCTGAGCAAAGAGATTCAAATGGTGAACCGCTGGGCTTGCGCCCCCGCCCGCGTTGCCGCCCGGTCCGAAGCGCACGATGTTCTCCGCGGGCACCGGAGGGGCCGCTCCGAGAAGTGTGCCGCCCTCGGTGGGCACCACGAGGTCGTTCGGGTCTTCGAAGAAGACCCCTGCTGCCGCGTCCACGAGCCGCCGGGCCGCGGCTCCCCGCGGCTCGTAACGCGCGACGGCCGCCGCGGCCTCGAATCGTCCGACCGCGACCGCGTTCAGCTCCTCCAGGTATTCTCCGGCCGGGTCCATCGCGGCGATGCCCGGCAGCGCGCCGCCCGCGCGGCCGGCCATCCACACGAGCGCCTCCGCCGCGAAGTCGAGCCCGAAGGCGAGCGCGCCTCCGGGGAACATCTCCCCGAGATTCGCGAGCCACGCGGCCAGATGGTGCCAGCGCGCGGGCGAGGCGAGCGGCGTGCCGCCGTTGGGTGACGCGGCGAGAAGGACCCGTCCCAGCGCGACGCGCGCGTCCTCCTCCGCGAGCGCGCGGAGCACGAGGCCGCCGCGCGAATGCGTGATCGCGTCGAGGAGGACCGGCGTGCGCGGCAGCCGGGCGAGGAGATCGCGGACGTTCGCATCCGGTGAGGTTCCGACGGTGAAGTGGTTGAACGCGAGGATCCGGCCCTCGTAGCGCTTCGCGAGCTCCTCGAAGAGCCCGGGCGCGGCCGCGAGATCGCCGAACGCCGCGGCCGCATGCGAGAACGTGCCGTGCACGAAGAGAAGGCTTCGGGCGGGCGGCGGAGGAAGGGCGAGTTTGCGGGCCGGCGCCGCGACGAGCCGGCCTTCCCGGACCGCGAGCGTCACGAGGCCGAGCGGAATCCTCTCCGCCGAGAAGCGCCTTTTCTCCCAGGCGCGCGCGAGCGCCGGCAGCAGAGCGCCGACGACCGTTCCCACGGAGCGCAGGAAAAAGACGAGGACGGCAGCTCCGAGACCGCGCCGCCCGCCGGCCGGAGGCGCGAGGCGGACCTCGAAGCGATGCGTTCGATTTTCGATCGGGGACGGCGGATGAAACGTCAGAGCGCCCGACGGGTGGCGCGCGACGAGGACCCAGCCCGCGGTGGCGGGCGCCTCGATCTCCGCCGTGAGAACGCCCGCGTGAGGCGACGCGCCGCGGCGGGGCCGGGCCGATTGGACCCGCGCGAGCGCGAGCCGCCGGTCCCCGAGGACACGCGCCAGAAACGGATCGCCCGCGACCGCCCGGACACGCATGGGCGCGTCCGGAGTCAGGACCTCCCAGCCGGGACTCGCCGTCACGCGGATGCGCGGGGCCGCCATGCCCCGCAGTCTAGCCGCGCGTCACGCTCCGGACGGGCTCAGCCGAACTCCACGGCGACCGGCGCGTGGTCGCTCGTTCCGAACTCGCGGTGGACGCGCCCGGCCTTCGCGGTTTTCGCGAGGCCCTCGCTCGCGAGGACGAAATCGATCCTCCAGCCGATGTTGCGCTCCTTGAGCTGGCGCCAGGGAGCCCAGTACGTGAAGAGGCTCTCGTTGTCGGGATCCAGCGCGCGCCCGACGTCCACGAGGCCTTCCGCGAGGAGCTTCTCGAGGAGCCCGCGCTCGTCGGGCCTCTGACCGATCGCGTTGACCTTGCGCTCCTTCGGGTGGACGTCGCGGTCCGTGAGCGCGACGTTCAGGTCGCCGCAGACGAGGAGGGCCTTGCCCGCGGCCTTTCCTTCGTGCGCCCAGAGCCCCATCGCCTCGAGGAATGCCAGCTTCGCGGCGAAGTCCTTTCCCCCGTTGGGCACGTAGACGGACGCCACCGTGAAGTCCGGAAGATGCGCCTCGACGACGCGCGTCTCGTGGTCGAAGTCCGGGTGCGTGAAGGCGACCTCTCCCGCGAAGGTCTCCCGGCTGAGGAGCAGCCCCACGCCCGAGTAGCCCTTGTGCCCGTGCCAGTACGTCGTGTACCCCTCGGGCGCGACGAGAGAGAGCGGAAGCTGCTCGGGCGCCGCCTTCAGCTCCTGCAGGCACAGGATGTCGGGCTTCTCGCGCTCGAGCCACTCAACGACCTGCAGCTCCCGCGCGCGGATTCCGTTCACGTTCCAGGTGACGAGCTTCATGGCGCCTCGGGAGCGAACCTCTCTCCGAACCGCCGCGCGAGCGCGGCCGCCGCGCCGTCTTCCTCGTGCTTGAAGAAGACGAAGGCCTCGGTCCACGCCTGGCCGGCGACGCGCGCCGCCCAGACGTCGAGGTCCGCCTCGGTGTAATCCTCGCGGCGCAGGCGCAGGTAGCCCCACGTGCCCGTGGCGGCGAAGGGCGTCGTGCCCTTGTCGTCGTCGGCGACGCACAGGGCGGCGCCGGCGGAGCGCAGCAGCGCGAAGACCTCCTCGTCGAGCCACGTCGGGTTTCGAAACTCGAACGCCGCCTTGACATCCGACGGCAGGAGCGCGAGGAACGCGTCGAGGCGCGGCAGGTCCTTCTTCAGGTTCGGCGGCAGGCCGAAGAGAATCGGCCCGAGCCGCCCGCCGAGGTGGCGGGCCGCTCCCACGAGATAGCGGACCTCCTCGGACGCGTCCTTGAGCCGCTTGATGTGCGTGATGCGCTGCGAGGCCTTGAGCGCGAAGCGGAACGTCTCCGGCACCTGCGCGGCCCAGCCCGCGAGAAGCTCGGGCTTCGGCATCCGGTAGAACGTGTTGTTGATCTCGACGGCGGGGAGGCGCGTCGCGTAGTAGCGCAGCCGCCCGTTCGCGGGGAGGTCCTCGGGATAGAACGTGCCCGCCCAGCCGTCGTAGCTGAATCCGCTCGTGCCCGCGAGAACCTGCATGCGGGCGGATTCTAGGGCGTGGGGCGGGTCGGCCGCCCGGGCGGCGCGCTGCGCACGACGAGCGCGGTGACGTTGTCGGGCGCGCCGGCCGCGTTCGCGGCCTCGACGAGCGCGCGGACGGCCTTGGCGGGCGGGCACGAGGCGAGGATCGTGGCCATGCCCAGCTCGTCCACGACGCCGTGAAGGCCGTCCGTCGCGAGGAGCAGCGCCGAGCGCGCGGGCCAGGGCCGCCAGAAGAAATCGATGTCGACCTCGTCCTTGGAGCCTAGCGAGCGCGTGATGAGGTGTCGAAACGGATGCTTGGCGGCCGCCTCGGCGGCCACGCGGCCTCTCCGGACCTGTTCGGCGAGGTAGGTGTGATCGCGGCTCACCTGCTCGAAGCGGCCGTCCTGGAGAAGGTAGGCGCGGCTGTCGCCCACGTTTCCGAAGAGGACCCGGCGCCCGAGGACGAGCGCCGCCACGAGCGTCGTCCCCATTCGCGGAAGAGCCGCGGCACCGCGGTCCCGCCCCGCCTTCTCGGGCGCTGTCGGGGTTCCCTCCCGGCGCACGGCCGTGTTGGCGGTGATCATCGCGCGGCGGAACCTCTCGTCGGGCTCGCCGGGCACGGTGTAGAAGGTCGAAAAAAGCACCTCGACCGCGAGCTTGCTCGCGACCTCTCCCTGCGCGTGGCCGCCCATCCCGTCGGCGACGGCGAAGAGGACGCCGCGCGCGCCGAGGCTCTCCCGCGGGCCGGCGAGTGCGGCGAGGGTGTCGGGGTCGCCGGCGAAGTCCTCGTTGCCGGGCCGGACGCGGCCCCGGTCCGACAGGCTCGCCCACTGGAGGCGAAGGTCTTCGGCGGGGACGGAATCCATGTCCGCCGATGGTAGCTCCGCGCCGATTCCCGGTTTCAAGCCTTCTTCTTCGGCGCCCAGCGCAGGATCTCGACCTTCTCCATCGTCATGAGGACGCCGCAGCCCGCTTCGTCGAGGATCGGCTCGATTCGCTCGAGGAAGGCGCGGATCTTCTCTTCCGTGTCCACGATCTCGACGACGATCGGGAGGTCCTCGGACAGCTCGAGAAGGCGGGAACGGTGCACCACGCTGGAGGCGCCGAAGGACTCGATGCCGCGCAGAACGGTCGCGCCCGAGAGGCCGAACACCCGCGCCTCGCCCACGAGGATTTCGAAGAGCGGCTGATGCCGCGCGCGGTCCAGCTCTCCGATGTGGATGCGCAGGAGCT
>JBGQDL010000033.1:0-27548 GCA_041495865.1 Thermoanaerobaculia bacterium | reverse complement strand
TCCGCGCCCCGGGCTGTCGTCGCCCCCCCCCACCCCCCACTCCCCCCCCCGGGGGGGGGGGCCGCCCCCCCCCCCCGGGGGGGGGCGGCGGGGGGGGGCCCCCCCCCGCCCCCCCCCGCGCGCGGACGCGCGCTGATCCCCGGCACTGTCGCCCTTACGCCGTCGCGGCTTTGCTGGAACGCCCCCTTTGGTCTCTCCGGCCAATTCACCTTCGAAGAAATACAACGAATCGAAACCGACGATAGGACACAGGCTCAGAGAGGGTTTTTCCGAAGCAAAGTCCTTCGCGTCACCGCGACGAACGGCGAGGTCAAGGAGTTCGTGCTTTCCCCCGGCCACGCGTGGGAGTGGCGGCAGGCGCTCGGCGAGTGGACCGCCCGCAAGGGCACGATCGCGGGAGCCGCGACGACTTGAATCCCGAGCCTATTCCGGCAGAAACGGCACGACCCGCGCCGCGAGGCGCGGGGGAAGGCGGCGGGTGATCGCCTTTCGGATGTCGCCAGGGCTCGTGCGCTGCGTCAGGTGCACGAGGACAACGACCTCGTTCTCGAAATGGTCCGCCCGCTCGGCGATCTCGTCGAGGTGGAGGTGCTTCCACTCCTTCGAGCGCCCGCGATCCTGCTCCTCCACGAACGAGCACTCGAGCAGGAGCACCTTCGCCGTGAAGAACGAGCGGGGCGCGCGCGCGAAGACCCCGGCGCCCGTGTCGCCCGAGTAGGCGACGAGGGGAATCGCGACCTTCTCCGCCACCGCCTCGCCGTGCGCCGCGGCGCTGCGGATCTCCTCCGAAGGACGCCCCGCGAGATCGGGGCGCAGGCGGTTTCGGATCTCGGACGCGACGAAGCCGAGGGTCGGGACGCGGTGGTCGGTCTCGAAGGCCTCGACCTCGAGATCACGCCTCAGGTTCACGCGCGCGCCGCTTTCCATCGCCTCGACGCGCGCGTCGTACCGCACGGCCTCGAGGGCCTCGTGGAGCGCGAGGATCTTCGTCCACGCGGGCACGCCCGCGGGATGCGTGTACACCGCGCCGCCCGGAAGGCGAAGGAGCCTTCGCTGCGAGCACCAGTAAGCGAGGCCGGCGCCGTGGTCGAGGTGCGCGTGCGAGAGGAAGACGTGCGGCACCGGGACGAGCTCGGCGGGCGCGCGGCCGAGGTCGAACGCGAGATGCAGCGTGGGCAGGTGGAACCACGTCTCGCGCCCCGCCACCGAGACGCCCCGGACCGGCAGGCCCGCCCACGTGGCCTCGATGAGCCTCTCCCGAGCCTCGGGACTCACGGGCGCAGGATACGCTGCCGTCCTATACTTCTCCCTTCGCCGCGAAGGCGCGGAGGGGACCCATGGCCCTGTTCAACCACGCGACGAAGGAGTTGACGGCCAAGATCGTCTATTACGGTCCCGGGCTGTGCGGAAAGACGAGCAACCTCAAGATCCTCCATCAGCGCCTCGAGCTTGGCGCGGGCAAGCTGCTGTCTCTTTCCACGGCCCAGGACCGTACGATCTACTTCGACCTTCTCCCCATCGAGCTCGGGAACATCAAGGGCTACACGGTGCGCTTCCAGGTGTGCACCGTTCCCGGACAGGTCTTCTACAACGAGACGCGGAAGATCGTCCTGCGCGGCGTGGACGGACTCGTGTTCGTGGTCGACTCGCAGTGGTCGATGCTGTCGCACAACCTCGAGTCCTTCCAGAACCTCAAGGAGAACCTCCGCGAGGAGAAGATCTCCTTCGAGACCCTCCCCCTCGTGACCCAGTACAACAAGCGCGACCTCCCGAGCGCGCTGTCGGTCGAGGCCCTGCAGGACTCGCTCGATTTCCACTCGTATCCCTACGTGGAAGCCGTGGCTTCGGAAGGCTCGGGCGTCATCGAGACGTTCAAGCTCGTCTCCAAGCTCACGTTCGTCGACCTCCTTCGACGCCTCCAGCGGGGCTGGCAGCCGACGACCGAGGCGCCCGCGGCCGTTCCGGAGGAGGCGCTCGTCTTCGCCATCGCGGGAAGCACAGACGAACCCGAGAGACGCGAGGGACCACGGGATGCGGACGCGGAGGGCCGGCTCCCGTCTGGCGGAGCGGCCTTTCCGGAGCCTTTGGACGATCCGAGCGGGTCTTCACCGGCTCCGTCCGTCGAGGTGTCGCCGGACCCCGCTCCGCTGGACGTGCCACAGCCGGCGAACCTCGCGCCCGCCGTCCTGCTGGCGGCCCTCGCGGCCCCGCTCCCCGTGACACCCGAGCCCCCTGGGCCGCCGTCTTTCGAACCGCCACCACCCGAACCGCCGCGCCCCGCACCGGCACTTCCGCCAAGGACGCCCGCGATGCCCGCGCACGGGAGGACGTTCTCGGTGGACGAGAAGCTCAACGCGGTCCTGGCCGAGGCGCGCAAGTCGGCCGGGCGCATGTCCGGGGTGTATCGAAGTCCCGAGCTCCCGGAAGGGAACACACAGGAGATCCCTCGAGGCGAGCTCCCCGAGCACCGGTTGGAGGAAGCGATCGCCGGCCTCCGCGCAGAAATGAACGACGAAATCGCCCGCCTGCGCGTGGAACTCGCCGCCGCCCGGGCGGCCGCCTCGGGCGCGGAGGCCACCGCGGCTCAGGCCGCCGAACGCGCGCGCCGCCTGGAGGACGTCCTCAGACAGGCCCTTCACGGCCTCGCGGGTTGACCCTAGCCCCTGGGGTTTTTCAGCGCCCTGCTAGGGCGGCCTCTTCAGCGACGCGCCCGAGGCGCGCTTTTCCGAGAGAGCGCGCTGAAGCGCCTCCAACTGCTCCTCGGAAAGCCCCACGAATTCCCCGCCGGCCCGGTAGAGCAGCAGGCTTCCGCCGTGGCCGTCCGAGGCGAATCCACCCGCGCGGCAGCGCGTCACGCGCACGAGCCCCGAAAACGGGACGCCGCCGAAGGTCGCGCTGAGGTCGTAGGTCGAGCCCGGGCGAAGCGTCGCGGGGAGCTCGAAGAGGAGACCTGTCTCGGAGAGATCCAGGATCTCGATGGGAACCGTCGACTTGAGCTGGCCGCGCGTCCCTTTCGCCTGGGAAACGCGGGGCGAGCGCCTCTTTTCCTTATTCTGATCCATGTTACCGCGTACTCCGGACCCCTGAGTCTATGAGATTGGGGTCTCTGGCGCGAGGAAGAGTGCAGGGAAACCCGGCGGGGTTTCCCTGCGAAATGACAGATGCTAGCGCGCCCTTCTCCGGTCGCGGGCGAAGTCCGCGGCGCGCTAGCTCGTGAGCGTCTCGAGGAAGCGCGGATCCTCGCGCCAGCCCGGCCGGGCCGCCACGACGAGGTCGAGAAAGAACCGGCCGCCGAGGGCTCTCTCGAGCTCGAGCCGGGCCGCCGTACCGGCCTCACGCAGAAGCCGCCCGCCCGCTCCGAGCACGATGCCCTTGTGGCCGTCGCGATCCACGACGACGGTCGCCCTGACGACCGTGAGGTCCTTCGCCTCGTCGCGCCTCCACTCCTCCACGAAGACGCCGAGGCCGTACGGGATCTCCTCCCGCGTCCTTTCGAGGAACTTCTCGCGGATGAGCTCGGCCGCGCGCGTTCTCGGGTCGGCCGTCGTGAGCGTCGAGCTCGGGAAGAGATCGTCGCCCTCGGGGAGATGGCGCCTGATCGCGGGCACCAGAGTGTCGAGCCCCTCACCCGTGAGGGCGGAGACGGGGACGATCTCCTCGAAGATCCCCGCCTCTCCGAACGCGGCCATCCGGGGAAGAAGGGCGGCCTTCGAGACGCGGTCGATCTTGTTCAGGACGGCGATTCGCGGCGCCGGGGCGTGCACGAGAAGGTCCAGAGCGAAGCGGTCCCCGCCGCCGGACGGCACGGAGACGTCCACCACGAGCAGGCGAACATCTTCCTCACGGAGCGCCTCGAGCGCCTCGCCCATCATCACCTTGTTCAGGCGGTGGAGCGGCTTGTGGAGACCCGGCGTGTCGACGAACACGATCTGACCCTCCGTGTCGGTGCGAATGCCGAGGAGGCGGCGCCGCGTCGTCTGCGGCTTGTCCGAGACGATCGCCACCTTCGTCCCGACGAGGGCATTCAGAAGGGTGGACTTCCCGGCGTTCGGACGCCCGACGACGGCCACCGTGCCGGACCGCCGGGCCGGCGCTCTCACGGCTCCGGTTTCCTTCCCTGTTTCGCGGGGTCCTCGTATCGCACGCGCACGCGGTGGATCCGCCTGCGGTCGGCCTCCTCGACGAGAAACAGAAGGCCCGCTTCGTGCGCGGTCTCGCCGGCCTTCGGGATGCGCCCGAGACGCTCGGAGACGAGACCGGCCACGGTGTCGTACTCGTCCGAGGGAAACGTCACGCCGAACAGGCTCGCAATCTCCGGGACCCTAACGCGTCCCGCCACCGAATACGAGCCGTCCTCCTGCGCCACGATGGGAGGCTGCTCGTCCTCGTGCTCGTCCGCGATCTCGCCCACGAGCTCCTCGACGAGGTCCTCGAGCGTCGCGAGACCCGTGACCGCCCCGTATTCGTCCACGACGATGGCTAGCGGCTGGCGGCGGCGGCGGAAGTCCGACAGGAGAGTCGCGACCGTCTGCGTCTCGGGCGCGAAGAACACCTGCCGCGCGAGCGGGCGCGCCGTCGCCGGCGGATCCGGCCGGCGCAGCACCGTGAAGACGTCCTTGACGTGGACGACGCCGACCGGTTTGTCGATCGAGCCCTCGACGAGGGGGAGGCGCGTGAACTTCGTCTTCGCGAAGAGGTCCGCTACCTCGTCGAGCGGCGCGTCCGCCTCGGCGAACACGATGTCAGGCCGCGACGTCATGACCTCGCCCACGGTTCGGTCTCCGAAGTCCACGGCGCGGGTGACGAGCTCCTCCTCGTGCTTCTCGAGGAGCCCTTCCTCCCGCGCGACGTCGAGGAGCGCGCGCACCTCGGCATCCTTCGTCGCCTCCTCCTTCTCCGGCGCCGGCGCGGCGTGCGCCTCGGCTTCATCGGTCTCCTTCTCGACGAGGCGCGACAGCACCGGGTAGAGCGGTGCCGCGAGGAAGTCCACGGCCGGGATGACCCAGGAGAAGGACTCGAGGAGCGCGTCTCCGCCGCGGCGGGCGACCCAGCGAATGACGAGGCTTTCCGCGACGATCCAGCCGAGGAGAATGATCATCGCCGAGGCGAGCCACGGCTCGACGACGCCGAGAGCCGCGAGCGCCGATCCGAGGCAAAGGAGCCCCGCGAGAACGGCGCCCTGCGCCCCGAGACGCACCGCGATGCGCGAGACACGCACGTGCTCGGAGGCGAGGAGCGTCCCGAAACGCGAGGGGTTGGCTTCGAGGAGAGCCTTTCGCCGGAGGACCGAGAGGCTCTCGAGCGCCTGGGCGAATCCCGAAAAGAGTAGGTAGATGACCGCGAAGAACCCGGCAAAAAGGAGCGCCACGCCGGCGCCCACGGCGAAGCCGGTCACGGAACGCCGTCCGGGCCTTCACCGAAGGCCGAGAGGAGAATTCGCCGCTGCAGCCGGAGCATCGTGCCGTCGTCCGTCTCGTGATCGTAGCCGAGAAGATGGAGAAGGCCATGCGCGAGGAGGATCTGCACCTCGCGCCCCAGGGCGTGCCCGCGGCGCCGTGCCTGCCGGGCCGCGCAGGGCACGTCGATGACGAGATCGCCCAGGAACTCGCCGCGCCGCGCGGCGGCGCGGGATTCGCTGGCTTCAAGAGCGGGGAACGACAGCACGTCGGTAGGGCGGTCCCTCTTGCGCCAGGTCTTGTTGAGCCCTCTCATGCGTCCGTCGCCACAGAGCAGGATGGAAACCCGTGCCCGCTTCGCGCGTGCTTCGAAAAGGAGACTGCGGGTCCAGGCGGCCACGCGAACCTGCGGCGGCGCTTTCCGCACCGTCGCAAGAATCTCGACGAAGGAAGCGCGCCCGGACGGCCCGGCGCGCCGTGACGCTCTCTTCACCTTCTAAGAAGAAAACGCCCAGGCGAAAGCCGGGGCGCTACTCGCCAGACTGCGTCGGAGCCTTGCCGCTTCCGTTCCCGTTCCCATTGCCGTGGCCGTTCGCGGCCGCGGCGGCGTCGGCCTTCTGCTTCTCGAAGATCTCGTAGGCGTTCACGACGGACTGCACGATGCGGTGGCGTACGACGTCGCGCTGGTCGAAGCGCACGAACTTGACGCCCTCGACGTTCGCGAGGACGCGGTCGGCCTCCTTGAGGCCCGAGATCTTCCCCTGCGGGAGGTCGATCTGCGTGACATCGCCCGTGACGACGGCCTTGCTGCCGAACCCGAGGCGCGTGAGAAACATCTTCATCTGCTCGGACGTCGTGTTCTGGGCCTCGTCCAGGATCACGAAGGCGTCATTGAGCGTGCGGCCGCGCATGAAGGCGAGCGGCGCGACCTCGATGATGTTGCGTTCGAGCATGCGTCCGACCTTGTCGTAGCCGAGGATGTCGTACAGCGCGTCGTGCAGCGGGCGCAGGTACGGGTTCACTTTCTCGGCGAGATCACCCGGCAAGAAGCCGAGCTTCTCGCCCGCTTCGACGGCAGGACGGCAGAGCACGATGCGCTTGACCTTCTTCTCGAGCAGCGCGGCGGCGGCCATGGCGACGGCGAGGTACGTCTTGCCCGTGCCCGCCGGCCCGATCGCGAACACGATGTCGTGCTCGAGGATCGCCTGCAGATACTCCTGCTGGCGCACGTTCCGGGGGGACACGACCTGGCGGAGCGCCGGCCCGACGGAGCGGTTCTCGAAGAACTCGACGAGCGACGTCGACGGCTCTTCCCTGAGGATGCGGATCGCCGCCTCCAGGTCGGGCTTTTTCGGCGTGTAGCCGCGCTCGATGAGCTTCGAAAAATCCGACAGGAGCCGCGCCGCGAGCGCCGTGCTCTCCGGATCGCCCGAGACGCAGACCTCGCGCCCGCGCGCGGCGATCTCGACGCCGAAGGCGTCCTCGAGGAGCCGGAGGTTTTCGTCGTGGACACCGAAGAGCGCGCCGAGCCCCGCTTCGGGGAGGGTGAGCGGTATGGAGTCGGGTCGGATGTGAGTGCGCGCCTCCGGAAGAGAATCTTAGCAATCCCGGGGGGACCCCGTCAACGATGGAATCGTCGATCGGGAGAAAAGGTCTGCAAGTCTCTTCGAAGGGTAGATGAGGGAGCACCTGCCGAGTGACCGCGTGGCGCCTCCAGCGGCCTCAGCCCCAGTCACCCTTCTAAGTAGATCCGAGTCTCTTTCGTCTCTTCCTCTTCCTATTTTGCGTTCTTCCTCACGAAGTCGACCATGTCGTCGCCGTGGACGTTGTTCACGCGGCGCTCCATCGTGTCCGAGGCGCTCGCGAGGATCTTGTGGTGAACGGCGACGACCGTCTTGCCGCTCTTGTCCACGATCTTCCAGTCGTAGACGATCGTGCCCGAGCCCGCGGCCGCGCCGATCCAGCCGCCCCACGCAGCGCCTTTCTTGGGGTAACGCCATTCGGTGATCTGCCCCTTCAGGACGTAGTCGCCCGACCCGCCGGTCACGAACTTCGTGCCCTGCTTCTCGATGCGCTCGTTCGTCTGCTTGGCGAACACCTCCTGCATGAAGGTGTCCGAGTTGCCGTATTCGAGCCCGCCCATGTCGCCGCTCGAGGGGGCATCGGCCTTCTTCTCGAACTTCTCGACGTGAATCGTCTTCCCCGCGAAGGAGAACGACGGATCGACCCATTCGCAGTCGAACTTGTTCTTCTTGCACTTGTCGATTCCGAGAAACTTCAGGTCTTCCTTGGGGCTGTCGGCGGCCGGAGCGGGGAAGGTCAGCCCCAGCATCGCGCCAATGAGAACGGTCAGAACGCGCTTCATCTGTTCCTCCTGCGATCGTGTCCGGGGCATTCTATCGGCAAAATCCCTCGAAGAGACCGTGGACCGGCGACAAGAGGGCCGATCCGGGGGGCGCGTATATCCTGCGCAGCCATGTGGCGCATCCCTCGGCGGCGCGCGGAAAAAGGTCTCACGCGGGACGCTGTCCGATGGGGTTACCGCCTCCTTCTCGATCGAGAGCCTGAATCGGACGCGGTCGTCCGCGGTCATCTCCAGAGCTGCGAATCCATCCGGGACCTCAGGGAGACCCTTCTGTCTTCGCCCGAGTTTCTCGCGAAAAGCCCCGAGCTGCGGCACGAGGCGGTGACGTGGGGCTATCGCCTCTTCCTCGACCGGGAGCCGGAGTCGGAAGAAGTCGTCGAGCTCTGTGCGACGGCCGCCGGGTCCACTCGCGACCTCCGCCGGATCCTGCTCTCGTCCGAGGAGTTCCAGACCCGGAACCCGGGCGGGGCCCCCGCCGACACGCTCTCGGGCGTCGTCATCGCCGAGCTCCCGTTCGGCAGACGTCTCTTCGTCGATCTGAGAGACGCCGCAATCGGCCGCACCATCCTCACGGGAGAGTTCGAACGCCACGAGACCGAGTGGGTGCTCGCGAACGTGAGGCCGGGAGACCACACGGTGGACGTCGGAGCGAACCTCGGCTACTTCACGATCCTGCTGGCCGGCTGCGTGGGACCGGGGGGACACGTGACCGCCATCGAGCCGATTCCGTCTCTCACCCGGCTTCTCCGAAGGTCTCTCGCCGAGAACGGCTTCGAAGCGATCGTCACGGTCTACGAGCGTGCCGCCGGGGATCACGAAGGTCCGGTCGACCTGGTGCACCTTCCCCTCGGTGCGGGCGCGCGCAACTCGGGCGGAAGTCACGTCGTGACGGCGGAGGGAGCGCCGGCCGGACACCAGCTCGTGACCGCGAGGATGTCGCGGCTGGACGACCTTCCTCTGCCCGCACGCGTTCGCGTCTTGAAGATGGACGTCGAAGGAAGCGAGGACCTCGTCTTCGCCGGCGGGCGCCGCTTCGTCCGCGAGCATCGCCCCGTCATCCTCTGCGAGCTGCATCCCGGGCAGATCGCCAAAGTCGGCCGCCTTACGCCGGCCGCGTTCGTGAAGAACATCGAGGACATGGGCTACGAAGTCTGCGATCTCGCCGAGCCGTCCGTGAGGGGAGCGACTCTCGCGACGTCCGGCCGGATCCGCACGCTCCTCTGCCAGCCGAAGCCGACCTGAAGGGTACCGCCTCCGCTACGCCGCTTCGCTCGCCCCGTCCTTCACGATGCGGCCGTCATGGGTCTCCACGATGCGGCCGGCGCGGCGGGCGAGGCTCATGTCGTGCGTGATGACGATGAGCGTGCCGCCGGCGCTCCAAAGCTCGGTGAAGAGGCCCATGATGTCGCTGCCCGAGGTCGAGTCGAGGTTTCCGGTGGGCTCGTCGGCGAGCAGGATGTCGGGCCTCATCGCGAGCGCCCGCGCGACCGCGACGCGCTGCATCTGGCCGCCCGACAGCTCCGTGGGCTTGTGTTCGAGCCGGTCCGCGAGGCCTACCTTCGAGAGCAGCTCCGCGGCGCGCCCACGCCGCTCCTTCAGCGGCACGCCGCCGAAGAGCATCGGCATCTCGACGTTCTCCTGCGCGGAGATCTGTGGCAGGAGGTTGAAGTTCTGGAAGACGAACCCGACCCGGCGGTTCCTCACATCGGCGAGCGCGTCGCGCGAGAGCCCCGACACGGCCTCGCCGCCGAGCCGATAGACGCCGCTCGTGGGTGTGTCGAGGCAGCCGAGGAGGTTCATGAGCGTCGACTTCCCGGAGCCTGAAGGCCCCACGATCGCCACGAACTCGCCCTTCTTCACCTTGAAGCTCACGCCCTTCAGGGCCTCGACCTTCACCTTTCCGGTGTCGTAGACCTTGCGGATGTCGTCCATCACGATGATGTCGTCCGAGGCCGGCTGAGGGGCGTGTCCGTTCCGGGCCATGTCGTCTCCTTCTCGTTCTACTCGTAGCGCAGCGTCGCCGCCGGGTCGATCGCGGCGGCGCGCCGCGCCGGAAAATACCCGGCGAGAAGGCCGATCGCGCCGAGGATGGCCGCCGTCCCTGCCGCGATGAGCGGCGACAGGGTGGGCCGGCCGAGGAACGCGAGCACGCGATTCGAGCCGTCCGGGATGAGGCCGAGGCCGGTGACGATGAGGATCGCGATCACGAGGCCCGCCGTGCCCCCGACGAGCGTGTAGGCGAGCCCCTCGAGGACGAAAGGCCACGTGATCCACCGCGCCTTCGCCCCGAGAGCCATCTTCACGCCGATCTCGCGCGTCCGTTCCTTGACGACCGCGTACATGATGTTCGCGACGCCGATGCCGCCGACGAAGAGCGTGAGGACTCCGATGATTCCGAGGAAGATCTCGATACCCAGCGAGACCTTCTGCCCGTTCTGCGACGTCTTCACGATGTTCCACGTCGCGAGAGCCCGCTCGTCCGTGGGGTCGTAGCCGTACTTCGCGCCGAGGATCTCGTTCAGGCGCTTCAACGCGCCCGCCATGTCGTCCGGCGTCCGCGACTGGATGACGAGCACGTTCAGCCGGTCCCGGCCGAAGATCGCCTTGAACGTCGTCCACGGAATGACGGCATGGCTCTGGTCGGGTCCGCCGTACACGCCCATCTGGGTCTTGTGCTGCATGACGCCGATGATCGTGAACGGCGAGTTGTTCACGAGGAGCGTCTTCCCGACGGGATCTTCCTTGCCGAAGATGTCTTTCGCCATCTCGTCCCCGAGGAAAAGGACGCGGCGCTTCTCGGCCTCGTCGGCCTCCGTGAAGAACCGCCCGCCCGCCTGCGGATAGTGCTTGCGGGTCTCGCCGTAGATCGTGTTCGTGCCCAGGACGCGGCCGTTCACGGTCTTGCGCCCGTACGTGATGGCCGTGCGCCACGACACGACCTCGCCGATGACGGCCGGGAGCTCGGGCATGCGGTCGGCCACGAACGACACGTCGTCCGTCGTGAGGCGGATCGGGCGGCCCGGCGGCATCCCCTTCCAGGGCTTCGAGGTCTCGTTCGGCCACATGACGGCGAGGTTCTCGCCCGTGGAGCGGCGGTTGCGGTCCATCTGCCGCTTCAACCCTTCGCCGAAGGAGAGGAGAAGGAGGATCGCGACCGTGCCCCAGGCGATCGCCGCGATCGTCAGGAACGCACGCTTCTTCGCGAGCCGCGAGGACTGCGTGAAGAGGGTCAGGACGACGGGAAGCGTCCGGCCGCCCGTCACAGCTTCATCGCCACGACCGGATCCAGCCGCGACGCCTCGCGCGCCGGGAACCACCCGGCGAGCAACCCGATGAGCCCGAGGATGCCGATCGTGATCGCCGCGACGAGAGGCGACACCTCGGGGATCCCGACGGAATCCGTGAAGCCGAGCTTCGGGAACGCGGCGCAGATCCCGAGGGAGACGCCGAAGCCGATGAGGCCGCCCACGGCGGTCACGAGGAGCGTCTCGAGGAGGAACTGACCGAGGATGAAGCGCTGCTTCGCCCCGAGCGCCATCTTGATGCCGATCTCCTTCGTCCGCTCCTCGACGACGACGTTCATGATGTTCGAGACGCCGATCCCGCCCACCACGAGGGTCAGGGAGCCCACGATGCCGAGGAAGCCGGTGAAGGCGAGCATGAACGTGTCGAAGAACTTGAACTGCCCCGTCGTGTCCCACACGGAGAGGGCTTCCTTGTCCTTCGGGTCGAACTTCTTGCGCTTGCCGAGGATCTCGAGGATGCGGGCCGTCAGCGGTTCCGTCTCGAACGCGGATTTCGCCTGGTAGATGACGTTGTTCACGTACTTCTCGCCCGTGAGGGCGCGGTACGTGGTGCCCGGGATGCTGGCCTTGTCGTTGTCGCGCCCGCTGTAGCTCGAATCCTGAAGCTTCGGCTTCAGGACGCCGATGACGAGGAACGGCGAGTTGCCGAGCATGACGGTCCTCCCGACGGGATCGTCCTTTCCGAAGACGTTCTCGGCGAGCTTGTCGCCGAGGAAAAGGACGCGGCGCCGCTCGTCCATGTCCGTCGGGTCGATGAAGCGGCCCCCTTCCTTCGGAATCAGGTTTCGCATCCGGCCGAACTCGGGCGACACGCCCGACACGTCGACGGGCCACGTCTTGAGGTCGAGGTGAAGCTTCATGGAGTTGTCGTACTCGCTCGAGACGCCCGAGAGCCCTTCGGCCTCGCGGCGGATCGCGTCGATGTCCTCCTCCATGAGGCGGATCTTCCGGCCCTTGCCGAGGCCCTGATAGGGGACGGACGTGAGCCCCGGCCACGCGATGCAGATGCGGTCTCCCAGCCCCGCGGTGTTCTTGATGAGCTGCTTCTTGAGGCCGGTGCCGAAGGCCAGGAGCAGCGTCACGGCGACCGTTCCCCAAACGATCCCGAACACGGTCAGGAACGTGCGCAGCTTCTGGCTGCGCACGTCGCGGAGCAGCTGGCGGAAGACCTCTTTGAGCGTCGCCATGTCGTCAGGAGATTTCCTTCGGCGGCCGCTGAACGACCTTGTCCCCCTTGTTCAAGCCGCTCACGACTTCCACGTTCATCCCGTCCGAGATGCCGAGCTTCACCTCGACCTTCTTCGGCTCGACCTTGCTTCCTTTCGCCTTCTCGTCCGGAATCTCGACGAAGCTCTTCTTGCCGCCGTCCTCGAACAGGACGAGGCGCTCGGGGATCGTGACGACGTCCTTCTTCTCGCGGATGATGAGGTCCGCGTTGGCCGAATAGCCGGCGCGGAGCGTGGGACCGCCCTCCTTGCGCTCCAATTCGATCTCGACGTCGAAGAGCGTCGCGCCCTCCTTCTGCTGCGCCTGCGGGGCGATACGCGAGACCTTGCCCGTGACCACGTCCGTGGGGAGCGCTCCGACCTTGATCCGCGCGGCGAGCCCCACGTGGAGCTTGCCCACGTCGATCTCGTCCACCGTGCCCTTGAAGATGAGGTCGCCCATGTCGGCGACCGTCGCCATCTCGGTGCCCGGCTGGTAGGACGTGAGGGGCACGACCGGGTCGCCCGGGTTCACGGTCCGCGTCAGGATCGTGCCGGCGGCCGGCGCGCGGATGATCGACTCGAAACCCGTCGTCTCGGTCTTCGCGAGGCGGCCTTTGCGCGTCAGGTCCCTGTCCTGCTCGGCCTTCACGAGGGCGATCTTGGCGAGCTCGAAGCCCTCCCGTTTGCCGTCCACGTCGGACTTGGGGAGGATGCCCTGCCGGAACATTTCCTCGGCTCGGGCGAAGTCGAGGTGCGCGCGCTGGTACGTCGCCTGCGACGACTCGACGGCACGGTCCACCCCACTCAGTTCGAGAGGCGTCGGGTCGGGCCCGATCTCGAAAAGGGGATCGCCCGCCTTCACGCGGTCGCCCACCTCGACGCGGCAGACCTTGACGATCCCCGAGATCTTGGATTTGACCGAGAACTTCTGGCGGGGCTGGATCTGTCCGACCGCGACGGCCTTCTCGGTGATCGAGCCGAGCTGCGCGTCGATGAGCTTCATGCCGCCGTCGGCCTTCTTCCCTCCGCGGCTGAACGCGTAAAGGCCCGTGGCGGCCCCCGCGAGGACGACCAGCGCGACCAGGGTTTTCAACAGCTTGCCCATGTCCGAAGCCTCCCTTGCGGAGCCCGATTTCCCAAGGAGTACGCGGGGACGATCGGAAGGTTCCTCTCCCCTCGGACGGAGCCAGAACTCGAAGGGGCGATTCGACGTAATGTGGGTGAAAAGGAGGCCTTGGTCCTATGCTGAAATCGCTGTTCTCAAGGTGCGCGCGCGCCGCGGTCACCCTCGCGCTCGTCCTGCCCGTCTTTCCCCTTCCGGCTCAGCTCCCGCCCCTCATTTCCCGCGATATTCTCTTCGGGAACCCCGAGCGCGCCCAGCCCCGGCTTTCGCCGGACGGCCAGCGGCTGGCGTGGCTCGCGCCGGACAAGAAAAATGTCCTGCAGGTCTGGGTCAAGACCGTCGGCAAGGACGACGACAAGATGGTCACGGCCGACAAGAAGCGCGGCATTCGCCAGTACTTTTGGGCCGAAGACAACAAGACGCTCCTCTACGGGCAGGACAACGACGGGGACGAGAACTTCCACGTCTACGGCGTGGACCTCGCCTCGGGCAACGTGCGCGATTTCACGCCGTTCCAGGGCGTTCGCGCCGGCGTGGCAGACCTGAGCCGCGACTTCCCCGACGAGGTCCTCATCGAGGCGAACATCCGCGACCGCCAGCTCATGGACGTGCATCGTCTGAACCTCAAGACCGGCGCCCTGACGCTCGACACCGAGAACCCCGGCGACGTGGCCGGCTGGGGGACGGACGCGAAGTTCCAGGTGCGCGCCGCACAGGCGCAGACGCCGGACGGCGGCACCGATGTCCGCGTGCGCGACGACGTCAAGGCACCGTGGAAGACGCTTCTCAAGGTCGGACCCGACGAGATCCTCGAATTCGAGGACTTTTCGCTCGACGGCAAGTCCGCGTTCCTCAAGAGCTCCATCGGGAACGACACGGCGCGCCTCGTCGAGCGCAATCTCGCGACGGGCGCCGAGAAGGTGCTCGCCGTCTCGGCCGACGTGGACGCCGGCGCCGTCGTGATCCATCCGAAGACGCACGTCGTGCAGGCGGTGTCGTTCGCTCCGGGGCGGGCCACCTGGAAAGTCCTCGATCCGTCCGTGCAGGCGGACTTCGATGCGATCGCGAAGCTTCACTCCGGCGACTTCGCGGTCGTGAACCGCACGTCAAGAGACGACGCGTGGCTCGTCGGCTTCACGTCGGACCGCGGCCCGGTGACCTGGTACAAGTGGGACCGCACGGCGAAGAAGGGAACCGTCCTCTTCTCCGCGCAGCCGAAGCTCGAGGGCCTCGCCCTCGCCGAAATGAAGCCCGTCGTCATCAAGAGCCGCGACGGGCTGAACCTGAACTCCTACCTCACTCTCCCCGTCGGCGTGCCGCCGAAGAATCTGCCGATGGTCCTGTTCGTCCACGGCGGGCCCTGGGCGCGCGACGGGTGGGGATACAGCTCGACGGCGCAGTGGTTCGCGAACCGCGGCTATGCCGTCCTGCAGCCCAACTACCGGGGCTCGACCGGCTACGGCAAGAAGTTCCTGAACGCGTCCTTCAAGCAGTGGGGCCTCAAGATGCACGACGACCTGATCGACGCCGTGAAGTGGGCCGTCGCGCAGGGCTATGCGGACCCGAAGAAGATCGCCGTCTTCGGCGGCTCGTACGGGGGCTACGCCGCGCTCGCCGCGGCCACGTTCACGCCGGATGCCTTCGCGTGCAACGTGGACATCGTCGGCCCGTCCAACCTCAAGACGCTCATCGCCTCGATCCCGCCGTACTGGAAACCTCTCCGGGCGACTTTCGACGTCCGGATGGGCAACGTCGACGACCCGAAGGACGCGGAGCTGGTGAAGAACGCCTCGCCGCTCTTCAAGGCCGACAAGATCGTCCGGCCGCTCCTCATCGGGCAGGGCGCGAACGACCCGCGCGTGAACGTGAAGGAGTCCGAGCAGATCGTGGACGCGATCGAGAAGAACAAGGGCAGCGTGACGTACGTCGTCTACTCCGACGAAGGCCATGGCTTCGCCCGGCCGGAGAATCGCATCGATTTCAACGCCCGATCCGAGAAGTTCCTCGCGGGCTGCCTCGGCGGTCGTTTCGAGCCGATGGAGGGAGACAGAATTCCCGGCTCGACGGCGGTCGTGAAGGTCGTCGGCAAGTAGCCGCTTCTCCTCTCCGAGTCTTCGACAGGCCCCCGGGCGACCGGGGGCCTTTTCTAGTTCGTGATCGGCGACGCGGCACCCGCGCCTTCCTGCGTGTAGGACGCCTGAAGGCACGCCGTGCCCGACGTGGGATGGTGATAGAGGTAGACGTAGTCGAACGAGCCGCCGTCGCGCAGTTTCAGCTCCGGCGCGCGGAAAGCGCCCGAGCGGAACGCACGCACGAAGCCGGTGTCGAAGGGCGGCGTCTGGGAGCATCCGCCGCGGAACTCGCGGGTGTTTTCCGTCGGCGGGAGAACGCGCAGCCGGAGGCCCTGAGCGATCTGTGTCGTTTGTTCGGCCGACAGAGGGAACGTGCAGGCGCCCGCGCGCAGCGTGCCGAACATGTGGCATCTCACGCCCGAAACGAGGATGCCCTGGCGCGCGACGAGAGCGGTCACGTCGCGCGCGAGGTCGCCATGAGCCCACAGGTTCCACGCGAAGCCGCAGCCTTCGGCCGCCAGGGACGCGGCGAGCACGGCGGCGAGCGTCCTCAGGCGCCGGGGACCCACGCCGTGATCCTGCCCGCCAGGGCCGAGGCGGCGACGACATAAGGACTTGCGAGATAGACGCGCCCCGGTCCGCTGCGCCCCGGGAAGTTGCGGTTGATGGCGCTCACCGTTACCTCGTCGTCCCGCGTCGAGACGCCCGGCCCCGCGTTGATGCAGGCCCCGCAGCCGGGCTCGACGAGGCGCGCGCCCACGCGCGTGAAGAGGTCGAGATAACCCATCTCCCGGCACCACTCCCTGACGTCCCGGCTCCCGAACTGGATGTAGAAGTCGACGCCGTCCGCGACGCGTTTCCCACCTGCGAGGCCCTCCGCGAGAACCGCCGCGAGCATCTCCATGTCCTCGCGCTTGCCCGCCGTACAGGAACCGCCGTACGCGATGTCGATGGGGACGGGGACCGGAAGGTCCGAGATGCGGACGCCGTTCCCGGGATCGCCGGGCAGCGCCACGAGCGGCGCGAGCGCGCCGACGTCGAACCTGAGCTCCGAATCGAAGACCGCGTCCTCCGAGGACGCGAGGCCTTCGCACAGGCGGCGCGCCCGGGCGAGAGGCATCTCCCGCCGCTCGGACAGGAAGCGCGCCGTCACCTCGTCGGGCGCGACGAGGCCCGCGAACGCCCCCGCCTCGGCGGCCATGTTCGTGAGCGTGGCGCGTTCGTCCACGGAGAAGGCCGTCACCGCCTCGCCTGCGTACTCGAGCACCTTCCCGATCGCCCCGCCGCCCTTCACGTACGGGTGCGCGAGAAGCGCGAGCATGACGTCCTTCGCCGCGACGCCGGGCGGCCGCGTGCCCTTGAGGACGACGCGGATCGTGGCCGGGACCTTCACGCGCACGTCGCCCGAGAGCCACGCGCACGCGACTTCCGTCGTGCCGATTCCGAACGCGAGGCAGCCGAGCGCCCCGGCGTGCGTCGTGTGCGAGTCGGACCCGACGACGACCTGGCCGGGGAGAGCATGGCGCTCGAGGACGAGGGAATGGCAGATGCCCTCGCCCGCTCCATAAAGCCGAACGCCCTGCGCGGCCGCGAACTCCTCCTGCCGTGTCGCGAGAGAATCCGCGAGGGCCAGGAGGCCGCGCTCCCTGCGTTCCTGAGGCATGACCTCGCCGAGGAGCGACAGGTGATCGCGGAAAAGAAGGACCGAGCCGGGGTTGGAAACGCGCGCGCCCTTTCCGAGCGCCTCCTCGAAGAAGGCCGCCGCCATCGGCGTGACGTACTCGTGCGAGAACCGCAGGTCGGCCCGCACGAAGCACGCGTCTCCCGGCGCGACGGCCGGCACTCCGGCTGCCCCGGACGCCGGGTCCGTGACGACGTGACGGGCGAGAATCCTCTCGGCGAGCGTCATGCCGCGGGGCGGTGTCGCGACGGGCGGGGACGCCGCGAGACCCGCGAGGCGGGCGCGCGTGTAGGGAAGGAACCCACCGGCCTCGATGACGCCGCGTGTGATCGTGTCCTCTCCTTCCGTGAAAAACGCGAGCGGGATCTCCTCGCCTCGCCGGACGCGCTCGAGGACCGAGAAATCCGTCGTCACGAGCATCCCGAGGTTGATCGCGTTCTGGCGATAGATGCGCTCGAAGCTCTCGGCCACGAGGAGCCGGATCCCCGCGGCGCGCTCCGCGTACGGAGCCTGCTCACGGGAAGAGCCCTTTCCCCGGCGCCTCCCCGCCACGGACACCGAGAAGCCTCCGGCCCGCACCGCGTCCTCTCCGACCGGCTGCACGCGCGTTTCGCCGTCCCGGCACGTGAGGCCGAGATACGCGAAACGCCCCAGCGCCGCGTCATGGTGGAAGCAGGTCCAGCCGGGCGTGATCTCGTCGGTCGAGATGTCGTCGCGGAGCTTCAGCGCGGGGTCGTTCGCGTCCCACGCGAGATCCTCGCCCGCGAGCTGGCGGCGCACGAGGCCGGCGTCCTCCGTGAGGAAGAGCTGGCGGCCCGGAAAGAGAACCACGGCGCGATTCTAGCCGCCGGGTCAGTTCACCGGCTCGTCCTCGTCCCCGTCCAACGTCGGGTCGTCCGCCTCGCCGAGCCGCGGCGTCTTCGCGCCCAAGACCGCCGGGAGCGGCGGACCCGCCTCGAGGACCCAGCGCTCGTAGAGGCTCTCCTCGAGCTCGCGGAGGAAGCGACTGGCCTCCGTGACGGCGAGGATGCCGGAGCGGTCGTACGCGGCGAGCGGGTGGACGAGGAAGAGCTCGTCCTTCGCGCGCGTCGCGGCCACGTAGAAGAGGCGCCTCTCCTCTTCGAGCCCCTCCGCGGTCCTCGCGGCACGCGCGTTCGGGAAGCGGTCCTCGATGAGGCCGATCACGAAGACGGCGCGCCACTCGAGGCCCTTGGCTTGGTGGATCGACGAGAGGACGAGGCGCTCGTCGTCGTTCTCGCCCGCGAGCGTGCTCTCGCCGGAGGGCTCGCCAAAGAGCGTGACCTCCTCGAGGAAGCTCTCGATCCCGTCGTACGGGAGCGCGAATTGCGCGAGCGCCTCGAGGTCGTCGAGCCGGGCCTGGTGGTTCTCGAACCTCGATCGGGCCACGTCCGCGTAGCCGCCCTCGTCCACGACATACCGGATCGCTTCGGCCGGCGCCGACAGGTAAGACGGCCGGCGCAGCGACTCGAGCGTGGCCGCGAGCTTCTTCAGGCCGGCTTGCGCGCCCGCCGGCGCCTTCCGCAGGTCGAGGCGCAGGAAGGAGCCGACGGGATCGGGATCGCCTCCGACCGCGGTCCAGAGAGTCGCGGCCGTCCGCTCCCCCACCTTCGGAAGCAGCTTGAGAATGCGCTTGAAGGCCATCTCTTCCTTCGGGTTCACGAGGAGGCGAAGGTACGCGAGGGCGTCCTTGACGTGCTGCTGCTCGAAGAAGCGCAGGCCGGAGCGGATCTCGTAGGGAATGCCGCGCCGCGTCAGCTCGATCTGCAGCTCGAGCGCCTGGTGGTGCGCGCGATAGAGGACGGCGATCTCCGGGAGCGGCGTGCCCTCGTCCCTGAGCTCGAGGACGCGCTGGGCGACGAACTCCGCCTGCTGACCCACGTCGCCCGCTCCGATGACCGCCACCTCGGCGCCCGAGGGCCGCGTCGCGCGAAGCGTCTTCTCGAAGCGGCGCGCGTTGTGCGCGATGGAGGCGTCGGCGAGCCGGAGGATTTCCGGGGTGGAGCGGTAGTTCGTCTCGAGCGAAAAGACCCGTGTGCCGGGATGACGGTCCGGAAAGCCGAGGAGAGCCTCGAAGTCCGCCCCGCGGAAGGAATAGATCGACTGCGCGTCGTCGCCCACGACCATGACGTTGGGCGTCTCGACGTCATTCACGACGAGGTCCACGAGGCCCGACTGCAGGCGGTTGACGTCCTGATACTCGTCCACGAGGACGTGCCGGAAGCGCGCGCCGAGGACCTTCCGGATCTCCGGGCGCTCGAGCATGAGCCGCTTCCAGTTCAGGAGGAGGTCGTCGTAATCCATGCCGTTCGCCGCGACCTTGCGCTCGAGATAACGGTGGACGACGGTCCGGATCGCTTCGAGCTGGGGAAGGAAGTGCGGGTGGTCGGCCGTGATGACGTCGTCGAGCGGCCTTCCCGTGTTCACACACAGGGACACGATGGCCCGGAGAAGGTCGCCCTTCGGGAAGCGTCGCTCGGTGACGGGAACGCCGATGTCGGACGTCGCCGACTCGAGGAGGTCCTTCGTGTCCTCCGAGTCGAGGATCCCGAAGTTCGGGCGGTAGCCGAGAAGCTCCGCGTGCGGGCGCAGGAGACGCGCGGCCACCGAATGGAACGTCCCCGCCGTCGCGCGATTCAGGTCGGCGCCGATGAGCGCCTCGACGCGGCGCTTCATCTCGCGCGCGGCGCGGTTCGTGAAGGTGAGGAGAAGGAGAGACGCGGGGTCGGCGCCGTCTTCGATGAGGCGTGAGACGCGGTACACGAGCGTGCGCGTCTTGCCCGAGCCGGCTCCCGCGACGACGAGCGTCGGACCGTCGGGCGCGAACACCACGGCCTTCTGCTCCTCGTTCAGCTCGCGCGCGTAGTCGACGCGATAGCCCTTCGCTCTCGCGGCACGCCGGAGGACATATCGGTGCGGAGTGGCGGCGTCGTCGCTCATCCCGAGGCTCGAGATTACCCCGGAGGCTCGCGGCTCAACGCACCGCGTCCGCGAACCGCTTCTCCTCGCGCCGCCGCGCCTCCGCGTCGCAGGGGTAGCCGAACGTCGCCTCGAAGTCGCAGCCCGGCTTGCGTTCGCCCCTGCGGAGAGACTGCGGCTTCATGAAGCGCCGGGGCCAGATGAGGCCGAGGAAGTCCTTCGAATAAGAGCCGAACTCCGCGACCGCGGGAAGCACGGGCGCGAGGCCGAAGAGGGCATCGCGCATCGCCGGCGAGACGAGCGAGGCGGCCCGCGCCCGGAGAGGGGCTCCTGACTCGCCTGCGAAGCCGGAGATCGGGGCCGCGAGCGTCCCGTTCGCGCCCGTCAGCACGACGCACGCGTCCGGCGGCCGGACCGAAGAGCACGCGGGGATTTCTTCGAAGCTCGAGAGAACGAGGCGCCGCGTGAGCGTCTCGCCGTCCGGGAGACGGCGGATGCCCTCCGTCGAGTCCCGGCCGGAGGGATCCTGCGAGGAAACGAAGACGAATCGCCCTGCCCCGGCGTCCATGAGCAGCCGCGTCGTATCTCCTCTCCCCTCTTCCCTTTCGAAGAAAATCGAAATCTGCCAGTTCCCGAACGAGAAGTGCCACCTCGCCGGGGCCGCCGCGGCCGAGGAGGGCGACAGCAGGAGCCACGCGGCCGCCGCCGCGCTCAGGGCGCGAGCGATGTCCAGACTTTCCCCTCGATGAACGCCGAGACCATCCAGGAATCGAGCCGGTCGCGCTTCGCCTCCCCCTCCAGGAGGCCGAGCGCGGCCTCGCGCGGGACGGCCTTCTTGTAGGGCCGGTCGGAGGCGGTCAACGCGTCGTAGATGTCGCACACCGCGAGAGCGCGCGCCGCCGGAGGAATGTCCTCGCGATTCAGACCGCGGGGATAGCCGGTGCCGTCGAGCCTCTCGTGGTGGGCGAACGCGATCTCGGGCACGCG
The DNA here is from genome assembly GCA_041495865.1 of Thermoanaerobaculia bacterium. GTDB lineage: Bacteria > Acidobacteriota > Thermoanaerobaculia > UBA5066 > UBA5066 > Fen-183. The sequence continues at coordinate 6,474 of JBGQDL010000033.1, read as the reverse complement.
CGCGAGGTCCGGCGTCCATGGAATCGTCAGGAGAAACTGCCATGTGTGCGAGACATGACTCTCGACGGCGCGGCGCTCGTTCTCCGAGAGGCTGCCCTGCGTGATGGACAGGAAGCGGAACTCCTCGGGGAGGAGGAGCGTCGCGTCGCGTCCGCGGCGGTCGCGCGTGCGGCGAATGAGAAGTTCCTCGAGGCGGCCCCGCGCGTCTTTCGGCATGACGGTGGGCTCGTTCGCGGCGACGATTTCCTCGAAGAGAGCCTCGAATTCGCGGGCGCGCTCCGCCGCTCCGGCGTCCAGGGCCGCGAGGTCGCCGGCACTCACGCGGCCACCCTCGCGCAAGAGCCGCTCGAGGAGGGTGCGGGCGTCGGCGGCCTCGGTCGCCGCGAGCGAGGAGTCGAATCGGTCGCGGATCTTTCCGAGCCCCTCCTCGGAGAGCTTCTTCGCCTTGACGAGGACGCGCTCGGGAATAGAGACCTTCCCGAAATCGTGCAGGAGCGCCGCCGTCCCGATCTCCCGCAGCTCCTCGCGCGAGAACGTCACGCCGGCGTACGGACCGTCGTGGGCGCGGTCCACGAGGCGCGCGAGCTGGACGGACAGGGTCGAGACCCGGGTGCTGTGGCCAGCAGTCGTCGGATCACGCTGCTCGACCGCGAAGATCGCCGCGCGCGCGAAATCCTCGAAGAGCGTGCGGATCGAGGCGGTCAGGCGGTTCGCCTTCAGGCAGACGGCCGCCTGCGTCGCGAGGGAAAGGAGAAGGGGCACGAGGTCGTTCGGGTAGGATTCATACGTTCCCGGCGTTCTCCCGCGCCGGTTCATCAGCTGCAGGACGCCGACGAGCTCGCCGCGATGGTCCTTCATGGGGACGACGAGCATGGCGCGCGTGCGGAAGCCGGTCGCCTCGTCGAAGGCCTGGTTGTGGCGGAAGGGAGCGCCCTCGGGAAGCGCGTAAGCGTTCTCGAGGACGAGGGGCTCTCCGTGGACGGCGACCCAGCCGGCGACGCTCGTTTCGTCCGCCGGAACGGTGTGCTCGGAAAAGGCGAAGGAAATCGCGTCGTTCTGCGCGAGCCTGAACCGCAAGCGGGAACCTTCGGACGCGTCCTCCACGAGGTAGAGGCTCCCCGCTTCGGAGGCCGAAAACCGCCGGGATTCCGTCAGGATCGTCTCGAGAAGCTTCTCGAGGTCTCGTTCTGCGGACAGGGCGATGCCGATCCGGTTCAGGGCGGCGATCCGCTCCTCGGCTTGCCGGAGGCGCTCCTCGAGGAGCGCGACTTCGTGCGGGGTCATCGGGCCGCCTCGTGCTTGTCCCGGGGAAGGTCTTCCGAACGGGCCACGACGCGGTCGGCGGGGAAGGTGACACGAAAGCGGCTGCCGCGTTCGCGTCCCTCGCTCTCGGCGACGATCGTTCCGCCGTGCGCGAGAACGATCGCGCGCGCGATCGCGAGGCCGATGCCCAAGCCGCCGAAGCGCCGGTTCGAGGACGTCTCTTCCTGCCGGAAGCGGTCGAAGACGAGCGGAAGGAATTTTGGGTCGATGCCGTGCCCCTCGTCCTCCACGGCGATCTCCAGCCCTCCGCCGGGGACACGCCGGCCGAAAACGTGCACCGTTCCGCCGGCGGGCGAGAACTTGACGCCGTTCGTCAGGAGGTTCCAGAGAACCTGCTTGAGGCGCACCGCGTCGCCCTCGAGGGGCGGCAGGTCCGGATCGAGCGCGCAGCGGATCGCGACGCCCTTGCGCCGGGCGCCCGGACTCACCGCGTCGAGAGCGGCCGCCAGGATCTCGGGGACCGCGACTCTTCTCCGGCGGAGCTCGAGTCCGAAGTTGTCGATCCGCGACAGGTCGATCAGATCGGCCAGCATGCGACTGAGCGTATCGGCCTGCCCGAGGATCGCCTCGAGCGCGCGCCGCGCGGCCGCGTCGTCCTTGTGGGAGTCGAGCAGAACCTCGGCCCAGCCCACGATTCCGGTCAGAGGCGTGCGAATCTCGTGAGAGAGGTTCGCGAGGAAATCGTCCTTCAGCCGGTTGCTCCTCTGGAGCTCCTCGATGAGGCGCGCGTTCCGGAGCGCGATGGCGGACTGCTCGGCGAGGAGCGCGAGCGTCTCGCCGTCTTCCGGCGTGAAGGCGTCGCGTCCGATTGCCAGCACCTCGAGGACGCCGAGGCGATGATCACCGACCCGGATCGGCACGGCCATGAGAGAGTGCACCTCCGCGTTCTCGACGGCGGCTCGCGCCCGTGCGCGCGCTTCCGGGTCCCATCCGGAGGAAAGGTCGTCGAATCCCGACACCTGGGTGAACGCGGGTCGGTTCTCGAGAAAGGCCCGCCCCGCGCACTTCAGCTGCATGAGGGGATGCGACGAGGAACCGGCCGCGAGCAAGGTTATCTCGCCGACGCCGTCGGCGGCGGCGACGGACAGGTGCGTACCGGCCGCGTCGCACACCCACGCGACGCAGCCGTCGGCGCCCGGGAACGCGCGCGTCGTCTCCTCGACGATCGAGGCCAGGACGTCCGGCGCGTGGAGGCGGAAGTTGAGGAGCTGCGTCGCGCGCGTCACGGCTTCGAGAACGCGCGTGCGGTTCTCGAGTGTGCCGACGAGCTCGGACAGACGCAGCGCCAGGGCGGCGCGCTCGGCGAAGGAGCGAATCGTGCGGGCGTCCGCGTCCGAGAAGGCATTCGGACGCCCCGACTGCAGGTCGAAGACGCCGACGACGCGGTCGTCGAGGATCAGCGGAACGACGAGCTCCGAACGCGCGTCGACCCAGCCCACGACGTAGTCCGGCTCCCTTGCCACGTCGGGCGCGTTCACGACACGCCCCGAGCGCGCGGCGAGCGGGATGAGGCCTGGCGCGTCGAGCGGGATCACGGAAACGGGGTCGACCGGGTGCCACCACAGGCCGCGCCGGCCGATCTGGACGAGGACATGGCGCTCCTGATCCACGAGGAGGAGGCTGCACGCTTCGTGGCCGAAGTGCAGAGCGAGCGCGTCGAGGATCTGGCCGAGAAGGACCCGCCGGTCGGCGGTGCGCGTCAGGAGCACGTGAGAGGCGTCCGCCAGCGTCCGAGCTTCCCGCATCGCCTCCGCCACCGCATGCGCCGAGCGCCGCTGCTCGAGCGCCACGCCCACGAAGTCCGCGAGAGACTGAAGGGTCTCGATGTCGTCGAACTCGATCCGGCGGGGGGTTTCGCGGCTCGCGACGCTCATGACGCCGATCGTCTTGCCCGCGGACCGCATGGGAAAGACGCCGAACGAACGCGCCCCAAGCTGCCGGTAACGGTCCTTCGAGGGGCCCTCGGGCTCCTCCTCGACCTCGTTCACGATGAGGGGCTGCCCCGATTCGAGGACGCGGAACGAGACGGTCGGCCGCTCCGGCGTCAGCGGGATGCGTCCCGAAAAGCCTCCCGGGTCGGCGTCGCCATACCCGCCCAGGGCGACGACGGCATCTCCTTCAGGAGCGATGAGCGAGAAGACGCCGACGGGAAAGAGCAGGGTGTCGCGCAGCCCGGAGAGGGCCGTTTCGACGACGTCGCTCACCGTCGTGGACCGCTGAACAGCCGACGCGAGGTCGAAGAGCACCGAGAGCCGGTCTCGCTCCCTCCCGAGCTCCTCCACGAGCTCGGTCTGCTTGAACGCCGCGGACAGGTGATGAGCCGCCGACTCGACGAAAGCGACGTCGTCCGGCGTCCAGACACGGCGCTCCCGCACGGTGGCCGCGGCGACGAATCCCCGAAGGACCCCGTCGATGCCGACCGGGACGGCGAGCAGCGACTTGGTGCCCAGCAGGCGGAGAGAGGCCTCGCTCTCGGCGAGGGCCGGCTCCTGGAAAACATCCTCGGCGACGAGGGACTCGAACTTCGCGAGATGCGCCGACAAGAGGCTCTCCGGCACGGGCAACATCGCGGGGGCCGCCGTGATGCCGTCGGCGGCCCAGGATGTCCGAACGGCGAGCGCGGCGCCAGCCATGCGCGCGCCGGCTTCGAAGAGAAAGAGCGTCAGGCGGTCAACGCCGAGAATCCTTCCGATCTGCGCGACCGACCAGTCGAGGAACTCCTGAAGCTCCACTCCCTCGACGAGCGCGAGGGCGAATTCCGAAAGGAACCGGTCGCGGGAGACGCCCGGCTCCGCGACGTCGCGATCGTCCCAGGCCACAGGGAGGTCAGTCTATCCTCCCGGCCTCAACTTCGGCCTCCCGGGCCTGGATCTTCTTCTCCCGCCGGAGCGGGGACGTCAGATCCAGCCGCGCCGGAACGAGAGCGCCACGGCTTCGATCTGGCTGTGGACCTCCAGCTCGCGGAGGATGTTGTAGATGTGGTTTCGCACGGTCCTGAGCGAGAGGTTCAGCTTCGCCGAGATGTTGAGCGCCGCGTAGCCGTTCGAGAGCAGCATCACGATCTCCCGCTCGCGCACGCTGAGCGGGGAAACGGAAATCGGCGGGTCGACGGGAGGGAGGCCGGCCGGCTCGCGCACGGCCGAGCGCAGCGACGAAACGAGGGCGTCGAGGCCGGGACCCTCGGGGTCGAGGAGGTGCATGAGCACCGCGAACGACGGGCCCGCGGCGGGCAGCGGAACGGCGCGGACGATGAGCTTGACGGAGACCTGAGATTCCTTCTTCCTTGCGTCGATCATGAAGGGCCGCACCTCGTCGCCCGCGATGGCCGCGCGCACGACGGGACACTCGCGTGTGCAGTAGCGGTTGCCGAAGAGGTCTCGCCCGGCGAGGACGTCGTAGCACATCTTGCCGAGCACTTCGTCGCCGGACCAGCCCAGCGCCTTCGTCGCGCCATCGTTCCAGTAGACGATGCGGTCGTGGCGATCCATGCCGTAGGCGGGAACCTTCGATTCGGCAATGAGCTCGAGCGCATCCCGAACCGGCAGCGAGAGCGGGCCGTGCTCGGCTGCGGATTCCTCGCGCGCAAGGCGGTTCTTCAAAGTGTGCCCCTTCCCGTCCCCTCTCTATATAGAGTCCGGGCCGAGCGGGAAAAGTCAGCGGTCTCGGCGGCGGGATCGAGGAATGCCCCCCGGCCCCGGCCTCGCCTCTACCCTCGCCTCTACGGAGTCCCGAGCAGCGGGCTGAAGACGAGGTAGGGATTCACGACGAGGGCGCGGCCGGCGGTGTCCTCGTCGCGGAAGATGGCGAAGTGCAGGTGGGGCCCGCCGATGACGTGGCCGGTCGCGCCGACATCTCCGAGGCGCTGTCCCTTCACGACGCGATCACCCGGCTTCAGGCCCTTTTCGTGACGCGAGAGATGGGCGTAGAAGAACGTGTACTTCCCCGACGTGTCGCGCAGATAGACGACTTTTCCGCCCCTCTTGTCGTGGCCGAGGCGCTCGAGAAAGCCTTCCGCAACGGCCACCACGGGAGTTCCGCGCGGGGCGGGCAGGTCGATCGCGTGATGCGTCTTTTTCGTGCCGCGCCTGGCGAGAAACGTGTCGCGGAACTTCACGCGGTCGAATGCCTCGAGTGGCAGCGGAAAGTCGGTCGAAAAGAGCTCGGCCAGCTCGCCCTCGGGCACCGAGACGGGCCGGTTGTTCGTCTTGCGCACGACGAGGCCGGTGACCGTCTTCGCGAGGTTTTTCCAGAACGCGAGGCGCGCCGGGTTCGTGGACGGCTTCACCGCCGGGTCGGGAGGGGCGAGCGCGCCGCCTTCGGAATCCGAAGGGTCGTCCGGATCGTCGGGATCCTCCTCGGGCGCGTCACTCCTGCGAGCGGCAATCGCAGCCGTATTGCCGGAACGCGCGAGCCAGGCGAGGTCCGCCGCGTCCGCCGACGGATAACAGCGACCGTCCTCCGGGTCGCGGGCCGGGCAGGGCTGCGTCAGGGCCGCGGGCGGATTGGCTGACGCGTCGGCAACGGACGCCGTCGGCCGGCCTCCTCCGGGCATCCCGACGACGGACGCGCCCGGCGACATGTCGCCTTCGGCGCCGAGCGCCCCGCTCAAGACGGCCGCGAGCAGGAGGTTCAGGAAACGCGCTCCAGATAGGCGTCGTCGCGCGTGTCGATCTTGATGACCGTTCCCGCCTCGACGAACTGGGGGACCTGCACGACGAGGCCGGTCTCGAGCTTCGCGGGCTTGTACGACGCCGACGCCGTCGCGCCCTTCATCCCGGGCTCCGTCTCGAGAATCCTGAGGTTCACGGTCGTCGGGAGCTCGACGGAGACCGGGTTGTCCTCGTAGAAGTCGACCGTGATCACGGTCTCGGGCAGCAGGTACTTCATCGAATCGCCCACGACCTCGTCGTGGAGCCGCACCTGATCGAAGGTCTCCTGGTTCATGAAATGATGCCCCTCGCCGTCCGAGTAGAGGTACTGCATCTCGTGCGTGTCGAGGGAGGCCTTCTCCATCTTGTCCTCCGACCGGAACCGGTGCTCGTTCATGGCGCCGGACTTCAGGTTCCGGAGCTTCGCCTGAACGAATCCCCTGAGGTTGCCGGGCGTCTTGTGAAGCACGCTGTGGACCCGGTGCAGCTCCCCGTCGTAGAC
>JBGQDL010000032.1:0-28336 GCA_041495865.1 Thermoanaerobaculia bacterium | reverse complement strand
TCGAGAAGGTCGACGGGCAGCTCACCCGGGGCATGGCGCTCTGGGAGCTCGAATCCCGGCTTTCGGGCAAGGCCGGAGGTCGGGTTCGCCTCGCGGTCGTGCGTGAAGGGAAGCCGCGCCACCGCACGTTCGACATCGTGCGGGCAAGCTGGACTCCCGCGGCGCCCTCGGCCGAGCGCGTGGACGGCGAGACGGTGATTCACATTCCCGCCTTCACGCCCGGCACGACGTCCGCTCTGAAGGACATTCTCAAGCCTCTCGACCGCACGCGGCCGCTCGTCCTCGACCTGCGCAGCAGCGCGATGGGGTCGTTCGACGAGGCGGCGCGCGCGGCAGCCCTTTTCGTGCCTGCCGGGCCCCTCGGCGAACTCTCCGGCCGCCGGATCGAGACGAAGACGTTTCGTTCCGAGCCCGGCGAACGCGTGCACGAGAGCCGCCTCGTCGTTCTCGTCGACAGCGGGACGGCCGGAGCGGCCGAGCTCTTCGCGGCCGCCGTGCGCGACGCGGGCTCGCGCGACGGCGCCGCGAAGCTCGTGGCCGTCGACAGGAAGGCGAATGCGGAGGACGCGGACCTGCAGGAGGCCTTTGATCCGGGCGCGGAGGCCACGAAGGATGCCGACAAGGTGAAGCTCGCCGTCCGCCTCGTGGGTGAGCCGACGGTCGGCATGGGCTTCACGGCGCAGGTCGTGAGGCTCTCGAGCGGCGGCTCGTTGAAGCTTTCCGTCGGGAAGATCCGGACGGTGGCCGGGAAGACGCTGTGTCCGAAGGGTCTGCAGCCCGACGACCGGGTCTTCCACAGCCCGGCGGATGAAGCCGCCGGCCATCTCGATCCGATCCTCAAGCGGGGGCTCCAGGTTCTGGCGGAATCTTCGATCCGGGCCAAAGCAGCCGCGTGACGCGCCAGAAGACGCGGGCGCGCCTGGGTCTTCGAGGCGCCCTTCTCGTCGTCTTCGGAGTGGCTCTCGGCGCCTCTGCGACGTTCTTCTTTCGAGGCTGTACGCGCCGCAGAGAGCCGCCCGCGTCCGGCTCGCGTCCCACGCCCTCGAAAAGCGCGCAACAGCCGGCGCCTCCCGTGGCGGCGCGGCCGGCGCCGGCGCTCCCGTCCGATTTCGAGCCCGCCGACCGCCGGCGGGGGGGAGTTGTCGCGATCGTCGTCGACGACGTCGGCTACGACGAGCGCGCGCTGAAAACTCTCGCCCGCTGGGACGCCCCCTTCGCCATCGCGGTGATTCCGAGCGCGCCCTTCGCGTCCCGCGCGGTCCTGCTGGCGCGGGAGAAGGGCTGGGACCTTCTCGTCCATCTGCCGATGGAGCCGGAGTCGGGCGGGTCCGAAGCCGAGGCGATCGGCGCCCGGGACGACGACGATGCCATTCGCGGCCGGGTCCTCGCGGCCCTCGGGAAGGCGCCGGGGGCGATCGGCGTCAACAACCATCAGGGCTCCAAGGCGACAGCCGACGCGCGCGTCGTGCGCGCGGTCCTCGGCGTCGTCAAAGAAAGGGGCCTGTTCTTCCTCGACTCGCGGACCACGAACGCCTCGGTGGCGGGCGCGGAGGCGGCCGCGATGCGCGTTCCGTTTCTCGCGCGGGATGTGTTCCTCGACGACGTCGCGGCCGAGACGTCCGCGAAGGGTGGAGTCCCCGAGGCGCTCGACGCGGCTTGGGAGCACGCGCTGGCCCTGGCGGCGAAGAAGGGTCAGGCCATCGTGATCGGCCATCCCCGGAAGGAGACTCTCGCGTTCCTTTCGGAAAAGCTCGGATTGCTCGGAAAGAAAGAGGGCCCGAGAGCCGTGCGCGTTTCGGAGCTGGTCCCTTAGACCAATAGATTCTTATATGCGGCGGCTGCTGATGCAGCCGCCGATAGTTGAAACGCTTCTTATTCCTAACGCTTTCTAAGCATCTTTCTTTTTCTTCTCTTCAGACTTCACCTCGTCCCATAGAGCATCCAGCTCTGCGAGGGGTGTCGCCTTGACCTCTTTCCCGGCCGCCTTTGCCCGCCGCGCCACTTCCTCGAAGCGCCGCCGGAACTTGTCGTTCGTGGATTGGAGCGCCGCCTCGGGATCGACGCCATGGCGGCGGGAGACGTTCACGACGGTGAAGAGGAGGTCGCCGATTTCGGCCGCCACGCGCTCCTTTCGCTCCCCTCCCGGCGCCGACAGCTCGGCCTTGAATTCGGCGACTTCCTCGTCCAGCTTGACGAGGACGTCCGCGTCGCGCTCCCAGTCGAAGCCGAGGTCCGCCGCCCGCGAGGTCAGGCGCACGGCCTTCAGAAGAGCGGGAAGGGCCCGCGGGACGCCGTCGAAGGGAGAAGGAGGGCGGCCCTCCTTCTCGCGCTCCACGCGTTTGAGCTCTTCCCACTGGATCCTCACGCCGTCGGCGTCCTTGACGGCGGCCTCGCCGAAGACGTGCGGGTGTCTGGCGACCATCTTGTCGTGGATGCGCCGTGCGATGCTTTCGAAGTCGAAGGCGCCGCGCTCCTGGCCGAGTTTCGCGAGAAAGACGATCTGGAAAAGGAGGTCGCCCAGCTCGCCCTCGAGCTCCTGCCAGTCCTCGCGGGAGAGGGCCTCGAGGACTTCGTAGCATTCTTCGAGAAGGTATCCCGCGAGGTCGCGGTCCGTCTGCTTCCTGTCCCAGGGGCACTCGTTTCGAAGCCTCCCCATGAGCGCCACGAGCGCCCCGGCGGCGTCAAAATCTCCCATGAGCGCAACCTCCCGGCGTTTACGTAAAATACTCTGACCCGAGGGGATTTATGTCCGAAAGCGAGAAGCCCATCAAGGTCGTGGACCACCGACTCTTCACGGCCGACGGCGAGGTGCGCGAGGAGGTGAAGGCGGAGCTCGCGGCGCCCGACCCGGCGCCCGAACCGGCCGCGGCCGCCACGGCCGAGCCCGCGCCGGCCGGAGCTTTGCCGACCACCAGCCCCGCGTTCCTTCGCCTTCTCGACATGCTCGCGCAGACAGCCGCGCTGTACATGGAGGGATTCCCCGACCCGGCGACCGGGCGCCGGCAGGTGGATCTCGCGGGCGCCCGGCAGATCGTCGACTCTCTCGCTGCGCTGCGCGAAAAGACGCGCGGGCGGCTTTCCTTCGAGGAGACCGACGCCGTCGACGGATTGCTCGGCGAGCTCCAGCTCGCGTTCACCCGGCTCGCGGCTCCGCCGAAACCCAAGTCTCCGATCCCGCCCCCCGCGGCGAGGCGCGGCTGAGGTCCTCCGGGACGACTCCGTCGGCGCGGCGCGGCGCGGTCCGGCACGGGCGAGTCGCCGCGTCGCTTCTCGTCCTTCTCGTGCTCCTTCCTGCGGCTCGCGCTCGTTCTCAGGTCCTCGTCGCACCTGGTGAATCCAGCGAGACGGCGTTCCGTAACCTCGTTCGGGGAAACTGGTTCGGATGGCTCGCCGCGCAGGAAGAGGGAGACAGCCCGCTGGCGAGCGCCAAGGTCGATGAGATCCTCAAGCACGCCCAAAAGATCGAAATCCGGCGCATGACGGACCTCGCCTTGTCGGCGACGCTTCTCGGGCGTCGCGAGCTCGCCGCCGGGAAGCGCGCGCGCGCGCATGACGCCTTCACGGCCGCGGTGCGTCTCGATCCCGACCTTCCCGAGCCGCGCTGGGCGCGCCTCTCGCTCGCGGCCTCGTCACGGGAATGGGGCAGCCTCCTCCCGGAGCTTCTCGGCGCGATGCGCGCGACGATCGCCGATGCCGAATCGCGGCGGGTCGTGCTGGTGCGCGCGGTCCTGATCCTCCTTTTCACGGTCTCAGCCGCCGCCCTCACGGCCATTCTCGTGCTCCTCGCGCGGCACGGGCCGTGCCTCGTTCACGACCTCAGGGAGTCGGCCGGCGGGTTTCTCCATGGCCGCGTGACCGGCCTCGCGGTCGCGGCGTTCCTCGTCGCGCCTCTCCTCCTCTCGCTGGACGTGCTCTGGCTCGCGCTGTTCCTTTTCGTCCTGATCTTCGGCTACGCGAGCACGCGGCAGAAGCTCGCGACCGGTCTCGCGCTCGCTCTCTCGATGCTGCTCGTGCCGGCGCTGGACCGGGTCGCGTACGACCTGAGCATCACGTCGTCCCCGATCCTGCGGGCCGCAGAGGCGCTAAAGGAGTCCCGCTACGACCAGCGCGTCCTCGACAACCTCGAAGCGGCCAAGAACATCGTGCCCGATGACGTGGACATCCGCTTTCTTCTCGGGCGCCTCTATCAGGCGCTCGGGCAGAACGACCGGGCGATCGCCGAGTACACCACGGGTTCCCTCGTGGCCCCGAGAGACGTTCGGTGCCTCGTCAACCGCGGAAACATCAGGTTCGTGGACGGCGAGCTCGGCTCGGCGCAGGAGGACTACCAGGAAGCGCTGAAACGCGATGGGCGGAGCATCGCGGCCCGGTACAACCTCGCTCTGCTCTACGCCGAGACGTTTCGGACGTCCGCGGCCGCCCTGACGCTCCAGGAGGCGCGGGCCCTCGACGCGCGCGCGGTCCAGGCTTTTCAGGAGACGCCGACTCTCGTGAAGGTCGTCTCGATCAGCTACACGCTGGACGAGGCGCGTAGGAAAATCGAGCGCATGGAGCGCGACACCCGCGCCCGGCGCCTTCTGGGGCACTACCGCAGCCACCGGCTCGGCGAGGGCCTTGGCCTTCCACGCCTCGCGAAAGGCTCGGCGCCGGCCGACTTCGGCGTCCCGCTCTTCTGGGCCGTTCCCGTCGCGATCGGCGCGGCCTTCTTTCTCGACCGGTCGCGCAAGCGGGGGCGCGGGTACGCGTCCGAATGCCAGAAGTGCGGCCGGGCCTTCTGTCGGCTTTGCAAGCCGCCTGGGGAGAGCGCCCTCCTGTGCTCACAGTGCGTGCACGTGTATCTCAAGAAGGACGGCGTCGCCATCGAGACGAAGCTCCAGAAGCTCGAGGACGTGAGGAGGCGCCAGTCGCTCGAGGAGCGGATGCGCCTGATCCTGAACAGCCTGCTCCCGGGCTCGGCCGCGTTTCTCGACTCGCGCCTCGTGGCGGCGGCGATCGCCTTCGGGCTCTTCGCGTTCGGCTCTCTCTCCCTCCTTCTTCGAGACGCGCTCGCGACACTTCCGCGGCCGACGCTCGCGGCCGGAACGACCGGCGTCTCGTTCTCGCTGCTCGTCGCGGTGGCGGGCTGGATCGCGGGCTTCGTCACGTCGACGCGGAAGGCCTGACGGATGTCGCTCGAAGGCACGCTCCGGGATTTTTCGCTGGCGGACATCTTCCAGCTCATCTCGCTTCAGCACAAGACGGGTCTCCTGACCGTGCGCGGCTCTGCCGACACCGTGACGCTCGGGTTTGTCGAGGGGATGCTCGTCTCGGCCGAGTCCTCCGCGCAGCGGCTCGACACGCGCCTCGGTACCGTTCTCGTCAAGACGCGTCGCCTGACGTCGGAAGCTCTCGCGCGCGCCCTCGAGATCCAGGCCCAGACGCTGCAGCGGCTCGGCTTCATCCTGCTCAACAGCGGCTTCTGCTCCGCGCTGGATCTGCGCGACGGCCTCGACATCCAGATCAAGCGCATCGCTTACGGTCTCTTTCGGTGGACCGACGGCGACTACGTCTTCGAGCAGACGGATCACGTCGACTACGACGCGGAATCGACGACGCCCATCGCCGTCGAGCGTCTCCTGATGGAAGGCGCCCGGATGATCGACGAGTGGCCGATCGTCGAGAAGGTGGTGTGGTCTCTCGACATCGTGTACCAGAAGGTCCCGGTCGCGCAGCCCGTCATACCGGCCGAGGACGAGGACACCGTCGAGGACGTCGAGGACTCCTCGCTCGGGCGCCGGGCCCGCGAGAAACGGCTCGATCCGATCCGTGTCTCGCGCGCCGAGTGGTCCGTCTACGAGCTCGTGGACGGCCGCCGAACCGTCGGGGAAATCAACGAGGTGGCATTCCTGTCGGAGTTCGAGGGGTGCAAGGCGTTTTTCGACCTCCTGAGCCGTGGGCTCATCGAGGAGAGCGCGCCGCGCCCCGAGGAGCTCCCTCCGGAAGCGCTCGTCGCCGAGGTCCCCGCCGTGGCGCGTCCGGCCAGGAGGCCGCTCGACGTCGCTCTTCTCGCCGGCCTCGGTCTCGCCCTGCTCGCGCTGATCGCGTTCAAGTTCCAGTCGCACAACCCTCTCAACCTTCTCACGCTGCCGCCGCGGCGCATCCAGCTCGCCGACGGGTTCAAGAAGTCCCTTTCCCTTCTCAGGCTCCGGCGCGTTGCGGAAGGAGTCGACTCCTACACGCTTCTCTTCGGACGCCTTCCGGAGACGGTCGAGGCGCTCGTGACCTCCCATATCCTGGCGCCGGCCGATCTCAAGGACCCGTGGGGGGCCACGTACCGCTACATCGTCCAGGACGAGAAGTTCTATCTGGTGGGCTTCAATCCGCTCGGCCAAACCGACCCGGATCTGCTGTTTTCGCGAACTCTCGTCCTTCGAGGCAACCGCAAGGAAGTCGACATTCAGCCGCGGTCGCCGAAGGAAATCGTTATAATGGAGTAGTTTACATTATCTTATTCTGCGCTGTAGGTGTGTCGAAACTAGAACTTGACAAAGACGCGCTAAGATTCTAGATTGCCTTGGGACCTCGTAAGCCAAGGGGTCTGGAAGGAAAACCCGCAATGAGCAAGATCATCGGTATCGACCTCGGCACCACGAACAGCGTCGTCGCCGTCCTCGAGGGCGGCACGGTTGAGGTCATCGCGAACTCGGAAGGCGGACGGACGACGCCTTCCGTCGTCGCCTATGCCAAGGCGGGCGAGCGCCTGGTGGGCCAGGTCGCCAAGCGGCAGGCCGTGACGAATTCCGAAAACACCGTGTACTCGATCAAGCGGTTCATGGGCCGCCGCTTCGACGAGGTCAACGACGAGATGAAGATGGTGCCCTACAAGGTCATCCGCTCGAGCAACGGGGACGCGCGCGTGTCCGTGGGGGGCAAGGAGCTGTCTCCGCCCGAGATCTCCGCGATGATTCTGACGAAGCTGAAGGAGGCCGCAGAGGCGTACCTCGGCGAGAAGGTGGAGCGCGCCGTCATCACGGTGCCGGCCTATTTCAACGACGCGCAGCGCCAGGCCACGAAGGACGCGGGACAGATCGCGGGACTCAAGGTCGAGCGGCTCGTCAACGAGCCGACGGCCGCGGCGCTCGCCTACGGCCTCGACAAGAAGAAGAACGAGACGATCGCGGTTTACGATTTCGGCGGCGGCACGTTCGACATCTCGATTCTCGAGGTCGGTGAGGGCGTCGTGGAGGTCAAGTCGACGAACGGCGACACGCACCTCGGCGGCGACAACATCGACCAGAGGATCGTCGAATGGCTCCAGGCGGAGTTCAAGAAGGATCAGGGAATCGACCTTTCGAAGGATCCGATGGCGACGCAGCGCCTCAAGGAAGCCGCCGAGAAAGCGAAAATCGAGCTCTCGACGACCGTCGAGACCGACGTGAACCTGCCGTTCATCACGGCGGACGCGTCGGGGCCGAAGCACCTCAACATCAAGCTCACGCGCGCGAAGCTCGAGTCCCTGGTCGACGACCTCCTCCAGCGCTCGATCGGACCCTGCCGGCAGGCGCTCAAGGACGCCGCGCTCGACGCCTCGAAGATCGACGAAGTCGTCCTCGTCGGCGGCCAGACGCGCATGCCGAAGATCCAGCAGCTCGTGAAGGAGTTTTTCGGCAAGGAGCCGAACAAGTCCGTCAACCCCGACGAGGTCGTCGCGATCGGCGCGGCCTTGCAGGGCGGCGTCCTCGCGGGCGACGTGAAGGACCTGCTCCTCCTCGACGTCACGCCGCTTTCGCTGGGCGTCGAGACGCTCGGCGGCGTCATGACGAGGCTCATCGAGCGCAACACGACGATTCCCACGAAGAAAGCCGAGACGTTCTCGACCGCCTCGGACGGCCAGACTTCCGTGGAGATCAAGGTGCTCCAGGGCGAGCGCGAGATGGCCGGCGACAACAAGCTCCTCGGCGTCTTTTCCCTCGTGGGAATCCCGCCGGCTCCCCGCGGAATGCCTCAGGTCGAGGTCACGTTCGACATCGACGCGAACGGCATCCTGAACGTGTCGGCGAAGGAGCGCGGCACGGGCAAGGAGCAGAAAATCACGATCACGTCATCCTCGGGGCTCGACAAGAAGGAAGTCGAGAAGCTCGTCAAGGATGCCGAAGCGCACAGCGCGGACGACAAGAAGCGGCGCGAGGCGATCGAGGCGAAGAACGCGCTCGACGCCCTCGTCTACTCGACCGAGAAGCTCGTGGACGAGAGCGGCGACAAGGTGCCCGAATCGGAGAAGGAGTCCGTCAAGGTCGCGATCGCCGAAGCGAAGAAGGTGCTCGAGGCGAGCTCGGGCGACGCCGCCGCCCTGAAGACGGCCGCTCAGAGCCTGCAGAAGGCCAGCTACAAGATCGCCGAGGCGCTCTACAAGTCCGCCCCGACGGGCGCTCCCGCGGGGGACGGCGGAAGCGGCGGTGCCGCGCCGGGCGATTCGTCCTCGTCCAAACCGGCCGACGACGTCATCGACGCCGAGGTCGTGGAACAGAAGAAATAAGGTCGCGAGATGGATTCTCGTCGCAAAGGGGCCCGGCCCGACGACCGGGCCCCCGGACCGGCCCCGGCCGCGCGTGAGGCCTACGTTTTCATCGGCGTGGTCGCGCGGCGGTTCGGGGTTCATCCGCAGACGCTTCGCCTTTACGAGCGCGAGGGCCTCATCCGGCCCGCCCGCTCGTCGGGCAACACGCGTCTTTACGATCTCGAGACGGTCGAACGGCTCGAGATCATCCTCACCCTCACGCGCGAGCTGGGCGTGAACCTGGCCGGCGTGGAGGTGATTCTCGACCTGAAGTCGCGGCTCGCGCGCATGGAGGGCGAGGTGGGGCGCCTGATGGAGTCCATTCGCGCCGTGGCGGCCGAACACGCGTCTCGTGGCGCGGACGCCTCCCGGGCGCTCGCCGTCCGGCCCCGGGGCGCCATCGTTCTGCGCGCGCGCTGACGAGATCCCCGGCCCGCCGGGCGAGGGGACATAATCACCGTCGCGTGAGCCAGCACCTGCGTCCCGAGGACGATTCGAAAGTCCTGAGAAAGTATCTCGACGACATCGCGAGATACCCGATCCTCACGCCCGAACGGGAACGGGAGCTCGGACGGATCGTCCAGTGCGCCGACTCCACGGAGGACGCGCGGCGCGAGGCCGTCGACGAGCTCGTGCGCGGAAACCTGAGATTCGTGGTCTCCTACGCCAAGCGATTCCATTCTCCCGGCATCTCCTTCCTCGATCTCATCAACGAGGGAAACATCGGGCTCATCCAGGCAGCCCGGCGCTTCGACCCCGAGCGCGGCGTGAAGTTCATCACGTACGCCGTCTGGTGGGTGCGGCAGGCGATCTCGAACGCCCTGTCCGAGCAGTGGGGCGCCATCCGCCTCCCACACAAGCAAGCGACGCTTCATTCCCGCCTGGCGCGCGTGAAGGAGGCTCTCTCGCGGTCGCTCGGCCGGGAGGCCACGATGGACGAAATCGCCGCCGAGGCCGGCCTCAAGCCGGACGAGGCCGAGAATCTCATGGCCATGTCGCGAAGCTCGGAGTCGCTGTCCGAGCTCTTCGGCGCCGAGGAGGACCGTACGCTCGGGGATACGCTCGAACAGACGTCCGTCGCGGCCGCCGACGACCAGCTCCTTCAGCGTTCGTCCGTGGAGCAGACGCGCAGCCTGCTCGGATCGCTTCCGAAAAAGGAGCGGGCGATCCTCTGCCGCCGTTTCGGCATCCCGGAGGACGGCTCGGACGGCGAGCGGGAGCCGATGACGCTTCAGGAGATCGGCGAGGAGCTGCGCCTCTCGCGTGAGCGCGTCCGGCAGATCGAGGCGCAGGCCATCGCCCGCATCAAGCGCACGATGAAGAGCCGGGCGCTGAAAGTGTTCCTCAACTAGGCCCTAGAAGCGCATGGCCGCGAACGCTCCCGCCGCCGAAGCCTGCCCCGTGTGCAGGGGGTTTGGCGTCCTCGAGACGCCGCAGGGCCGCGTCGTCGCGTGCCATTGCAAGGCCGCCGGCCTCGCGGAAGCACGCCTCAGGGCCGCCGAGATTCCCCAGCGCTACTTGAACTGCCGGGTGGAGAACTTCGACCTGAAGCGCCCCGGAGCTTCTCCGAGCCACATGCGCGCGAGTCTGATCGCGCGCAAGTTCGTCGAGGAATGGAAGACCAGGGACCGGGGTCTCCTCTTCGTCGGGCCCGTGGGCGTGGGCAAGACGCACCTTTCGGTGGCCATCCTCAAGACCCTTATCGAGGACTGCGGCGTCCGGGGGATCTTCTGCGACTTCTCGGACCTTCTGGAGAGGATTCAGGCGACCTTCTCGCGCGCGAACCCGGACAGCGCCGACGACGTCCTCGCGCCTTATCGCGACGCCGAGCTGCTCGTCCTGGACGAGCTCGGCGCGCGCCGCCCCACCGACTGGGTTCGAGACGTGCTCTACGGGCTCATCAACACCCGCTACAACCGCCAGCGCCTGACCATCGTCACCTCGAACTACTCCGATACTCCCGCGCGCGCGGGGGAGGAGACTCTGGAGATGCGCATCGGCGCGATGGTGCGGAGCCGCCTCTACGAGATGTGCGATCTCGTCGTGCTCGACGGGCTCGATTACCGGGCCTGGCGCGCCGTCAAGGTCTGAGCGGATGATCCCGCCCGCGCGTCCGGCGCCCGAGGCGTTCCACCGCGGGCTCTCGGCGGTCGTGGCGAATCCCGGTCTGATCCTCGCACCTTTCGCTTTCGTCGCGGCGGCCCTCGCGGCGGTCGCCGCCCCCGTCCTCGTTCTGCTCCTGAGCGTCGCGGGGCTTCCTCGCGGATTCCCGGGAATGTCGGCGCTCGCACGAAACCCGACGACGCTTCTCGAGCCGCTCGAGAATCTCGTCCAGGGCATGCTGGCCGCCCCGGTCGTCCTTCTCGGCGGCCTCCTGGCTCTCCTCGTCCTCCTCCTTCTCCTGACGGCGTTCGCCGCCTGGATCCGTGCGGGCGTGACGGGCTCTTTTCTCGCGATCGATGCGCACGCCGTCGACACGGCGCCCCTCTCCGCGTTTCGTCTCCCGGCGCTCGGGTCCGTCTTCCGGGCGTCGGCCCGCCGGCTCTTCGGGCGCTTCTTCGCGCTCGTGAACCTCTACGGCCTCGCGCTCTCGTTCCTCGTCCTTCTGCTCCTCGTGCCCATCGGCCTCGCCGTTCTTTCGGCGACGTCGGAACGTGGCGGCCTCATGGTGGCGGCCTTCGCGCTCTTCCTTCTGATTCTCCCGCTCGTGATCGGCGGGGCCGTCGCCCTGCGCGTGCTTTACCTCGTCGCGGGCCGCCTGGCCGCCAGCGAAGATGTCGACGCGCTCGAGGCCGTCGCGCGGGCTGGGTCGTGGACGCGCGCCTCGCTCCCGCGGGTCGCGCTGCTGTATCTGTTGAGCCTCGGGGCCGGATTCGTGGCCGGATTCGCGTTTCTCGTTCCCCGCTTCGCCCTGTCTCTCGTTGCCGGGCGCTCCCTTGCCCTTTTCCTGACCGGGACGGGTGTCCTCGTCCTCGCGCAGATGTTCGTGAGCCTCTCTTATGATCTCGCCGTGACCGGCGCCTTCGTCGCGCTCTGGCAGGCGAAGACGGGAAGCTCTCCACCGGTGGCGTACGCACCCGCCGAGGAAATCCCACCGCGCCTCGTGTAAGATCGCATAGAAATTTGACGCCAGCGTCAAATTGTCTCGAGGAGTTCCAGGAGATCCACATGGCCTCTTCTCCCGTCGTCGCCGAGCCCTCTTCCTCCGCCCGGACCCTTCCAGGCATGAGCTTCTCGCTGTCCGACGAGCAGGAGGCGATCCGCCGGATGGTGCGGGACTTCGCCGAGTCCGAGATCGCGCCCCACGTCATGGAGTGGGACGAGGCGCAGGTTTTTCCGCGCGAGGTGCTGCGCAAGCTGGGCGACCTGGGAATGATGGGCGTGCTCGTGCCGGAGGAGTACGGCGGCGCGGGCCTGACCTACATCGACTACATCCACGTCATCGAAGAGCTGTCGCGCGTGGACGGCTCGGTGGGTCTTTCGGTCGCCGCGCACAACAGCCTCTGCACGAACCACCTCTGGCTGTTCGGAAACGAGGAGCAGCGCCGGAAGTGGGTGGCGCCGCTCGCGCAGGGGAAGCTCCTCGGGGCCTGGGGTCTCACCGAGGCCGAGGCGGGGAGCGACAGCGCCGGCACGCGCACGACGGCCGTCCGCGATGGGGGCTCGTGGGTCCTCAACGGCTCGAAGACGTTCATCACGCACGGCTCCGTCGGGGACGTGGCGGTCCTGATGGCCGTGACGAACAAGGCGGCTGGCAAGCGCGGCATCTCGGCGTTCGTCGCGGACCTCCACCAGAAGGGGGTTCACGCGGGCACGACGGAAAATAAGCTCGGCATGAGGGCTTCGGACACCGCGACGATCGTGATGGAGGACTGCAGGATCCCGGAGGGCAACCTGCTCGGCGCGGCAGGCGAAGGATTCATTCAGGCCATGAAAGTACTCGACGGGGGGCGTATCTCGATCGCGGCCCTCGCGCTGGGCATGGCGCAGGGCGCCTTCGAGTGTTCGCTCCGGTATGCGCAGCAGCGCAAGCAGTTCGGCAAGCTCATCTCCGAGTTCCAGTCCATCCAGAACCACCTCGCCGACATGGCCACCGAGATCGACGCGGCGCGCCTCCTGACGTATCGGGCCGGCTGGTTGAAGGACCAGGGCCGGCTCACGACCAAGGAGTCGGCGATGGCGAAGCTGTACGCCTCGGAGGTCTCCGTGCGCGTGGCGAACCTCGCCGTGCAGATCCACGGCGGGTACGGCTTCACGAAGGACTTCCCGGCCGAGAAATTCTACCGGGACGTGAAGCTCTGCACGATCGGCGAGGGCACGTCCGAGATCCAGCGGCTGGTCGTGGCGCGCGAGCTCCTGCACCCGGGCGCCTGAGGCGCCGTTCCGTTCGCCTACCGGCCCGAGAAGACGAGCCTTCCACCCTTCACGACCGCGCGGGGCGACTCGAGGGCTCGCACGTCGAGGAGCGGGTCTCCCACCACCGCGACGAGATCCCCGAAGAAGCCCGGCGCCACCTGGCCGATCTTCTTCTCCATCCTGAGGAGGCGCGCCGCCACGAGCGTCGCGGACTGGATCGCCTGCAGGGGTGTCATCCCGGCCTCGACGTACATCGCGAACTGCTTTCCGTTGATTCCGTGGATCTGCACGCCGGCGTCCGTGCCGTAGGCCACGGGCACTCCCGCGCGAATGGCCTTCTTCAGGCTCTCGACTTTCAGCGAGTAGAGCTCGCGCGACTTCCGAAGCTGGTAGTCCTGATAGCCGCCTTTCGCGCCGCGCTCGAGCATGTAGGCGTTCGAGAGCGGGTTCGAGACGATGAACGTGCCATTCGCCTTCAGCGCGGCGAGGGCCTCGTCGTCCAGCATGGAAGCGTGCTCCACCGAGCGGACCCCTGCGCGCGCCGCGCGCAGAATGCCGAGCGTGCCGTGTGCGTGCACCGCGACGTCGCGGCCCTTTTCCTTCGCGGCGAGTACGGCGGCGCGGATCTCCTCCTCGGTGTAATCGGACTGGCGCGGGTCGGTGCCCGCCGAGCCGACGCCGCCCGTGGCGAGCAGCTTGATCCAATCGGCGCCCCACTTGATGTTCTCGCGCACCTTCTTCCGGATTTCGTCCGGTCCATCTGCGACGCCGGAGTATCGCCGCACGGCGACGTCTTCAGGCAGGTCGTTGAGGTCGCCATGCCCGCCGGTGGCCGAGATCGCCTTCGTCGCCACGAGCATGCGTGGGCCGAGGACCCGGCCCGCGGCGATCTCGTCGCGAAGAGCCACGTCGGCGAAATCGCGGGCTCCGAGGTCGCGCACCGTCGTGAAGCCGGCTTCGATCGTCTTCCTGGCGTTGACGACGCCTTCGATCGCCGCGCGCGCGGTCGTCTCGGTGAGCTTCTGATAGGGAGTTTCCTCTTCGCCGCCGATGAGGTGCGTGTGGCAGTCCACGAGGCCCGGCAGCAGCGTGACGTCGCCGAGGTCCAGCGTCACGGCCTCGCCCGGCCGGTGCGTCTCGACCGCCGTCACGACGCCGCTCTCGATGCGCACGACGGGGTCCTCGACGTACTTTCCCGCCGTGACGTCGAGCAGACGTTTCGCCGCGACGGTCACGGTCTGGGCGGAGAGGGCGGTGGAGAGAAGGGAGCAGAGGACGACGACGAGAGACGGCAGGCACTTCATGGCCGAAGCGTATCAACCCGTCAGCGCGGACCTCGGCGCAGTCCTCTACGAGATGCTGTCCAAGCCAAAAGCGTTCGAGAAGACGACGAGCGTTGGGCTTTCCTTGCCGGCCATGAAAATCAGTCTAGCATCGGCCTGATTCTGACGCGGCAATCCTGATAGGCCGCGCCCTCTCCCGCGTCCGTCGTGCGCGCCTTGATCAGGGCATTCGCGCAGTTGCCCCGATCGTAGTTGCCGCCTTTCGGCACGATCACGACGTCTCGGCGCTGTGTCGGATCGAGGCGGAGGCTCACGCGGATCGAGCCGAGAGCGCTCTCGATCCGCACGACCGCGCCGTCGCCGAAGCCGTTCGCCGCGGCCGGGTGACACGTCGCGGTCAGCATCTCCGGCTCGGGCCCCGCCCACTGCGAGCTCTGCGACTTGTCGGTGGAGTTCGAGAAGAGCCAGAGGGGAAAGCCGGGCTCCTCGGGAGGACAGACCGGCATCGTGTGCACGAGCTTCATGCGACCGGTATCGGTGGGAAATTTGCGCTCTTCGAAAAGGACCTTTCCTACGAAGGGGTTTCGGACGGAGGAGCGCTCGAGCTGCTCGAGCGTGACGCCCGCCGCCTCGACCCGCGAGAGGAGGCGTTTCTTCCAGTCCCGGGCACTCCCTTTTACTTTCTCAGAAATCTTCTCTTCTCTTTCCCCTCTTTCCCCCGTTCTTTCGTCGAGGGCGCGGGCGAGCGCCTGGATGACCTCGAGATCGCTCCTGACGCCCGCGGGCGGGGCGACGACCGGCGTCGAGACACCGATCCAGTGGTTGCCGTACGCCCCGAGGAGATCGTCGTCCTCGACGAGCGTGGTGGTGGGAAAGACGACCGTCGCGCGCCGGGCGGTATCGGTCGGGAAGGAATCCACGACGACGACCAGCTCGCGCGTCTCGAGGGCGCGCGCGACGGTCGCGGAGTCCGGGAGCATCGAGACCGGATTGCCGGCCGTCACCCAGACGGCGCGGATCGGCGGATCCTCGGCCGCGAGGATTCCGGCGCCGAGGAGAGGCTCGGGGATCGCGCGAGGCGGCGTCTTCTTCAGGAACGAAGTGTCGAAGGGCCCGCGCCGCTTGTAGTAGAAGGACACGCCTCCGCCGGGAATCCCGAGGTTGCCGCTGACGGCGCCGAGCGCGTCGAGCGCGCGCACGATGGCCGAGCCGTTCATCCTGCGGCCCATGCCCCAGCCCACCTGGATCGCGCACGGCCGTTCGGCGAGCGCGGCGGCGAGGGCATGCACGTCCTCGACGTCGACGTCGGCCGCCACCGCCCAGCCCGAGGCCGGGCGCGAGGTCGCCAGCGCACGGAACGCGCCGAAATCGTCGCAGAAACCGGCCGCCCGAGGATCGACGGCGCCCGTTTCGAAAAGCCGCGCGGCGACGCCCATCGCGAGGTCGAAGTCTCCGCCAGGGCGCACGAGGATCGTCCGGTCGGCGACCTTCGCGGCCTTGTGCCGGATCGGATCCACGAGGATCACGCGCGCCCCCTTCCGCCTGGCCTGCTGGAGGAGGGGCATGAGGTGGACGTTCGAGACGGCGGGGTTCTTGCCCCACAAGAGAATGTTCTTCGCGTTCAGAAGATCGAAGAAGTCGTGCGACTCCTCCTCGCCGAAATCGGTCGTCTGCGCCGCATCGCCCGCGCCCGAGCAGATGTCACCGCTCTTGACCGTGACGGGCCCGAAGAGCTCCCAGAAGTAGTCCACGACGGACTTGAGGAGACCGAGCGATCCGCCCGAGCGGTAGTGGAGGATCGCGGCGGGGCCGGATTCCCTCCGGATGGCGAGAAGGCGGTCGGCGACGAAGCCGAGCGCCTCGTCCCACGTGGCCGGCTCGAGCCGGCCGTTCTTCCGGAGGAGGGGAGTCGTCAGGCGCTCGGGAGAGCCCTGCGTCGCCGGGTATTGCGACGTGCGCTGGCAGAGGAAGCCCTTCGTGACGGGATGCTCCGGATCGCCGCCGAGGGCCACGAGCTTCCCGTCCTCGACGGTGGCGATCAGGCCGCAGGCGTCGGGGCAATCGCGGTTGCAGACGGTGCGGAGCGTTTCGATCGGCATCGGCAGGATTGTAAGAACCTCGCGGCCCTGGCGCACCCGCTCCTAGACCAAGTGCGCCCGGAAATGGGCCAGCGTCTTCTGCCAGGCGTCCCTCGCGCACTCCTGGCTGTAGACGACGGCGCGCGTGTCGTTGAAGAAACCGTGCGACGCGCCGCGGAAGATGACCGTTTCGACGTTCTTCCCTAGCGCCTTGAGCTTGTCCTCCAGCGGCTTCGCCTCGGACGCGGGGACTCCCTCGTCCATCTCGCCGTAGATCATGAGGATCGGGCCGGAGAGGTTCTCCCAGCGGAGCGGCACTTTCTTGAAGCCGCCATAGAAGCTCACCGCGGCGCCGACGCTCGGGTTCGACGTGGCCGCGAATTGCGCGAGCGCGCCGCCCATGCAGAAGCCGACGACGCCGATCGTCTTCGACGAGCACTCGGGCCGCTTGAGAAGATACGTGCCGGCTGCCGCGATCTCGCGTCCCGCGCGCTCCACGTCCAGCTCCATCAACAGACGACCCGCCTCGTCGGGCGAGGTAGTCGTCTTGCCGTGGTACAGATCGGGCGCGAGCGCGAGAAACCCTTCCTTCGCGAAGCGGTCCGTCACGTCCTGGATGTGGGGCACCAGTCCCCACCACTCCTGGATCACGACGACGGCCGGCCCCCTGCCCGATGCCGGCTTCGCGAACCACCCGTCGACCTTCTGCCCGTTCATGGTGATGGAGATCTTCTCGCCCATCTGCGCCCTCCTGATCGATGCCGGCCGCATTCTCTCTCAGGCGATCCCGCGCCCTATACTCGACTTTCGTGCGTCGACTTCTTGCGGTTGCCGTCGTTCTCGTGGCGGCGGCCGTCGCGTCGAGCCTCCTCGTGCGCGGCGAAAATTCCCGAAGGACGGGCGTCACGGGCTCGCTGTTCACGGACGTAACGGAGGCGTCGGGCGTCCGCTTCCGCTTTCACGGCGATCTGTTCGACGCCAAGCTCATACCCACGATGGGCGGGGGGGCGGCGCTCGCGGACTTCGACGGCGACGGCCATCTCGACCTCGTCCTCGTCCAGCAGGTGAAGAACGCCTCGAAATGGAGGAAGGCCGGCCGCACGCAGCCCCTCGCCGACTGCACGCGCCTCTACCGGAATCGCGGCAACGGCACGTTCGAAGAAGTGACGGAGCGCTCCGGCGTCGCCGCGTGCGGCTGGGGCGTCTCGGCGATGTGGGCGGACCTCGACAACGACGGCTTCCCGGATCTCGTCATCGGCAACGCGGGCGAGCCGAACCTCCTCTTCCGCAACAACGGAAACGGCACGTTCACGAGAGTCGAGAAGTCGGGCCTCGAGAGCGGGAAGTTCACGATCGGTCTCGCGGCCATCGACGCGGACTTGGATGGCCTGCCGGACGTCTACATCGGGCACTACCTCGAGACCGATCCCGATCGCGAGTCGAAGGCCCGGGCCGCGTCCTTCATGACCCCGGACGAATACGCCGGCCAGGACAACCTCCTCCTCAGGAACCTCGGCGGCCTGAAATTCGAGGACGTGACGGAGGCGAGCGGGACGCGCGATCCCCTCTCGAAGACGATCGGCGCCGTCGCCCTCGACTATGACGGCGACGGGCGCACGGATCTCTACCTCTCGAACGACCAGTGGCGCAACACGCTCTTCCACAACGAGGGCGGCGGCCGATTCCGTGACGTGTCGGACGAGACGGGGACGGGTTTTCCCGAAGAGGGCAGCGCGACGGCCTTCGGCCGCAAGACCCGAAGCGGCATGGGACTCGCCGTGGCGGACTTCGACGGCGACGGCCGGCCGGACCTCTTCGTCACGAACTACGCGAACGAGCCGAACACGTTGTACCGGAACGTCGAGGGCGCGACCTTCGCCGAGAGCGAGCGGGAGGCGTTCGGCGGGGACCACGACCCCTCGATTCCGCTCTCGGGCTGGGGAACGGTCGCGGTCGACTGGGACAACGACGGCAAGGACGATCTCGTCGTCTCGAACGGCCAGATCCTCTCGCGCTTCTTCACGGTCGTCTCGCAGTGGTTCAATCCCGCGGCCCGGAACTTCGAGGTGGGGGAGCGCAGCTACGCGCAGCGCCAGTTCCTCTTCCATAACGAGAGCACGCCCGGAGCGCCGCTCTTTCGCGACGTGTCGGGAGAGGCGGGCGACCTCGGGCGGCTCTGTGTCGTCGGGCGCGGCCTCGCGGGGGGAGATCTCGACGGGGACGGGCGGGAAGACCTCGTCTTGAACCCGATCGACGCACCGGCCGTCCTCCTCCGCAACACGGCTCCGGGCGGGCGCGCCCTGGAGATCCTGCCCGTCGCCGGTGCCGACAGGAAGACGGTCCTCGGCACGAAGATCACGGTCGCGGGAAAGGTGAAGGAGTTCGCGGTCGTGCCGTCGTACGCGAGCGGCTCGTGGCTGCCGCTGCACTTCGGGCTCGGAACCGCGACGAGAGCGCGCGTGACCGTGCGCTGGCCGGACGGCACGGCGCAGGACGTCGGCGAGCTGCCCGCGGGCGCCTATCGGCTGCGCAAGGGGGAGGCGCCGGCACCGCTTCGGGTAGCAGGGCGCTGAAAAACCCGAGGGGGTCGCGCGTGCGGGGCTTGCGAGGCGAGGTCAAGGCGCGGCGAGGAGAGCGGAGTTGGCTCTCCTTCGACGAGCCGCAACACAGAGATCGCCCGCAACCCCCGCGCGCCCTTCGGGTTGTGGCGGGGCGGGGTCATCTGCTGTGTTGGCGCTCCTCGACGATGTCCCGCATCGCCTGCGTCGCGCCGCCTTGCATCTGACACCCGCCGCGCTCGCAACGCGGCCCCCTCGGGTTTTTCAGCGCCCTGCTAGAGCGACGTCACGCTGACGTCTTCGCGGCGCGCGGCCGCCTCGGCCGCGGCCACGCTGACCGCGTCCACGCCGCCCGTGTTCCGAAGGCTGTTGCGCGACATGCCGAAGGCCGCGAGCAGGGGACGCGGCGGCGCGAAATCGAGGTCGGGCTCGTTGACGAACAGGCGCCCGAGGTTCTCGACGTAGGCCGCCGTCAGCTCCTTCCAGCCGATCCCGTCGAACTCCTGCGCCACCTTTCGGCTTCCGAGGGACATCAGGACGAGCGAATGGAAGACGACCTGGTAGATGGCCCTGAGGCGCGCGCGGCTGCGCTCGGGATGGTGTTTCAGGATCTCGCGGATGAAGTGCACGTTGAGCGGCACGTGGAAAGACTCGTCGCGCGTGAGGATCGTCAGCACCTGCCGCGCGAGCGGATCCTTCACGCGCCGGAGCGACAGCCGGTACGTCGTGGCGCCGATCGTCTCGAACATGAGGTTCGTGAGCATGATCGACTCCATGCGCTCGGCCTTCGCGTAGACGCCGTAGAACGTCCTCGTCATCCGGCCCATGGCGGTCACCCCGCCGCCGACATGGGCGAGGAACTCGTCGAGGAGCTCGCGGTGCCAGCCTTCCTCGTTGCCGTACAGCACGAGGCAGTCGGCGAGATCCGGATCCCATGCGCGGACTTCCTCGGCGAGCCGGTGCGCGCCGGCCTTCCCCGACTCCTCGGCGCGGTACGCCGCGTTGAAGAACTTGATGCAGGCGAGGCGCTCGCCCTCGGATTCGAACGTCACGGGCTTCGACAGGTCGAGATGCTCGTCGTACATTCTCTCGGCGCGCTTCTTGAGCGTCTCGAGCCACCAGAGGGTGGGGCGCTGCGTCGGGATGCCGATGAGCGAGGAAACGGACTGCTGCGCGGGGATCACGGGAGTCGATGATGCCGAAACCGTCGCCGGGACGTCAAACGGCACCGCCTGGAAGGGCGATCACTGCGAGACACGGATGGTCCCGTGGCCCGGTCCCCGCGCGTCAGCGCGGTTCGACGCGGAGGTGTCCGGTGAGGACTTCGCGGCCGGGAACCAGACGGATCTCGACACGGAAGTCCTCGCCGGAAGTGGAGAGCCCGGGCAGGGTGAAGAAGAGGGGGAGGTTGAACCCCCGCCCGGGCTCCAGGCGGGTGGGATAGGCGAGCATCCGGCACTGGCGCGTCTGCCGGGAGCGCTCGCGGCCCTCCACGTCGAGGAGGACCATTTCGAGGAGAGGACCCGTTTCCGTGGAGCTCTCCCACGCTTGAAGCGACTTGTTGCGGATTTCGAGGTGGAGAAGGACCTTTCCGGGCTCGGTCGCGCTCGTCACGACGACCGGCTCCGGCGCATGGAGCATCAGCGACAGCGTGACGTCGCCGGCCGGCTCTTCCTTCGGCAACTGGCTTCTCAGCATGTCGATGCTCCTCCGTTCGGTCGAAAAAATTCCCTTGACGCCGCCGTTACGGCGTTTCGACTACGCGCCCGTTTGCCTCAGCCTCACCCGATCGGACCGATACCGCTCCCGATGGGGCCGATACCGCTCCCGATGGGGCCGATGCCGCTCCCGATCGGGCCGATGCCCGTGCCAGATTCTCCCGCCCGCCCTGGACGATCGAGAAACGACTCGAAACGGGAGAAAATGGCAAACATCGCAAAAAGAAAGTCCATAGGTCCCCCTCCCCGCAGCCGGACAGGTGTGCACTATTCCTGCCCTTCACCTACTAGGACAGCAGACACCCGCCGTTTTGACCCCCGATCCCCGAAAAAACATCGGCCGCCTGGAGGCGGCTGAGTGAGTTCTTGACAGGCCGGGAGTTGTGTTTAGCCGACGAGCCTCAGCGGGCGGTACGTGCGCTTCTCGCCTTTTTCTTCATCCTGGAGGTACTCACGGACGTGGGCGATGAGGTCGGCGTCGATCGTGCCCTTGTCGAGGCAGACGAAAAGCTCGCCGAGTGCGGGCGAAGGAGCGAAGGGACTCGCCTGTCGCTCGCGGCGCAGCGCTTCGATCGCCGCCGCCATCGGACCGTAGCTTCCGAGGCGCGCCTGACACTCGGCAACGTAGAGGCGCGAGAAGATGATTTCCGACTGCGAAGCCAGCGGGCTGGCCTCGCTGACGATCTCGGCGAAGGCTCGAAGCGCGCGCCGGTACTCGCCGCGGCGGAAGTCCAGTTCCGCGAGGCCCGTCCGGACGAAATAGACGTGGGACGCGAATCCGTGCCGCCGGTCGAGATTCAGGGCCTTTGCGAAAGTGGCGCGGGCCTCGTCGAAACGGTCCGCTCTCATCAAGGCTGTGGCTTTGTTGTTGAGAGTCATCGAGACGCGCTGCGGCTCGGCAGCCGCGTCGAGGGTTTCGAGAGCGCGATCGAAATGCGGCAAGGCTCGAGCGAAGTCTCCCCTCTGGGCGAGCACGCTTCCGAGCGCGGCTTCGGCGCGGCCCATGAGCTGGTTCTGGCCGAACTCGGTGAAGACCGCAAGCGCTCGCTTGAGAAGCCTTTCGGCGGCCGCATAGTTTTTTTCGAAGCCGATTGCCGCCCCTTCGTAGTAGTCGCAGAGCGCAGCGCCGAAGCCGAGGTCGCCCGACTCCCGGAACAGTGTGCGCGCGGATGGGAGAACCTCGCGAGCCCCCGCAGCCTCACCCTTCTGAAGAAACGCCTGGGATTCCAGCAGCGCGGCCTCGGCCTGCACCGCCTGGCGGGGGGCCGGAGTCGAGATGCGCTCGTTCGGATTCGAAACGGGAAGAGTCACGGCCTCCTCGGAGAGAACGTGCGCGAGAGCGAGCGCCTTGTTCGGATCTTCGGCAACGAGCTTGTCCGCCTTCTGCGCCGCGTACAGCAGCGCGAAGCCTCGATACGGCTGGCCGTCCAGCGAGCGCATCGCGGCGGCAAGCTCGTCGGCGCCCGCGCGCGCGGCCTCGAGGATCAGCTCGGCGGGCATTTCGGCCGCCTGCGAGAGGCGATAGATGTCCTCCACCGAAACACGCGCCTTCACGAACGGAAGCGTGCGACCCATGGCCTGACGCGGCAGCTCGGGCACGGACTCGCTCTCGAGGATCGCGTCGAACGCGTGCGTTTCCTTCACGGCCTCGACGAGGTGCCCGAGGTCGTCGAGGCGCCGCTTGCAGACACGGCAACCGTCATCCACGTGCTTGCGCGCCGCGGCCGTGGCTTCGCCGGGCTCGCGGCCCGTCGCGAGGTTCAGGAGGTCGGTCTCGGAGGGATGCTCCGCCGTCACGAGGCGAGGCATGCACGCATCCTTTTGAGGCATTCCTGGATCCTCTTCCACACGGTCTTCGGCGAGTAGCCGCTCTTCTCGGCGGTCTCGGCCAGCGTCATGTCCTCGACGCAGTAGCACGCGATGACCTTCTGGCACTTCGGGTCGACCTGCCTGTAGGCGCTCGTGACGGCCGAGACCGTCTTCACGCGCGCAGCCACGGGGTCGGCGAACGTCGCGGCGAGATGGTCGGTCAGCTCGCTCTCGCGCCCGCGCCGGCGGGTGCGCGTCTCGATGAGGTTGGTGCACTGATTCAGGAACGCCGCCCTGAGGTACGCCTTCGGGTCGCGCACGCGCGGGTTCATCGCGAGCACCTTGAGGAAGACGGTCTGGGCCGCATCCTCGCAGTCGTCCTGCGCGAGGCCGAAACGGATGACGCCCGCCGCGATGAGGCGGGGGCGGAACTTCGCATTCAGCTCTTCCCAGTCCCAATCCGGGCGCGCGGGGGCGGGCGACTCGACCGGCGCGAACCGGGAGCGCTGCTTCTGCCCGTCGTCGGGGAGGATCTCGTCGAAGTTCCGGGACATCTTTCCCCTTTTGGAAGGACCCCCATATGCTACGCCCGCTCCCCCACGAGGGTCAACCGGAACCCTCATGGCTCCGGAATTCAACACGAACGTCAAGTATCCGGAATCGAAGGAGTTGGGCCCGCGCTCGCCTCTAACCCCCGAGGCGGCTCAGGTCCTTCTTCACGCCTTCGTGCGTGGGCTCGAGCTTAAGGGCTTCACGCCACTCGGCTTTCGCGTCGCCCTTGCGGCCCTGCTTCTCGAAGAGCCGGCCGAGCCGCCAGTGGAGATTCGCGCTGTCGGGGTTCAGCTCCAGGGCCTTCCGGTATTCGGCCTCCGCCTCCGACCATCTCTTTTGGCTCGAAAAGATGGCGCCAGCCGCGATGTGGCCCCGGATCGGGTCGAGCCGCGCGATCTCGGCGACCAGCGCGCGCGCCTTGTCGAGGCTGCCTCCCGCAATTCCGGGAGCGTTGATGTGGTAGCTCAGGAGGTCATACCGCGCGTCGACGCTCTTCGCGTCGAGCGCCACGGCCTTCTCGAATTCCACTTTGCACTTTCTCGCGAGGCCCATCTGAGAAAAGATCGAGGCCTTGATGGCCTTCTGTCCATAGGCTCGGCCGAGCCAGAGGTGCGCCTCCGAGCTTTCTGGCCCGGCCCTCACCGCTTTCTCGCCGGCTTCGACCGCGAGGTCGAGCGTTCCGGCCTTGAGCGCCTCCTTCGCCTGCAGGATGAATGGTGCCGGATCGTCGCAGAAGGCGATGGAAGGTCGGAGAACGGCGGCGAGGGCGGCGGCGCAGACAAGTACCGTCCGAAGAGAGACTTCTTCGAAGGTGAAGAGGGCAGGCCGCCAGGCAATCCGCGCGAGAGTCCATCTCGAGTGACGGCGATGCAGATCCGTTCTCCTAATCATTCGAAGAATCGTCCTCCTCGGAGATCGCCATCGCGACAGAGTCTACTTGTCTGCACGCTTCGTGCCCCGGCGCGTGTCAAGATTGCCCGCATGAAAGACCGGCCGCGCCATCACCGCGCCGACCTCAATGCGATCGCGCGCCGCGCGATGCACGAAAAGGGGCTCGATCCCGATTTCCCGGCGGAGGCGCTCGCGCAGCTCGGCCGCATCGAGGAGCCGGCGCGCGAGAAGGACCCCGCGATCCGGGACCAGCGCGACCTGCTCTGGGCCTCCATCGACAATGACGACAGCCGCGACCTGGACCAGCTCTCGGTGGCCGAGGAGCTGGCCGGCGGGTCCGTGAAGGTGCTCGTCGCGATCGCCGACGTGGACGCGCTCGTGAAGAGGGGAACCCCGCTGGATGCGCGGGCCGAGCAGAACACGACATCGGTTTACACGGCCGGCGGGGTCTTCCCCATGCTGCCCGAGAAGCTCTCGACGGACCTCTCGTCGCTGAACCCGGACGAGGACCGGCTCTCGGTCGTCATCGAGTTCGTCGTGAACGCGGACGGGACGCTCGGCGACTCGAGCGTCCACCGCTCCCTCGTGCGCAACAAGGCGAAGCTCGCCTACGACTCGGTGGACGCCTGGCGCGACGGGCGGGGCCCGATGCCCGAGGCGATGGCGAGAGTCCCGGGGGTCGACGCGCAGATCCGGCTGCAGGAAGACGTCTCGCAGCGCCTCCGCCGCCTGAGGTACGCGCACGGAGCGCTCGACCTCCAGACGATCGAGGCGCGGGCCGTCTTCGACGGCGACGAGATCCGCGACCTGACGGTCGACGAGCAGAACCAGCCGAGGCAGCTCATCGAGGACCTCATGATCGCCGCGAACGGCGTGACGGCCCGCTATCTCGAGGAGGCGGGCTTCGCCGCGCTCAGGCGCGTCGTGCGATCCCCGGAGAGGTGGCAGCGCATCGTCTCCGTCGCCGCCGAGCACGGGTTCTCGCTGCCTTCCGGGCCGGATTCGAGGGCGCTGGAGGAGTTTCTCGCGGCGCGGCGCAAGACCGATCCGCTGCGATTCCCGGACCTCTCGCTCATCATCGTGAAGCTCATGGGCGCCGGCGAGTACGTCGTCGAGCTGCCGGGCAGAGAGCCGGTCGGCCACTTCGGCCTCGCCGTGCGCGACTACACGCATTCCACGGCGCCGAACCGCCGCTACCCGGACGTGATCACGCAGCGCCTTCTCAAGGCAGCGCTCGCGCGCCGCCCGTCGCCCTACTCGGTGTCCGACCTGAACGGCCTCGCCGTTCGCTGCACCGAGCAAGAAGACGCCGCGGACAAGGTCGAGCGCCTCGTGCGCAAGGCCGCGGCCGCGATGCTCCTCGAGACGCGGATCGGCGAGCGCTTCGACGGGGTCGTGACCGGCGCGTCGGAGAAGGGCACGTGGGTGCGCATCTTCCGGCTTCCCGTCGAGGGCAGGGTCGTGCGCGGCTACGAGGGCCTCGAGGTGGGTGACAAGGCGCGCGTGAAGCTCGTCTCGACCGACGTCGAGCGCGGCTTCATCGACTTCGTCAGGGCCTGACGCCGGCGAGGAATTCGACGAGGAGGCGGTTGACCTCGGCCGGCGCGTCGTTCTGGACCCAGTGGCTGGCGTCCGCGAGGCGCACGACGCGGATACCCGGCACCCACTCCTCGAGGCCCTCGGCGAGCGCGGGACCGAGGTAGCGGTCCTTTTCACCCCACACGAGGAGCGCCGGAAGCTCCCGCGGCCACCTCCGGCCGCGCGTGCGCGGCGGGTGGCGGAGGGCGGCGCGGTAGTAGTTGATCGCGGATGTGAGCGCGCCCGGCCGTGAGAGCGCCTCCTTGTAGAGCCGGATGTCCGCGTCCGTGAAAGCGCCGGGCCGGACCGGATCGCGGCGAAGCATTTTTTCGAGGAGGGCGAAGTTTCCCTGGCGCATCCCGCGCTCGGGGAGAATCGGGAGCTGGAAGAAGAACACGTAGCGAGAACGCCTGCGCTGATCGGGACTCGTCCTCAGCGCGCGCCTGAACGCGACCGGATGCGGCGCGTTCAGGGCCGCGACGGAACAGCAAACGTCCGGATGAAAGAGAGGGAGGTACCAGGCGACGACGCCGCCCCAGTCGTGGCCGACGACGTGCGCGCGGGCTCCCTTCTTGCCCTCGCCGAGCCGTGCGATGAGGGCGGCCACGTCAGCGACGAGCGTCTCGATCCGGTAGGCGCCGATGCCGCGCGGCTTCTCCGAGAGCCCGTATCCGCGGAGGTCGGGCGCGACGGCCCGGAAGCCCGCCGCCGCGAGCGCGGGAAGCTGGTGGCGCCAGGAGTACCAGAACTCCGGAAAGCCGTGGAGGAGAACGGCGAGCGGACCCTCTCCCTGCTCGGCCCAGTGAAGGGACACGCCGTTCACGGAGGCCTCCCGATGGGCGAGCGCGCTCACGCGTGTCCCCGGCGGCGCTCGTCGACGCGCGCGAAGAGCGCCGCCGAGAGAAGGCCGAGCGCGAACATCGTTCCCCAGAGCACGCGCCCTCCGAAGTGTTCCAGGAGCAAGGTGCCGAACGCGGGGCCGAAGAAGAGGGCGACGTTGAAGGACATCGTGTAGAGACCGAGCCAGGCGCCGCGCCGCTCCTCAGGCGCGACCTCGGCGACGTACGCCGCGAGGCCGGGCAGGAGGACCATCTCGCCGAACGTCCAGACGACGATCGTCAGGATGACGCCGGGCAGCGACCGCGCGAACGCCAGGGCGCCGAAGCCCGCGCCCACGAGGATCGAGCCGAGGACGAGCCCGCGCCGGTGGGGCCAGTGCGACGTCGCCAGGTTCAGCGGCACCTCGAAAAGGACGATGAGGAGCGTGTTCACGGTGTGGAGGAGCCCGTATGTCGAAGCGGCGAGCCCGAGGTCGCGCACGAAATAGAGCGCCATCGACGACTCGTGCTGAAAAAAGACGATCCCGACCGGGATCACGGCCGCGAGGAAGAAGAGGAAGCGCGCGTCGACGGAGGCGGGACTCGCGGGCAGGGGGCGTGGAGCGCCTGACGGGGCGGAGACGGACTCATCGCGCGGGAAAAGGAAGGCGAGCGTCAGCGCGGCGAGGAGCGACGTCACGCCGTCGACCACGAAGAGCGACGGCCACGAGACCTCGGCGAGGAAGCCGCCCGCCGCGGGCCCCACGCTCATGCCGAGGTTGATCGCGAGCCGCTGGAGCGCGAACGCGGACTTGCGCCGCTCGGGCGCCACGAGGTGCGAGATGACGCTCAGGCTCGCGGGCCGAAAGGCCTCGGTGACGAAGGCGATCAGGACGACGAGCGCCGCGATCGCGATGGGGGACCGCACGAGCGGGAACACGAGGAGGAGAAGGCCCGAGCCCCCGAGCGAGACCCGCATGACGGCGAGCGGGCTGAACCGGTCGGCAAACCGTCCGGCGAAGGGGCCGGCGACGAGAGCGCCCGCGCCGAAGAGCGCCAGCGTTGCGCCCGCCTCGCCCGGCGTATAGCCGCGCGCCCGCGTCAGGTAGAGGACGAGGAACGGCAGGAACATCGTCCCCGTGCGGTTCACGAGCGTGGCCGCGACCAGCACCCACACGCCTCGGGGAAGCCCGGAGAGCCCGCGCCAGGGATTCACAGCCGGGGGTCATAGCATGGGCGGCAGTTCTCGCTCGTCCGGCCGCGAAGAGGCACTCTGACGATTCGACTTCCGCTATCCTGACAGGCCGAATGGAGGCTCTTCGTGCACGTTGAGCTGACACTCAACGGCGCAGCCCGCGCCTTCGACGTCCCGGACCAGGCGTCGCTCCTGGAGCTTCTCCGCGACGCCGCGGGGATCACGTCGCCGAAGGACGGCTGCTCGCCGCAGGGGCAGTGCGGGGCGTGCCTCGTGCTCGTGGACGGGCATCCGAAAACCTCGTGCGCGATCCCCGCCCGGAACGCCGCGGAAAAGAGCGTCCTGACGCTGGAGGGCGTGCCTGAAGAAGAGCGCCATATCTACGGCGAGGCGTTCGCGCGCACGGCGGGCGTTCAGTGCGGCTTCTGCATCCCGGGCATCGCGCTCCGGATGAAGAGCGTTTTGGACGCGAACGCGAATCCGACGGACGCGGAGATCAAGAAGAAGCTCGATCCACACCTGTGCCGATGCACCGGCTACGTCAAGATCGTGGACGCGTTCCATGCCGCCGCCCGCCTGCGCCGGGGCGAGACGCTCCCTCCGCCGGACGTCTCGGGCCGTGTCGGAACGAGCCTCGATCGCTACGAGGCCGAAGAGCTTGCGCTCGGGACGCGGCCTTACGTGGCCGACCTCGTCTTCCCCGGAATGCTCCACGGTGCCGTCACGCTCTCACCGCACGCGCGCGCCCGGGTGAAGAGAATCGACACGTCGCGGGCGAGGCGCCATCCCGGCGTGATGGCCGTCGCGACCGCCCGCGACGTGCCGGGCAAGCGTTTCTACGGCCTGATCATCAACGACTGGCCGGGCTTCGTGGCCGAGGGCGAGGAAACCCGTTACGTCGGCGACGTGCTCGCCGCCGTCGCCGCGGTCGACGCACGCACCGCCCGCGCCGCGGCGGCGCTCG
>JBGQDL010000031.1:0-30811 GCA_041495865.1 Thermoanaerobaculia bacterium | reverse complement strand
TCGACGCCTTCGGGCACATGGTCGGCTGGTATGACGAGCTCCGGAATGACACCTATGTCCGGATCAATCAGCGCACCGGCGTCGCGACCGAGTTTGAAAGCACCGGAATCGACACCTCCGCGAACGGAATCTCGTTCGGCGAGTTCAACGTCCTCTGGAACATCGACTCTCCGAGATTCGTCGGCACTGCCACCACCCAGACCGCATTCCTCCTCAATCCCTTCGATGGAAAGCCGCTCCTCGCGAAGAGCCTGACCCCGCCCACGCAGGCCGCTCTCGGCGCGTTCCATCCCGTGAGCCACATCTACTACGGGCTCAATTTCATCCCGTTCAGCAACGGGGACACCTTCATCGAGAAGGTCGACGTGCTCGCCGGAACGGTCACCGAGCTCGGCCCGACCGTCAACGGTCTGCATACGCTCGCGTTCATTCCGTAGACCGGTCCTCGGCTGGAAAGCCGACCTCGAAGGACGGACGGGCATCGCGCGACGGCAGGGGCGGAAAACCGCCCCTGCTTTCGTTCTGGCAGGCGATACACTCTCGCCGCAGAAAGGGACGCCGATGCCTCAAACTTCCGCCGCCCCGCAACGTCTCAAGCTGCGCCCGGAGACCTTCGGGCAGGCGTTCCCCCGTTTGCGGGAGTCCCGGCCGGGGTGGCTGCCGGAAGACGTCTTCGCTTCCATCACGAGCACAGAGGAGGAGTACTCGATCCTCTGCCCGCAGGAGGTCGTTCCTCCCGGTGTTCCGCGCATCGAGGGCCTTCGCGTGCTGTCGATCCAGCCCGGGGGGCAGATGATCTTCGAGGTGATGAGGAACATCGACGAGGATCTCACGAAGAAGGAGATCCCCGTGGTCGCGACCTCCAACCCGAGGACCGACCTGGGATTCATGGTGGTCAGTGACGGCGACCTTCCGGCCGTGAGGGCCCTCCTCGCGGAGGCCGGGCATACGCTCGAGGAGCCCGATGGCGCGCCCGCGAGGCCGGGCACCTAGAGCCCATCGTGTCCACGGTACTGGTCGCCGGAGCAGCGGGACTTCTCGGCTCGGCGGTGGCGCGCAGGCTCGCAGGCGAGGGGGAGCAGGTGCTCGCTGCGGACTTCCTCGGCGAGTCGGGCGGCCGAAGGGCGCTTCGGGAGGCCCGCGCCGCGGCCCTCGGAACGCTCGAGAACGTGACACTCGCCAGGACCGACCTCTCCAGCATGATGAGGACCGGGCCGCTTCTTCGCCGGCACCGCCCCGCCGCCGTCGTGAACGCGGCGCTCTACGACCCGGACGGACCGGGCCTCGCGCCCCTGATCGAGGTCTGCCGGGCCACCGGTGTCGGCTTCTTCCTCCACCTCTCCGACGCGGCCCTCTACCCGGATTCGCCCGAGCCGGGAGCGAGGGCGCGCGAGGTCGAGGCGCGGGACGCCGGCGGCGATCCGTATCTCGCGCAGCGCCTGCGAGAGGAGGCGCTTCTCGAGGAGTCGGGCCTCCCCTACGCGATCCTGAGGGTGTTCTCCGTCCTGGAACCGGAGCTTCCGGAGGGACGTCCGTCGGTGCAGGAGATGGAGGCGCTCCTCAAGGGAGGGCCGGCGTCCCCGTTCGACGACGAACCGCGGGACCTCCTTCACGTGGACGACGCGGCGAGGGGAGTGCACGCGGCGCTCCGCAGGAAGCCCGCCGGAGAGATCGTCAACCTCGGGAGCGGAGTCGCCGTCCGTCCATCGGAAGCCGTGCGGGCGCTCACGGCCCGCACGGGCAGCGCCTTCTCCTTCCGGGTTTCCGGACCGCCCCCCGCGCGAAGACCGCGCGTGGCCGACACCGCGAAGGCGTCGTCGCTCCTCGCATTCACCCCGGAGTGGAACGTCGCCGCCCTCGTGGCGCGAAATGCGATCGACCGCCGGCCGGGACGCGCGGACAAGCCGGCCCCCGTCTCGCGGCGAGTGCTCTTCGACTGGTTCCGCAAGCCCTTGAGGTGAGACCGCTTCCGGGATCGAGACCCAGCAGTCGAACGCGGCGTTCGCCGCGGCGCTCACGGCCCGCGGCAACACCGCAACCGGTCTCGAGCCGCGCCGACCTGGTCCGCTGGGCCGTCGAGCACAAGCTCACCGGCTGATCGCGGGCGGACTCCGTAGTTTCTGCGGAGCGGCCGGCTCCATAGTCCCCACGGATTCTCCGCCGGCCGAAGTCCCAGGTTTTCCACCCTTGAATCAACTGGAGAAGAAGCCCCCTGGCCCAGCTGAAGGCCTGACGGGCGCGCCCGTCTCTTCCGTCTCCTACCCGCCAAGGTCCTTGAGGTCTTCGCGGCGAAGCTCCAGCGCCCATCGCGCGTTTCCCGCGATGAACGCATCGGGCGACGCCTTCAGCTCGGCGAGGGCATTCTCGGCCTTTTCGCGCCGGTCGGACGTGCCCGTAAAGCGCGCGTACCCGAGCATCACGATCGCCTCGTTGCGGAAGCGGCGGTCGGGCGAGTTCTTCGCGACGCCGATCAGGTCGTCGACTTTCCTGTCGGTGACCGCGTCCTTCTCCGCAGCCTGGATGGCGACGCGGGTCACGAGCTCCGCCGTCCGCAGGCGCTGCGGCGCCGCCTCGCCCTGCACGATCGCGGCGGCGAGCATGAGCGGCTGGTCACCGCGGCGCGCCGCGAGCGCGTAGAGCTGTTCGGCGCCGATTCGGATGGACGCGAGACCGACGAGGTCCTGGATGACAGTTGCATCCTCCTGCCGGAGGAGACGTCCCCAGCGGATCGCGCGGCGGCAGTCCTCGATCGCCGCCGGAGCGTCGGGATCCGAGGCCGCGCGAGCCACCCAGGATCTCGCGAAGGACAGCGCGACGAGGAGGTTCGGGATCGGCGTCGAGGCCCCTTCTGCGGCCCAGACGTCGGGATAGAAGCGCATGGTCGCCTGGTCGGCCCATGGCTCCGCCTCCTTCAGGAGAGGGTCGCCGGGGGGCAGGACGAGCCCGAATTCGCCCGGCCCCGCGACACGGCGCTTCACCGCCGCCTCCGCCTCCGCGAGCCGCGCCCCCTGGGGCTTCGCGAAGTCCTTGAGCCAGAGCGCGGCGTTCGCGGGGCCGTCGCCGAGAGGCGCGAGGAGGTCGAGGTCCGTCTGGAACCGGATCGGCCACTTTTCGCTTGTGGGGCAGGACCAGCACGGCACCTGCGGGACGTCGGCGCGGGTCGGGTGGGCGACGCGGGCGGGCGGTGCGGGCTTGTCGAGGCGGGCGAGCGGCGGCCGCGCGGGAGGGGCCGGGGAGCGCCGCTCGTGTCCCGTCCAGCGCATCCCGAGCGCGGAGGCGAGAACGACGACGACGGCGAGGGCGGAGAGAACAAGAGTGCGCGAGCGATTCACGAGCGGTCTCCTTCGAGCGCGGGAAGCGCGTTTTCGTCGATGCGGGGGAGGCGGGTGATCGAGGCGAGCTCGGGATCGGGCCGCGTGACCGTCGCGGACGCGGCCGGAGCCTTCGGCCGCCCGTCCCGCGGGAGGAGGACGTTCGCGGCTGCCAGCGCGGCGACGGACGCGGCCCACGCGAGGCGGGCCGCGGGGCTCGCGAGAAGCCGCGCCCAGGGATCCCGGCGCGGCGCGGCCGCGAACGCGGCCCGCGCCGCCGCGAGAGTGTCCTCGCGCAGGCGTGTGGGAACGGCGGGCAGTTCGAGCCCGCGAAGCAGATCGTCGCTCATCGAGAACCTCCCAACAGGTGGCGAAGTCTGGCAAGGGCGAGGCGGCACCGGCTCGCCGCGGTGAAAGCGGGGACGCCGGTGATCACCGCGATCTCGCGGAACGAGCAGCCGGCGACGTGGTGGAGCAGGACGGCCTCGCGCTGGGGTGGCGGAAGCTGCGCGAGGGCGCGGGACGTCCGGGAGGCCGCGGCGGCGCGCTCGGGGTCGACCCCCGGGGCCGCGACGTGCGCGGCGCTCTCGAGCGGTTCCGTCCGGCGACGAGCTGTTCGCCGCGCCACGTCCACGGCCGCGTTGTGGGCCACGGCGAGGAGCCACACGTGCGGCGTCTCCACGCCGCTCAGCTCTCCGCGCCGCGAGGCAAGGCGCACGAAGACGTCCTGGACGATGTCGCGCGCATCCTCCTCGCAGCCCGTGCGCCAGAGGGCGAGGCCGTAAAGCCTGCGGGACGCGAGGTTCCAGATCACTTCCAAAGCCGCGGGGTCGCCCGCCGCCAGCGCGTCGAAGGGCGCGCGCAGCCCTTTTTCCCAGGAGACGTCTCGGGCGGGGAGCCCCTCCTCGAAGTGTCCGGCCATCGCGTGCATCGTAGGGAAGACGCCCGGAACGCGCGATCTGGTCACGCCCGGCGGGATGTCCGGCGGGTTTACGGCCCGGGGCGCTTCGGAAGGAGGCGTTCCACCTCGGGTGCGAGCGCCTCGGCCGCCCACGCGTGCCCCGTTTCGTTCCAGTGCCCGTCCGCGAGGAAGTGGCAGAGCTGGCTGCTCACCCGCATACGCGCCGCGAAACGATCCTGGAGATCGACGTAGGGAATCCCGAGTGGCGAAAGGACGGACGCCAGACGTTTTTCGAAGAGGGTGAAGTCCCATTCCCAGCGTGCCGCCTCGTCGTAGTCGCGGGAGAGGGCGCGCACGAGCTCCTTCGGCTCGCGCGCCAGGCGGAAGTCGTCCGAGGTCGACACGGCCAGGAGGGGGCACCTTCGGCGAGCGAGAGTCATGGCCATGCGCCCGACCTCCACACGGAGGCGGTTCCAGCCTTCCTCCACGAAGGGGATCGCGTCCTTGCCCTGAGCGAACACGTAGAAGTCGACGGGGATCTTGTACGGGAAGCGCCAGGCCGAGTAGCCACCGCGGATCTGGTGCAGGAGAGCGAGGCGGGAAACGAGCGCGTTCAACCGGCTCCACGGGACGAGCAGGCCGGGGAGGGCGGAGGACTCCGGGCGGTTCCACAGCTCTCCGAGCGGACTGGCCACCTGCTTCGCAAACAGGCGCTCGGCCTCGGCCGAGGCGTTGCGGACGTCGTTTCCGGGGTAGAAGCAGCACACCACGAGGTCGGGGTCGAGCTTCTCGGCCCACTCCTCGACGGCCGCCGCGTATTCGATCGGGCCCCAACCGGACCGCGCGACGACCACGACCTCGACGGGAAATCCGCGCCGTCGAAGACGGTCGGCCAGGAGCCGCGGCAGTCCCGCCTGCAAGGGCACCTGGAGCGCCTCCACGAAAGAATCTCCGATGACGAGGATCCGCATTCGTCCGGGAGCCTTCGGAAGGGCGTGCTCCTCGTCGTGGAATCCCAGCGCGTTGTTTCGGACGAAGACCGCGAACTCCTGTTTGCGGCCCTGGTGGCCGACCCAGACGAATCGGGCGTGCGGCCGGAACAGGACGTCGAGAGCCTGCCCGTGCATCGCGCGCGCCACGATCGCGCCGGTGACGTAGCCCTGTTCGCTGCCCAGCCATCGCGCG
Organism: Thermoanaerobaculia bacterium; assembly: GCA_041495865.1. Classification (GTDB taxonomy): domain Bacteria; phylum Acidobacteriota; class Thermoanaerobaculia; order UBA5066; family UBA5066; genus Fen-183. The sequence goes on along the minus strand of JBGQDL010000031.1, from coordinate 25,414 downwards.
GCGACCTCTCCGCCCGCCAGAGCGACGCACACGGAGAGGAGCGAGGCCGCGATCCACGGCCGAAGTCGGGAGCGCGTCGTCACGTCGTGCCAGAATATGCCAAGGGAACCGCGCGAACCAGATTTCCGCAAACCGGGAAACGGCAGGACATGAGACGCTCCATCTCGCTGGCCGCAGTCGTCCTCCTGCCGCTCACCGCGGGCTCCCTCCTGCGCCCCGAGCCTGCGGCCTCCGACGGAGCTGCGGCGCTCCGCAACGCTCCTCTCCCCGAATTCGAGCCCTTCACGCGGCGGGTCGTCGTCGTCGTCATCGACGGATGGAGGCGCGCCGACGCGCTGTCGGGCGCGTCGATGCCGAACGTGCAGCGCCTCGCGGCGGCAGGAAGCCGGGGTCCGATGACGGCAGGAATACGGTCCTTTACGAAGCCTTGCCTGAGGACCCTCTTCACGGGACGGCCCGGGGCCTTCCGCGACAGCCTCCTGAACGTCGCGGTGGATCGGGTGACGGAGGATTCCCTCTTCACGCGGCTGAACCTCGCCCGCAGGGCGTGGGGCTCATCCGCGTACACCCCGGACTTCGAGGAGCTGTTCGGCGACGACATGCGCGAGGGGGCTGCCCGCGCCTACGTGGGCAAAGGCGCCGACTCCTTCGGGGCCTACGTCGACGACGATGCGGTCGAGGCGGGAGCGATGCGGATTCTCGACGACCCCGCCGTCGTCCTCGCGCTCGTGCACTTCGGGTCCGTGGACCACACGGGGCACATCCTGAAGCCCTGGAGCGCTGCGTACCGCGAGGCTCTCGCCTCAGCCGATCGCCGGATCGGCCGCATCGCCTCCCGCCTGGAACAGGATCGCGACGCGCTCGTCGTCCTCGGCGACCACGGAGCCGACGACGACGGCCATCACGGAGGTCCCGACGCCCTTGCGCGCGAGACCGCCTTTCTCGCCGTGGGAAGAGGCTTCGCCAAGGGGACGCCTGCCTTCGCGCCCGAGGACTTCGCGCCCACGCTCGCGGTCCTGCTCGGCGTCTGTCCTCCGGCGTCCGGGCTCGGCGCTCCCGATCCCGCGTTACTCGGCCTTGAACCCGCCGTCCTGAAGCGCCGCTGCGACGCGTGTCTGGCCGCGCGGTTCGCCTCTTCGCCGGTTCTCGAGAAGCGCTGGGCGGGCACCCCGGAGCTCGCCCGGTACCTCGCGGCGCCCCGCTTCGGGCCGGCCGAGGCGGAGAGCTACCGCGCCTTCGGTCCGCGCCCGGGAGGGAGCGAACATCCGCCCGTCCAGGCGCTCCTCGGCCTCGCGATGGTCGCCGTCGTTCTCGGCGTCTGGCGGCGTCCGGCGTGAGCGGCGGCGCGGCCGCGCTGCTTCTCGCGCTCGCCGTGCTCCCGGGCAGGGACCACGCGGCGGGCGCGTTGCTGCTCGCCGGCGCGCTGGCGATCGCCGCCAAGGGCCGCGGCCTTGGGCGCGGCCTGGCGCTGGGCGTCGCCCTGGCCGGCCTCGTCTGTTTCGTTCCCGTCGCGCGGACGCCGCTCGGGCATACCGCGGGTGCCTTCGCGGGAGACGCCGCGTTCCTGGCCTTCGCCGTCCTGCTGACCCCCGGCGCGCTTCGCGAAGCGCGCCCCAGGCTCATTCGCTGGGTCGCGCTTCTTCCGCCTCTGAGCTGCGTCGGATCCTGGCTCGCGCCGAACATGAGGATCGCGATCCTGGCTTCGGCCACGTTCACGCGCGTCGCCGTGCTGTTCGGCCTCGCTCTTTTCGTCTATGCCGCGGCCACGCGCCAGCGGAGCCTCGAGTCACTCGCGTTCGCGTCGCTTGCGAGCTGCTTCTTCCCGGGGTGGCGAACGCTTCTCCTCGTCCTCCTGGAAGGCTGGATGCTCGTCTCCCCGGACGCTTCCTCCCTGCCCGGCCGGCTCCGCGCAGCGATGGCTCCTCTCGCGTGTCTCACCCTCCTCGTCCTCTTCAGCGGCGGCTACGGGCTCTCGCGCATCGATCTGACTCTCATCGTCCTGGGCGACAGCGACCCCGTCCACCCGGCCGTGGCCTGGGGGGCCACGGCCGTCCTTCTCTCCTATTCCGCCTCGCTCGTCGCCGCCCTGCGGCTCGCCGTCCGCACGGCCGGAGGCCCGCTCGCAGACCATGTCGCGTACGCCCTCTCTGCCTTCGTCCTGTTCACGGGCGCGGACCTGCTGTGGCTCGGCGCGGCCCGGCCCGGCGTGTTCCTGACGATTCAGCTCGAGGAGCAGCTCGTCTTCGACGTCGTGCTCTCCGCGCTCCTCCTCGTTCTCGCGGCCGCGACGGCCGTGATCGAGCGCGGCGCGCCCGCGCTTCGCGAAGCCTCGGGTTAGGGCGACGTTCCACAGGAACTCCCCACGCGGAAGACCAAGCGCGCTCCGCCCCGTTGTTGCGGCCGGGTCCGGCCTCACAGAGCGCGGTACGTTCCCGATTCCTGCGGAGGGGTCGAAAGCGAGCGGTCGAGCTCGGAGCGGACTCTCTCGGTCAAAGCCGGCGCCGTGAAAGGCTTGTGCAGAAGTCCCGACCCCAGCTTGCGGACGCCGCTCATGTCGACATCGGTGTAACCGGACATGAAAAGAACGCGAATACCGGGTCTGAGCTGAGCGGCCTGGGCCGCGACCTCGAGCCCGCTCATGCCGGGCATGACGACATCGGTCAGGATGAGCGAAACTGTTCGATCCGTGGATGCCAGGAGCTGAAGCGCGCCCGGGCCGTCGCCGCTTTCCAGGACGTCGTAGCCGGCTGCCTCGAGCGCTCTCCGCGCGAGCCGCCGGACGACGTCCTCGTCCTCGACGAGCAGGATCGTCTCGCTTCCCCGCGTGATCGGCGGTCCCGCCGACAGGACATTGGCGGTGCCGGCGGGCGCCTCGACGCGAGGCAGGAAGATTCGGAACGAGGTCCCCCGCCCTGGCTCGGTGCTCACGTCGATGTACCCGCCGCTCTGAGTCACGATCCCATACACGGTCGCGAGGCCGAGCCCCGTTCCCTTTCCGTGCTCTTTCGTCGTGAAGAAGGGCTCGAAGAGGTGGGATTGCGTCGCGGCGTCCATCCCGACGCCCGAGTCCGCGACGGTGAGCAGGACGTGGGGCCCGGGCCCGAGCCCGACGGCCGTGCTCGTGAAGCTGTCGTCGAGATCCTGCTCGCGCGTCTCGAGGACGAGTTTGCCGCCCTTCGGCATCGCGTCCCGGGCGTTGACCACGAGATTGAGGATGACCTGCTCGATCTGGCCAGCGTCGGCTTTGACGCGGCCCAGCCCGGGCGCGAGGCGCGTCACGAGGTGAATGTCCTCGCCGATCAGCCGGCCGAGCATGGTGGTCATGTTCCGGAGCACCTCGTTCAGATCGAGGATCGTCGGCTGGAGGACCTGGCGCCGGCTGAAGGCCAGAAGCTGCTTCGTCAGAGCGGCCGCCCGCTCTCCCGCCCGGCATATCTCCTCCAGGTCGCTTCTCGATGGATCGTCCGTCGCGGTCCTCGAAAGAAGCATCTCGCCGAACCCGAGGATCACGGTCAGCAGATTGTTGAAGTCGTGGGCCACTCCTCCCGCGAGCCTGCCGATCGCCTCCATCTTCTGGGACTGCCGCAGCTGGTCCTCGAGAGACCGCTGCTCGGTCGTGTCGAAGAGGTATCCGCGCACCTCGCGCAGCTCCTGCTCCTCGAAGGAGCCGACCAGGCTTCCGCGCACGTGGACGGGCGTCCCGTCGGAGCGTCGCATCTCCAGCTCGACGTTCCAAAGGCGGCCCTGCTCGCGAAGCAGCCCTATTTGACGCGCTGCGTCCGCGGGGCTGGGGAAGAGACCCAGGAAGCTGCGCTGCAAGGCGTCCTCCGGCGTCCGGAAGCCGAAGATTCTGGCGAAAGCGGGGTTGCAGGCGAGGAGCTCTCCGTCCGGCCTGCAGAGAAAACTCCCGCTCAGGTTTTCGTCGAAGAGGGACCGGTAGCGCCTCTCGCTTCCTTTCAGCGCTTCCTCGGCGTCCTGACGCTGGGCCATCTCGCCCTCGAGCTGGTGCGTTCTCTGCTCCACCCGAGTCTCCAGCCCCTTGTTCGCTTCCTCGAGCGCGCGGTAGGCCGAGTCCACACGATCGACCATCCGGTTGAAGGCGGCGGCCAGCCGGCCGACCTCGTCGCCGCTGCGCACCTGGACTCGCTCCGTCCGGTCTCCTCCCGCCACCCTTTCGGCCGCCGCGTCCAGCGCACGGAGCGGACGGACGACGAAGGCGCTGATCCAGTAGGCAGCAAGGGTGCCGGCCACGAAGAGAAGCAGGCTCAGTCCGGCCAGACCCTTGCGGGCCCTCCTCACCTCGGCGAGCACGTTGTCCAACGAGACGCCGATTCGAACGGCTCCGATCGTCTTCCCGTCCGAGACGACCGGGGTCTCGACGTCCAGCCGCGACCCGTCGGGCGAGAAGGCCCAATCCGAGCCCAGCGGGCTTTCCGGTATGTGAGAGACCCCGGGCCGGCGGAACGTCGCCAGAGGCCGGCCATCGGATCGCCTCACGACGGCGTAAAGGAGCTCCTTTTTTCGTCCGGCCCCGCCCAGAAGCTCCTGGGCCATGCGGGCGTCCTCGAAGACCAGCGAAGCGCCGACGTTGGAGGCGATCATCTGGCACAGGCCCACGCTGTCGGAGCGGAGAGAGTCCCTGAGCTGGCGCTCGAATCGCGGCGGCACCACCGCGAATACCGCCAGGGCGAGAGCCCCGACGACGGAGCCGATGAGGACCACGAGCTTGGTACCCACGCTGAGTCCGCGGAGGCGCGTCATGGGCGCTCCTCGCGCGTTTCGACGACGGTCGCGAGACCCAGAAGGGGAGCCGCGAGATCGGCGCCTTCGGCCCGTGCCGCGCGGAGGTTCACCAGGATCCGGGGACGGTCCTGTCTCAGATCGAGGCCTACCGAGAGCCCCGCCTGCACGTATTCCGGAACGCCGGTCATCGTGAGGGTCCCGCCTCGGCGCGTCGCCGCGACGAGCCTTTCGAGGTCGAAGGCCCGGAGAGGAGTCACGTAGAGCACCTTCACCCCGAGACTCTTCAGAGTCTTCTCGAGGTCTTCCTTCTCGTCCGCGTCGACGGCGACGGCGCTCAGCGGGCGGTTCGCCGGCCCGCTCGAGCCGGCGCGGGAGAGCGCTTGCATGACCTGGTCTTTGGCGGTACTGGAAAGCCGGAATCCCGACTGGTAAAGGACGCCCACGACGAGATTCTCTCCCCGGGCGTCGGCGATGCGCCGGTCGAACGCCAGCACCTTGAGGAGGACGGGAACCTGCACGTCGACGGGCACCGGCATCTGCTGGGCGAACGCCCCTCCCGCGAGGATGAGGAGAGCGAAGACGGGACCGATCGTGAGCCGACGCAACGGCTTTTCCCTCAGAAGGACCAGCTCACACGCCCGACGAGGCTCCGCCCGTCCTGCTCGATCGCCGGCTGCAGGTGCTCGACCCCGCCGGGAGTGGAGTAGCGCCGATCGAAGAGATTTCGAATGGCGAGAGAGAGCGAGAACCCGCTCAGCGGTTTCGACGTGAGGTTGAGATCGGTGAGGCAATAGGACGGCGACTCGGTCCCGTAGACGGTGACGCGAGGACTCTCGCAGCGGAATCGGGCTCCCACCATGACGGCGCTGAAGACGTCGGCCGAGACCATCGCCTTGAACACGTTTCTCGGCGAGTTCGAGAGCGGCCCGTTTTCCTCGCCAAGGACGTCGGCCCCAACCGCGCTGTCCTCGTCCTTGGCCGCCTGAAGCGCATAGCTGACGGTGGCGCGCAGTCCGCCCGGCAGGCGCGTGTCGAGCTGGACCTCGATGCCGTTCGCCGTGGTGGTGCCGTGATTCCGATAAAGAACGTTGCCCTCGGCGTCGGCGAATTGATCGATGAGGTTCTTCATCGCGTAGTGGTACGCCGATACGGTGCCCTGGAGCCACGGGGTCAGCCTCTGCTCCACGTTCAGCTCGTAGGTCCGGATCCGTTCGCTCGTGAGGGCGGGACTCGCCGCGCCCACCGGCGCCTGGAAGAGGACCTCGTAAGTGCTGGGCGCGCGAAAGGCCTCGCCGTAGAGAAGCTTCAGGGTCCCCTGCTTCGAGTACGAGTAGACGATCCCCGCCCGCGGCGTCACGGCGCCGCCGCTCGTCGAGAAGTGGTCGTAGCGAAGACCGAGGGTGAGGGAGAAGTGGCGGAAGAGCTGAACTTCGTCCTGGGCGTAGGCCGAAGCGATCGAAGAGTGAACGTCTGCGTTGTACTGCGGCACCCCGGCGGTCTCCCAGGAATAGGTCGAGCGGAAGTTGTACCGATACTCCGACCCGAGAGTAAGTCGATTGCCGGAGCTCAGGTCCCATGTGAGGCGCGCCTCGCCTCCCGCCCAGACGCCCCTCGTGTGGTCCGTGAGCAGACCGTCGACGTACGGATAGATCCCATCGTAACGATACCAGTCGTAATAGCCTCGAACCGTGAGCGCTTTGTCGTACCCGATCGGAAACTCGTGCGAGAGGTCCACCCATTCCCTCTCGTCGATCGTCCCTGCCCGCTGGTCCCCGAAGATCGTCCCGAAGGCTCCGGTCGGAATTCCCTTTTCACGCCAGCTCGCGCCCGCCCGCAGAGAGGAGCTTCCGAGCCGGGCCGACACGAGGGCGGCGAAGGCCTCGTCGTGGTCGAGCCCGCGCGCCACGCCTCCCTGGTCCGCGTACTCGGGATAGAAGAGGTCCTGCCCGTCGACTTTGAGGTAGCGGGCCGAGCCGACCACGTCCAGCCCGCTCGCGAACCGCTTTCCTCCCGTGAGTTCGGCCTCCTTCCGGCCGAAGCTCCCGAGCGCGGCGGAGGCGCGCAGCCCGTCCAGCGCGGCGCCGGACTTCGTGATGACGTTGACGACGGCCAGCATCGCGTACGTCCCGTAAAGCGCGGAGCCGGGACCGCGGACGATCTCGACCCGCTCGACGGACGAGAGAGGAAGCGCGAAGTCGGTTCCGATCGGGGCCTCGCCGTACGTGTTCTCGTTGATCGCGTGCCCGTCCAAGAGGAGAAGGATCCGGTCGTTGTAGTCGGTCGGTCGGCTGAATCCCCGCGTGCCGACGTAGTCGTAGTTCCGGTCGTAGCTGACGTAGAAGCTGCGAACGCTGGAGAGCACCTCGGCCAAAGTCGCGAACCCGAACGTCTCGATCTCCTGCGCGGTCACGATCGTCACGGAGGCCGCGGCGTCGCGCACGGTTTGCTCGTACTTGGCGGACGCGCTTACCTTCTGGCTCAGGAGGTCGTCCAGCGAGGGCGCCGTGGCGCTCCCGGCGGTCGGCGGCTCCTGGGCGAGAAGTGGAGAACCGGCGAGCGCCGCCAAGACCATCATCCAAAGCCACATGCGCGCGGGGATCGCGAACGCTTTGAGCGCGCCTTTCATTGCGAATGACCCTCGTTTCTTGCGGCGTTTGAGAACGCGACGGACATGACCCCTGCGGATACCCCTCGCAGAAATGCAATACCCATGCTCATCGCGGGGAGGCACGTCCTGGGTCGGAAATGAGGCAGGCGAGTTCGTAGGACGGTGTGTCTTGGCACACGCTGACGCAGGGAGGGCGACACACAGCTGGGCATTCGCGATCGCGTTCGCCGCGGGGCCCTCGGTGGTCAGGGAAATCCACCTCACTTTGGATGTAGGCTAGGTGCAGGGGGAGGACGACAATGGCCACCGAGAAGACAACCGACCAGTCTCCAGCGCCCCGCGGGTCCGGCACGAACCCGGCGGGAAGCGCCGCCACGCCCCCGGGAAGCGGCGCACAGAAGACCGGGGAGCTCGCGGACGAGCAACTCGACAAGGTTGCGGGAGGAGTCGCTGGCGAGCCGGGCGACCCCGGCGTCATCGTCGGCGTGGTCGATGGGGTCGTCAAGCGCAGCGGCGTGAAGAAGTAGCGGCCTTCCGGGCCTCGATCCGAAGTCGGCGGTGCGCCTCCTCATCCTCGGCGGAACGGTCTTCGTCGGACGCCACATCGTCGAGGCGGCGCGCGCGCGCGGACACGAGGTGACGCTCTTCCACAGGGGGCTCTCGAATCCCGGCGCGTTTCCCGGGGTGGAGCACCTGCGAGGGGACCGGCACACGGATCTCTCGGCCCTGGCCGGCCGCACGTGGGACGCCGTCGTCGACACCTGCGGTTACCTCCCGCGCGTGGTCCGCGCGTCCGCGCGGATGCTGGCCGGGCAGGTGCACCAGTACACCTTCGTCTCGAGCGGGGCCGTCTATGCGCTGCCGGCAAGCGAGCCGGGATTCCTGACCGAGGAGTCTCCAACCCTGCACCTCGATTCGCCGGCCTCCGAAGACGTGGCTCGCGACTACGGCGCCCTGAAGGCTCTCTGCGAGCGAGCCGTGCAGGAAGAGCTGCCCGGCAGGGCCCTCACCATCCGGTCGGGGCTCATCGTCGGGCCCTTCGATCCGACGGGCCGATTTTCCTACTGGGTACGCCGCGTCGCCGCCGGCGGGGAGATCCTCGCCCCCGGCCCGCCCGATCGCCTCGTCCAGTTCGTCGACGCGAGGGATCTGGCGGCGTGGAGCGTCGAGATGATCGAGGGGGGGCATACCGGCGTGTACAACGCCGCGGCGCTGCCGCTGCCCCTGTCGGCCGTGCTTCAGGGCTGCCAGGCGGAGAGCGGCGGCCGCGCGGACTTCGTCTGGGTCAGCGAGGAGTTCGTTCTCAGGTACGGGCTCGTCCCGTTCTCCGAGCTTCCGCTGTGGCTCCCGCGGCGCGAGAGCGGGCTTCTTCGGATGGACACGACTCGGGCCGTCGCAACGGGCTTTCGAACCCGGCCACTCGCGGAAACGATCCGGGAGACGCGGGCATGGTTGCGTGAAGACCCGGCCGCGCCGGTCGCCGGTCTCGACGCCGAAAAAGAGAAGCAGCTCTTGCGCGCGTGGAATCAGGCGCAGGACTGAGAGACTACGAGCTCGAACCGACCGAGATGCTCGGTTGCAGGCGTCCGACCTCCATCTCCAGAAGGCCGAGAAGCCCCTTGCCGTGGTCGGTCAGGAGGTCGTCGCGCCGCCGAAGCCCCGCGATCGAGACCGGCAGCCGGCCGAGATTTGCCTCGACGCGAGGCGGCCGCGGGAGAGAGAGGGCCGAATAGAAGTCCGCCAATGCGGTCACGACGACCGAGCTGTGAAACGCGAGATCGTAGGCGCGGGGGCGCCCGAGACTCGGGCTGAGCACGAGGGAGCCCTCGTCCTCCATCTCTCGCGGCGTGCGGACGAAGAGCGTATTCACCATCTCGTCGAGAAAGAGGCTCTGGTGCACGCCCTCGTGCAGGATCATCTCGGCGTAGTCCGCCGCTTCCCATTCGTCCTGAGGGTTGATCCAGATCGTGCCGAGCAGATTCCCGTGGCTCGAGCCCAGGACGTCATCCACGCCGAGCCGGGCGAACAGAATCGATCCGATCAGGAGCCGCAGAACGGCGGCCGCCGAAACGCTGTAGGCCCCCAGAAGCCCCTCGGCCTCCCGGACGCGCCGGGTGATCCCGTCCGCTTCGCGTTCGCACGAGATGTCGGCTCCATCCGCCGGCCCGCGGCCGTCGAAGAGGAGCCCCAGGTTCTCGCGGGCGACCGGATCCTCGACGTGGAAACGCAGCATGAGGCCCGGAGAGTCACCGCCGAACAGAAAGGGCCGCCCCCTGAGACGGAGGAGCGCCTGCCGGTAGCCGTCGAAGCGTGCCGCGGGCGCCGGGCGCGCCCCCAATGCGTAGAGCACGACCATGTCCACGTTGTAGTCGACGTAGTCGCGCTTCAGCAGCGGCAGCATTCGCCGCGGTCAGGGCTTGATCAGTGGGTTCGAGGTGGGGGCAGAAGAGACCAGCGACCGCCCCTGCTGCGTGAGCGACTGGCCGATGTTCTTCTGGGACTGCGGGATCGAGACCTGTCCGAACCCGCCGGCCACTTTGTCGAGATCCTCGTCCGGCAGCTCGCCCTTCTGTTCGGCCGCCTGCTGAGGCAAAGCGACTTTGACGGAGTCCTCGGCCGCGAGGTCGCTCTCCTTCTCGGGAGCCTTGCCGGAAATGACGGTGTCTTTCGGATCTGACATGTTCCCCCCTTTTGTGGCGGCCCAGCGTCCCCCGGCCCGACATGTCTGTCAAGCCGTTCGAGCCCCGAACAAGCGCTCTCGATGTTCGGCTCCCGACCGCCGACGGCCCCACGCCGCCCGTCCGGCAGCGTCATCGAGGACTACTGGCACGTGGACCTTCGCCGACGAGAGCGTCGAGCTCCTTCTTCACGTCGTCGAGCTCGCGGCGGAGCGTGTCGATCCGCTCGACCTGGTAGCGGGCGGGGCGCCCCTCCCAGGCCATCAGGGCGCCATAGAGCAGTTCGGCGTGCTCGCGGATCCGCTCCTCTCCCGTAACCGCCCCGCCTTCCTTCGTGGCGACGATCTTCTTCTTCAGGCCGTCGAGCTTCGCGGCGGACGCGCGCACGGTCTTGCCGGCCGCTCTCGACGCCGCCGCCCGCGCGGCCTCGATCCGGTCCACGAGGGCGCTCATGTCGCCGAAGAGGGCGTGGACGCGCATCACCGCGTCGAACTGCTCCCTGCGCTCGGGCACGCCGTACGGCGCGCGCCGGTCGAGGCCGACCTCGAGCGTCGTCTCGATCACCTCCGAACCCTTCGTGAGGCGCACGGTGTACGTGCCCGGCACGACGCGCGGGCCCTGCGACGCGGCGAAGGCGACCTGCGCCGCGCGCGGGACACGAGGAGGCTTCACGCGCATCGGCCACGAAACCCGGTTCAGCCCGCGCCGCTTCGTGGCGGGAATCGTGTCCACGAGCCTGCCCTCGGCGTCGAGCACCTCCAGCGTGATCGGACCGTAGACGTGCCGCGAGCGCTGGTAATAGGTGATCACGGCTCCGCCCGCCGGGTTCTCGCCCACGAAGCTCGCGTCTCCCTCCACCCACCCGCCCGAGGCGGGCATCCGCTGCTGGACCGACCGGCCCGGGAGGAACGCGGCCTCCCGCTCCAGCAGGTCGGGAGTGAGGTTGCGGAGCGGCGTGAGGTCGTCCACGATCCAGATTCCGCGCCCGTGCGTCGCGATCACGAGGTCGTGGTCTCGAGGGTGGACCTGCACCTCTCTCACGGCCACGCTCGGAAAGTCGCCTCCCTTGAATTCGGCCCAATGCGCACCGCCGTCGATCGAGATGAAGAGGCCGAGCTCGGTGCCCACGAAAAGAAGCGACGGCTTGACGGCATCCTCCTTCACGACATGGGCATATCCGCGCACGCCGTCCGAAGGGCCGACGATGCGCCTCCACGTCCTGCCGAAGTCGGCCGTGCGGTAGACCCACGGCGACATGTCGCCGAACGTGTGCCGGTCGAACGCGGCGTAAGCGGTGGCGGCGTCGAACCGGCTGGCTTCCACCCAGCTCACCCACGAGGCCTTCGGCACGCCCGGCACGTTGCCCACCGCGTTCGTCCACGTCTGGCCGCCGTCGCGCGTGAGCTGCAGGTTGCCGTCGTCCGTCCCCACCCAGATCACCTTCCCGTCGAGGGGGGATTCGCTGATCGAGTAGATCGTGGTGTGCATCTCCGCCGATGAGTTGTCCACGGTCACGCCGCCCGACTCCTCCTGCTTCTGCTTCTCGGGGTCGTTCGTCGTCAGGTCCGGAGAGATCCTCTCCCAGGTGTCGCCACGGTCCCTCGATCGGAAGAGGAACTGGCTTCCGATATAGAGCGTGCCCTTCTCGGTGGGGCTCAGGTGAAGCGGCGTGTTCCAGTTGAACCGGAGCTTCTCCCCGTACCCGGCCTTCGGCTGGATGTCGCGCGCGGCATGCGTTCGGCGGTCCACGCGTCCCACGTAGCCGCCCTGCGCCTCGGCGTACACGGCGGCCGGGTCGGTCGGGTCGACGAGCGTCCAGAAGCCGTCGCCGCCGTACAGGTTCTCCCAGTGCGAGCTCGAAATGCCGCCGGGAGCCGCGGAGTCGCCCGCCCACGAGCTGTTGTCCTGCAGGCCGCCATAGACCTGGTAAGGATCTTTCATGTCGAGGCTCACGTGGTAGAACTGCGAGACCGGCAGGTTGTTCGACTTCCACCACCGGTTTCCGCCGTCGTAAGAGAGGAAGAGGCCGCCGTCGTCTCCGCCGATGACGTGCTTCGGGTTTTCCGGGTCGATCCACACGTCGTGCCAGTCGCCGTGCCCGCCGCCGCCGCTGTACGAGAAGCTGCGCCCGCCGTCCTCGCTCACGATCAGCCCGCCGCCGGCCTTGAAGACGCGGTCGGGGTTCGTGGGATCGACGACGAGGCGGGCGAAGTAGAAGGGCCGCCAGACCATGTTCTGGCTCTTGTCGCGTTCCACCCAGGTCGCGCCGCCGTCCGAGGACCTGTAGAGCGCCGAGTCCTTCGACTCGACGAGCGCGTAGACGATCTTCGAGTCTGAAGGCGCGACGGCCACCTCGACGCGGCCCCAGGGCGTCCCGGGCAGTCCCTTGTTCGAGCTCGCGGACAGTGGGGTCCAGCTCGCCCCGCCGTCGGTGGATCGGTAGAGGCCGCTCCCGCTCGGCGCGGCGGGACCGTCGCCGCCGGAGCGGAAGGTCCAGCCCTGGCGGCGGAAATCCCAGAGCCCCGCGAAAAGGACGTCCGGATCCTTCGGGTCGATCGCCAATCCTGAGCATCCCGTGGAAGGGTTCGGCCCCTTCAGCACGAGGTCCCACGTCTTCCCGCCGTCCGTCGTCCTGAAGAGCCCGCGGTCGGCGCTGTCGCTCCAGAGCTTGCCCGGAACGCAGGCGTACACCACGTCGCCGTTTTTCGGGTGGACGGCGATCCGCGCGATGCGTTCGGACTCGTGCAAACCCACGTTCGTGAAGGTCGCGCCGCCGTCCGTCGACTTGTAGATCCCGTCGCCGATCGAGACCGAGTTGCGCGTCCAGGCCTCGCCGCTGCCCACCCAGATCGTGTCCGGATGCGCGGGATCGATCGCGACGGCGCCGATCGACTGAACGGGGTTCTTGTCGAAGACCGACTTGAACGTCGTGCCGCCGTCGAGCGTCTTCCAGACGCCGCCGCTGGCCGTGCCCACGAAGGCGATCGTCTTTCCGCCCTCGGTTCGCGCGGCGATCGCGGAGATCCGGCCGCTCATGACCGCCGAGCCGATGTTGCGGGCCGAGAGGCCCGAGATCACCCCGGCATCGAGAGCCGGAGGCGGCAAGGCCGCCTTCGCACGTCTCTCGACGGTGGGCCGCGCCGCCGCACGCGGGCCGGCGGAGATGGCGCGGGCCGCGGCCGCTCCGGGCGCCGGAAAGCGGAAAAGGGAATCTTCGGCGGCGACATTCGCCTCGGCCCGCTCGATCGTGAGGCGCGCCTCCCGGGGCGCGCCCTTCGGTCCGGACTCGATCGAGAAGGGAAGCCAGACGCCCTCGACCTCCATGTAGCTGCCGAGGTCAGTCTCGGTGAACTGGGGCACGCCGCGGATGCGGCTCTCGGCGACGACGCGGATCTCGAGCCACGAGTCGGGGTCGAGGTAGAGCGTCTTCACGTCTCTATCCTTGAGCGTCACGCGCAGCTTGTGGGCCGGCGTCCCGTCCACGTCCTCGGTCCCGAGGTACTCCACGCGATGGCCTTTCTCGCGATGGTTCACGAGCGGCCCGTCGAGGTCCGCGGCCTGCGCCAGCGACTTCGCGTCATCGGGCGGCGTCCGCTGCGGATCGCGGCGGCCGGCGAAGGGGTCCAGGCTCCAGCCCTCCCCGCCGTCCCAGGCCTCGATGCCCGTGAGGCCCTGGAGCGAGTTCTCCGTGCGGATCCTTCCGCCCCGCTTCTTGAGCTGCCCCCATTCGGCCGTGACGCCGCCGTCGCCGCGCCCGTAGGTCGCCTTTCCCGTGAGGCGAAGCGACGTGATCGCCGAGAGTCGCGCCGCGCCTCCGCGCGCCTCGATGGCCCGCGCGACGACGTCGTCTGCGGTCAGGGGCACGTCGGCTTCGACTCGCAAGGCCAGCAGCGCGGCCAAGACAACGGTCGCCCGTTTCATCACGACCTCCTCGCATCAGGACGCGGGATTATTGCCCAGGAGGAGCGCACTACAATCGACGCCTCCCAGGAGGATGCCGTGAAGAAACTCAACCTGTCCCTTCCCGAGTTCTTCTTCGTCGTCGCGACGCGCGCCGCTCTAGGCGCCGGGATCGGGCTGCTCGCCGCCGAGAAGCTTCGCTCCCGCGAGCGTCATCGGCTCGGCACCGCCTTGCTGGCGGTCGGAGTTCTGACGACGATTCCCGCCGCTTTTCTGCTTTTTCGCCAGCTCGCTCCGACCAGCCCCGGGGAAGACGAAACCGCGTAGGCGCGAGAACTCTCGGGACCCTGCGCTCACGCCTCCGAAAGCGCCCGGCACGGCCGGACGAGGCAGCGCCAGCGCCGGTCATACCGCCAGGCGTGGCCCAAGGGGATGTCTCGGAAGGCGAGATGCCGCGTCAGGACGTCCACGCCGAGCCCGCGCAGGCGGGCGCAGAGGTCGTTGAGGAGAGCGGACGAGAGGCCGCGGCCCCGGAGCGCCGGGGTGACGGCAACCCCGTCTAGCTGTGCCGCCGACCCCGGAAGCAGGGAGTACGCGACGCCCGCGACCACGCGCTCCCGCTCGTCCAGGGCCACGAGATGGCGGTGCCCCTCCGAGTAGGCGCGGGGAACTCCGGACCTCACGAGCAGCTGAACCAGGTGCCCGAGCTCGGCTGGGTCGTGCGGATCTCTCACGGTGTAGCGCGCTCCGGTGCGGTCGACCGTGTGCGTGGTGGCGACCAGATGCCGCCCGCCCTCGCCCACGGCCGCGAGCTCCACGTCCTCGCCCGGAGCGGAGTCGGGGAAGACCAGCCGGCCGAACGCGAGGCGCTCCTCGGCGCTCTCGAGGGCGGCCTGGACTTCTGCCAGCTCCACCATCTGTGCGGGCCAGACGCCGGGCCGCCGGAACATCGAGATGAGAAGCGCGTCGAAGGCCTGTCGCGCCGGGGGAGAGGACCTGGCGAACGTGGTCTGCAGGTGAAGGTGGTACCTGACGATCTCCGGAAAGCGGTCCAGCCGGTAGACGCGCTCGAGGCCGCGCGTCATCGTCTCCCGGGCGGAGAACGGGGCCTCCGGCTCGAGCGCTTCCCACGCGACGAACCGCTGGATGGCCGAGAGAAGAGCCAGCGGCGGATGGAAGGCGGCATCGAGCCACCGCCTCTCGGCGGCGAGCTCCTCGAGGAGCACGCCGGAGGCGACTTCCGCAGCCTCTTTGCGCGGTGTGCGCAAGAGCTCCTCGAGGAAATCCCGCGCACCTTGCAGCCCCAGCGCCTCCACGCAGGCGTCGGCGATCCAGCCACGCCGGAGCGTCGCGCTCGAACGCGGATAAAGGGCGAACGTCTCCTCGAAGAAGTTCGCGACCATCGGGCCGATGAGCGACCACGGCCCTTCGTAAGGCCGATGCCCGGCGAGCGAGAGAAGGACGGTCCCCTCGCGGAAATCGTCCCCGGGCACCACGACGTTCGCGGGTGACACCGCGCCGGGCAGGAGCCGCCGCCCGCTCGCTTCCCAGGCCGAGAAGAACGCCGCGAGGGCCCTCACGAAAAGGGTTCGCCACTCCGCCGCGCGCGTCCCCTGTTCGGGAGCGGGCCGCGCGAGTTCCCAGAGCCGCATGGCGAGCGTCGGCTCGTCGATCCAGCCCACCGAGAGGGCGCCGAGCTTCGGCCGGAAGCAACCGAAGGCGGGCACCACGGGCTCCCCCTGCGCCGGGGAAGCGAGAGCCTCCATCCAGAGCTTCGTCTGGCGGACGGCCTGAAGGTCGAGATCGTCGCCGATGATGAGCAGCAGATCGTGATGCCGGCCTGATCGCGTGTTGATGCCGGCGCGGTAGAGCTGGTGCTGTCTCACCCTGGCAACAGGAGCGATCCAGGTCCCCGCCGGGCCGAGGTCTCCCGGCGTCACCGCCTCGCCGCACGCCAGCTCCAGCGACTCCTCCAGGAATCCCGTCTCGTCGAAGAGCTGCTCGATTCGCTCGCGCTCTCCGGAGGCGAGCCCGTCGTGGAACGCGAGCGTCCCCTTGAAGGAAGCGCGCGACGGCAGGCCCTGCTGGTACCACTCCGACAGCTCGTCCAGCAGGCCGGCCGCCGTGCGGGCCACGCGCGAGTTCGTCTCTTCCAGCGCCCACCAGGCCAGCTCGGAGCGGACGGCCACGTAGTCCTCGCGGTGCCTCCGGATGTGACGCACGAGGAGGTTGAAGACGTCGGAGAGGAGATCCGCCTGCATGGGCGGAAGGGGACGCGGGAGACGACTTCGATAGCCGTGCAGCCGCCGGCGCAGGACGGCCAGCCTTTCCCCCGGCAGACCGGCCTGTGCAATCGTCTCGACGCTCTCGGCCGAAAGAAACGGAAGTCCAGAGTCGAGGAAGCTCTCCATTTCGGACGCGGCGCCGGGGGCCGGATCGTCGAGAACGAGGATACGGAACGCCGCGCAGCGGACGTCGGTCGAAGGGTGCCTGGCCAGGGCTTCGAGCCGCCGTCTCAGCGCCAGCGCCGTCATCGCGTCCGCGCCGGAGAGCCGCTCCTCGAGATCGGCGACGGCTCGCAGAGATTCCTCGCGCCCTCCGAAGAGCGCCTCGCAGATGCTCTGGTGAAGGGTCGCGAGCCCGGGGGAAGAGATCCGTCCCGGAACGGCTGCACCCGCTGGCGGGCGTCCGTAAGCCGGCAGCTTCACCCGGGCCGAGAGGGCGCCGAGCGGAAGGTCCCACCCTTCCTTCACGGGACAGAAGGCTGCCAGCGAAATGTTGCCGAGCCAGAGGAGCGGCTGATGGGCGATGAGACCGAAGTCGAGGAGGTCGCCCTGGAGGGTGTACTCCAGATCGCCGACGCGAACGGTGTCGTTGCCCTCCGACCGGCGGAGGGTCAGCGTGAGACCTCGCCGTCGGTCCTCGAGAGCGTCTTCCCCGAGGACGAGGTCTCCTTCCAGTATGCCGAGATCGCGATGCAGCCACCGCGGCACGCGGACCCGCAGGTCCCTGCCCTCGAGCTGCACGGCGGTGCCGCGATAGAGCGACGCGAGGAGGTCTCGGAAGCTCTCCTCTATGGCTTTGCGTCTGTAGCTTCCCTTCGGAGTCAGCTCGCCCCGCTCCGTCGAAAAGTCGCGGTCGAGGACTGCGAAGCCGACGACACGCTCGTGGGACGCCAGGTCCAGGTTCGCCTCGGCCACGATCCGGGCGAAGTAGGCCTGCCGTTCTTCCTCGGAGGTGAGCTCGGCGAGGAGCGGGGCCTCCAGGTCCGGCACGATGAGCAGGACGTTGTCGTCGCGCCCGTCGCCGGCGAGAAACGTCCGGAGGATGGCGGGAACCCCCTCGAAGAGCTGCTCTACGCGCCTCGGGGCCACGGTCTGGCCCCGGCTGTTCTTGTAGATGTCCTTGACCCGGTCGACGATCTCGAGAAAGCCGCTCGGCCGCGCGCGAAAGATGTCCCCGCTCCCGATCCATCGCTCCCCGGCGCCTGCCGTCTCCGGCTCGTCGATGTCGCGCGCGACATACGGGCCGGCGATGAGGAGCTCCCCGTCCTCGGCCAGACGGACGCGGATCCCCGGCAGCGGGACGCCGACAGTCCCGTCCTCATAGAGACCAGGCGGCGTCATCGTGATGCCGCCGGTGGCCTCCGTCATGCCAAAGCCGCTGCAAAGTGAGATGCCGCTGCGCTCGAAGAAGCGAAAGACCGCGGGCTCCAGGAAGCCGGCCGCCGACAATCCCCAGGAGAGGCGCCCGCCCGTCACTTCCCGCACGGCCGCCGCTTCCTCCTCCGGCCCGGCCGCGGCGCCCAGCCGCTTCTGGCAGCGTTCGTGGAGCTGCTGCCATCGGGCGGGAATGCTGACCAGCCCGGTGGGTCGGACCTGGCGCAGACCGGCGAGGAGCGTCTCCAGCGAGGGGTTTCCGGCGAAGACGTACGTTCCGCCCCAGAAAAGCGTGCCGAGCAATTCCAGGTAACGCCCGAACGTGTGGTAGAGCGGCAGATAGCCGAGAAGCACGTCCCCTTCGCCGACGAAGGGGAGCGCTGCCGCGCGCGCGAAGCGTTTTGTGAGCAGGTTGAAGGGCGAGAACGCGAACCCCTTCTGGGCCCCGGTGCTCCCCGACGTGAAGAGGACCGTTGCCGTCTCGTCGAGCCCGAAGGGGGAAAGTGTCCGAAGCGCCTGATCCGTTTCCTCGGCTCCCAGCTTCCCGGCCTCCTCGCCGAGAACGACGGCGGTGCCGCGCTTCAGGCGGGCAGCCGCATCCAGGAGAACCGGACGAATGGCGCTCGAGAGCCGGCCCGCTGCGGCCTCCACCTTCGCGAGCTGGTCCGCGGTGTCGACGAGGACGAGATTCGCGCCGAGCCGCTGAAGGAGCGACGTCAACTCCGCAACCTGGAGATGGGGCGCGAGGGGCGCGACGAAGATGCCATGGACGAGGCAGGCGAGGTCGCCACAGGCGGAGTCGAGGCTGTTCTCGGCCACGATCGCCACACGGGGCGGACCTTCGCTCAGGGAGGCGAGGGCGGCGGCGATTCCCCGGAGGCGCCGCTCGGTCTGGGCATATGTCCAGCACGGCGCTTCGGGCCGGGGGGAGGCCCGAAGGAAGATCCTCTCCGGGTGAGCGGCGACGCGCTGCGAAAGGAGCGTTGCCAGGGAGTATCCCGAAGCCCGGATTGCGCCGAAGGTCGTCTCCGCCCAACGCGTGCGCGCCGCCGCGTCGGGCAGCGCGAGCAGGAACTCGCGGCGGCGAGACTGATCCAGGTAACGATGCCAGGTTTCGGCCGGGACGGCGCCGGAGCGTAGGGCGCGCTCGGCGGCTGAGACCAGGGCAAGGGCGGCGCCGGGCTCCGGGGGAGCCGCGCCATCGGCGGGCAGCGTGCGAAGGGCATCCGCAAGGACGGGAAGTGGCTCCGCCGGACTCTCGAACAGGACATTCTCGGAGCGCTCGATGGCATCCCTCCGCCCGCGTCGGCACGCGGGAGGTCACGAGAACGGCGCGGGAAAGCAGTATCCCCCCGGAGAGTCCAGGCACCGTGATGCACCTGCTTCATCGCTCGCGTTGGCAGTTCGTCCCACCTTCTTGGAGGGAGTCGTGAGACTCACGGCGCTGGCGCTGGACTACGACGGGACGATCGCCGTCGAGGGCGCGATCGGCCCCGAAATGCGCGCGGCGATCGCGGAGACGAGAGCCGCCGGCATCAAGGTGATCCTGGTGACGGGCCGGATTCTGGGCGAGCTCAGGCGCTTCGCCGGGGATCTCAGGTTCGTAGACGCCGTCGTCGCCGAGAACGGGGCCGTGCTCGCCTTTCCCGAGACAGGGGTCTCCCGGCTTCTCGCGGAGCCGCCGCCCGCGCACTTTCGCGAGGAGCTCGAACGCCGCGGGATCGCATTCCTCGAGGGGGAGTGCGTCGTCGAGGCGAGCGCAGATGCTGCTTCCGCTCTTCTTCCGGTCATCAGGGAGCTGGAGCTCCCGCTCGTCATTCTCTTCAACCGGGGGCGGGTGATGGTTCTGCCTCAGGCGGTGAGCAAGGCGACCGGGCTTCACGAGGCGCTTTACACGCAGCGCCTCTCTCTGCACAACGCGCTCTCGATCGGCGACGCCGAGAACGACCACGAGATGCTGAAAGCGTGCGAGGTGGGCGCGGCGGTCGAGTGGGGGAGCGACTGGCTCAAAGCCGTTGCCGACGTCGTCGTCGAAGGCAGCGGCCCGAGCGACGTGGCTGCATACATCCGCCAGGTCGCGCGAAGCGCCCGGCTGCCCTCGCCGCGGTCAGGCCGTCGCCAGCTCCTCCTGGGATCGACGCCGGACGGGAGTCCTCTCCACCTGGGTCTTCGTGGAAGAAACTTCCTGATCGGGGGAGATCCGCGGTCGGGCAAGTCGTGGGTGGCCGGCCTGCTGATGGAGCATCTCATCCAGGCGCGTTACTCCGTGTGTGTTCTCGATCCCGAGGGCGACTACCGGTCCCTGGAAGCGCTGCCCGGCGTTCTGATCCTGGGGGGTGAGAACGCCCCACCGAGGCCCCATGAGCTGGTCGCCGCGCTTCGGTATCCCGACGTGAGCGTCGTCGTCGATCTCTCGTGCATCCCCCACGACGAGAAATTCGATTACATGCGCGCCGCCCTCCCGTCCCTCGCGAGCTTGCGGCGGCGGACCGGCCTGCCTCACCACGTCGTCGTCGACGAGGCGCACTATTTCCTCCACGGCTCGGACGCCGCCGGTCTCCTCGACCTGGACCTGGCCGGCTACACCCTGATTTCCTACCGACTCTCGGGTCTCGATCCCTCGATTCTGCGGGCGAGCGACTTCGTGATCGTGACGCGGGAATCGGACCCGCGCGAGATCGATCAGCTCCATGCTCTATTCGCTCGAGGCGCCGAGACGGCGGAGTGGCGAGCGCTCTTGGCCAGCCTCGGACCAGGCGAAGCGGCTCTTCTGCCGGCCACGGGAGAGAAGGCGGGCGAGCTGCGTCGGATTCGGCTGGCGCCGCGGCGAACGCCGCATGTCAGACACCGGACGAAGTACGTCGATGTGCCGGTGCCAGAGGGGAAGGCCTTCGTCTTCGCGGGCCCCGAGGGCACGTTTGCGAGGGCCCGCACACTGGTGGAGCTCGCGACCATTCTGGCGGGCGCTCCCGCGTCGCTTCTCGAGGGCCATCTCGGGCGCGGCGACTTCTCTCGATGGATCTCCGACGTGTTCGGCGACCGTTACCTGGCCTCGCAGATTGCGCACGTGGAAGGATGCTACCGGCGGCGTGAGATGCCCGACGTAAACGACGCGCTCGTCACGCTCATCAGCGAGCGCTACGAGGTCGTCCGGGCGGGGTCCGGGGAAGGTGCCGCCGATCCGGGCACGCACGGCGGGACGTAAAAGAGCCCGCGTGGCGCAGGCTTGCCTGTGATTGCGCCGGCGAGAGCCCGGACTCGAGCGCGGTGTAACATCCGATGCAATTGCAAATTCGCATGGCTCGGGCCCGCCGCGCTCCTTCGCTCGTCCTCCTCGCCTTCGGCGCCATCGGCGGCGCCCGGGCGGCCGGTCCCGAGGAGAAGCTCGTCGCGCCCCCGTATCCGGGAGCCGTCCGGCTTTCGCCGGCGAAGCTCGCCCTTTCCGTGCCAGCCGGCTTCGCGGTCAAGGATTCCCACGAGAAGGTCGTGTCCTTCTACGTGCCGAAGCACGCGCGCAAGCCTCACGAAGGGGAGGGGCGCCGGAGCGGTGACGGCACACTCCCGCTCATCGTGCAGGACGCCGGCCAGGTCGCGAAGATGATCGTCGCGCGGAACGGTGATTACACGGCGGCGCGCGCTACGGAGGTCATCGTCGACTGGAAGCCCGCCGCCCTGGCCGGGACAGGACCCGAGAGCCAGTTCTTCCGCAGGCTCGAGGAGCAGGCGAAAAAGCACCCCGGGCACGACGGCGAGCTCGCCGACCTGAAAAAGAAGTACGACTGGCTCAAGATCGCGTTTTTCGACGAAGGCAAGTTCTCTTCTCTTCTCAAGAGGTGCTCGGAGGCAGCCGGCGACCCGGCCATGTCCGGGATTCTCGGCGACCCGAAGGCGAGGAAGGAGCTCGAGGCCCAGGTGAAAATGCTCATGGCGGAGGGAAGGTCGAAGGAAGCGGTGGACCTCCAGATGAAGGCGATGGGGAGCATGGCCGGGGATCCGAAGAAAGCGAAGGCGGACAACTTCAAACTCTGGGGCCAGTGCGTCGACGAGCTGGCCAGCTTCGCGTACCTGACGAAAATCACGATCGACAGGGACGTGAGCCAATGGGACGTCACCTGGGGACACTGATCCCGCGACGGCGCTGAGCGTCGTCGACGCATCGTCCACGGCGAGCTTTCCCGAGCGCCGAAGGCGCGCTGAGGGCCGACGCTACAATCCGCTCCGGGATGTCCGGCGACTTCGTCCACCTTCACCTCCACACCCAGTACTCCCTTCTCGACGGCGCGAACCGGCTGAAGGACCTGATCCGGCAGGTGAAGGCGTCCGGCATGGACGCCGTGGCGGTCACCGACCACGGGAACATGTTCGGGGCCTACGAGCTCCAGACCTCGGCGCTCGAGGCGGGCATCAAGCCCATCCTCGGGGTCGAGGCGTACATCGCGCCGGGGTCGCGATTCGATCGCGAGAGCGTGAAGACGTTCGACGGCGAAGGGAACAACTACCACCTGACGCTGCTCGTCGAGACACCCGACGGCTACCGGAATCTGGCGCGCCTCGTGTCCGAGGCGTTCCTTTCGGGCTTCTATTACAAGCCGCGCATGGACTGGGAGCTTCTCGAGAGGTACCACGAGGGAATCATCGCGCTCTCGGGCTGCCTGAACTCGGAGGTTTCGAAACGGCTCCGGGTGGGGGACTACGAGGGCGCGAAGAAAGTGGCCCTCAAGTATCGCGACCTCTTCGGGAAGGATCGCTACTTCATCGAGATCATGGATCACGGCCTGCCCGAGCAGAAGCAGATCCTGCCCGACCTGCTGCGCCTCTCGGTGGAAACGGGTATTCCGCCGGTCGCGACGAATGACGCGCACTACCTGACGCGCGACGACGCGGCGGCGCAGGACGTCCTTCTGTGCATCGGGATGGGGAAGACGCTCAACGACGCGAAGCGGATGAGGTTCTACAACTCGGAGTTCTACGTGAAGGACGCCGAGGAGATGACGGACGTGTTCCGCCCGCTCACGCTCGAGGCCGTGAGGAAC
Source organism: Thermoanaerobaculia bacterium (assembly GCA_041495865.1). GTDB lineage: Bacteria > Acidobacteriota > Thermoanaerobaculia > UBA5066 > UBA5066 > Fen-183. Next base: position 2,793 of record JBGQDL010000031.1, on the reverse strand, counting down.
ACGGCCGCCATCGCGGAGCGCATCACGCCGAGCGTCATCGTGGACACGGGGCTCAAGATTCCCACGTTTCCCGTCCCCGGAGGGGACCGAACGCCCGAGGTGTATCTCGAGGACCTCGCGAAGGAAGGGCTCGAACGCCGGCTCGAGCCCCAGCGCGCCGCTTTCGAGAATGGCACGGCGAAGAAGCCGCGGCACGAGTACGACGAGCGGCTCTCCTGGGAGCTGTCCGTCATCAGGAAGATGGGCCTCTCGAGCTACTTCCTGATCGTCTGGGATTTCATCAAGTACGCGAAGGACGAGGGCATTCCCGTGGGTCCGGGGCGCGGGAGCGCGGCGGGCTCGCTCGTCGCTTACGCGCTCGCGATCACGGACGTCGACCCGCTCGCGTACGACCTCCTCTTCGAGCGCTTCCTGAATCCCGATCGCATCTCGATGCCCGACATCGACGTCGACCTGTGCGAGCGCCGCCGCGGCGAGGTCATCGAGTACGTGAGGACGAAGTACGGGCGCGAGAACGTCGGCCAGATCATCACGTTCAACTCCATGAAGGCGCGGGCCGTCATTCGCGACGTGGGGCGCGTCCTGGACGTGCCGCTCGCCGAGGTGAACCGGCTCTGCTCGCTCATTCCGGCGAATCCCGGCAAGCCCACGCAGCTCGCCGAGGCGCGGCGCGACGTGAAGGAGCTGGCGGACGCGCTGAAGGGCAACGAGACCTACCGGCGCCTTTTCGATCTGGGCGAGCGGCTCGAGGGCGTGTCGCGCCATGCGGGCGTCCACGCGGCGGGCGTCCTGATCGCCCCGAGGCCGCTTGTCGAATATCTCCCTCTCTATCGGAACAGCAACGACGAGATCACGACCCAGTTCGAGATGAAGTCCGTCGACCGGATGGGCCTCCTCAAGATGGACTTCCTGGGGCTCATCACGCTGACGATCCTCGACGACGCCCTGCGCTTTGTGCAGAAGAAGACGGGAACGCGCCCGAACGTGGATGCGATTCCGCTCGACGACCCCGAGGTGTACCGGCTTTTCGCGGACGGACGCACGGACGGAGTCTTCCAGTTCGAATCGTCCGGCATGCGCGACCTCCTCCGGCGGGTGAAACCCGAGGTGTTCGACGACCTTGCGGCGCTCAACGCGCTCTACCGGCCGGGGGCGCTCGATGCCGGCACGGTCGAGGTTTACATCCAGCGGCGCCGGGGCACGAAGTTCGACTACCCGCTGCCGCAGCTCGAGCCGATCCTCAAGGACACCTACGGCGTCCTCGTGTACCAGGAGCAAGTCATGCTGGCGGCCCGCGCCGTGGCCGGGTACACGCCGGGCGAGGCCGACAAGCTCCGCAAAGCCATTGGCAAGAAGGACGAGGCGCTGCTCGTGGCCGAGGGCGACAAGTTCATCAAGAAGTCCGTCGCGAACGGCACGCCGAAGAAAAAGGCGGAGGAGCTGTGGGCGCTCATCCTGCCGTTCGGCCGCTACGGCTTCAACAAGTCGCACTCGGTCGTGTATGCGCTCCTCGCGTATCGCACCGCGTGGATGAAGGTGCACTACCCGGTGGAGTTCCTCGCGGCTACGCTCACGGCGAACTCGGGCAGCTCGGACGACGTCGTGAAGTACGTGAACACCTGCCGGGACATGAAGATCTCCGTGCTGCCGCCGGACGTGAACGCCTCGGATCTCTCGTTCACGCCGGACGGGCCGGCGATCCGATTCGGGCTCGGAGCGGTGAAGGGCGTCGGGGAAGGCGCGGTCGCCTCCGTCCTCGCCGCCCGCGCGGGGGACGGACCGTTCAAGTCTCTCACGGACTTCTGCTCGCGCGTCGACCTGCGCCTCAACAACCGGCGCGTCATCGAGGCGCTCGTGAAGTCGGGGTGCTTCGACTCTCTCGGGAAGAGCCGGGCGGCGTTTCACGACGGACTCGATCACGCGATCGACGTGGCGGCGGCGGCGCGCGAGGCCGCGTCGTCGAGCCAGACCGTCCTTTTCGACGTCCCGAAGGACACGCAGGTCGAGGACCGTTTTCCCGACGAGCCGGAATGGAGCGTCGACGAGAAGATCCGCTACGAAAAGGAGACGCTCGGCTTCTACATCACGGGCCATCCGCTCGCGCGATTCGAGGAAGAGATCCGGATGTTCGGCGATGTCACGTGCGAGACGCTGCGCGACAGGCTCGACGCGCAGGTGAAGCTCGTGGGCCTCGTCGGGGTGATCAAGAAGAACCAGATCAAGAAAGGCCAGAACGAGGGGAAGACGATGGCGAAGGCGGTCGTCGAGGACCTCACGGGCTCGGTGCCCGTCACGGTGTTCGCGAGCCTCCTGGAGCGCGTGGGATCGTGGCTCGCGCCGGGCCGGGCCGTGCTCGTCACCGGAACCGTGCGCCTGTCCATGTCGCCCGGCGGCGCGACGCCGGATCCGCCCGAGGGCGAGTCCGCGGGCGTTCCGATCGAGGTCATCGCTCGCGAGATCCAGCCTCTGGAAGGAATGCGGGAGCAGAGCGCGCGCGAAGTGACGATCTCGCCTTCCAACTTCGACACGTTCGATGAAGCGGAGATGGGACAGATTCTGAGAAAGTATCCCGGTTCGATGCCCGTCTTCCTCGAGCTGAGGCGCTCCGGCCAGTTCGAGGCTCGCCAGAAGATCGACCCGCGCCTGTGGGTCCGGCCGACCCCCGATTTCACGGCGGATCTCGAGAAACTGCTCGGGCCGAAGTCCGTCCGGTATTCCTACCCGGCGCCTCAATGAGCGCGGGCGGCGAACCCGCGCCCCCGTTCGCTCTTGAAGAGGTCGACGTCCAGCTCG
>JBGQDL010000030.1:0-30998 GCA_041495865.1 Thermoanaerobaculia bacterium | reverse complement strand
GAAGAACATGACGGCCGGCTGGTTGAACTTGTCGCGGTCCACGCGGGCGTTCTTCATGTCGCGGCCCGTGACGGCGGCGGCGCGCTTGAGCACGTACCAGACCGGCGTGCGCGTGCGGGCGTCGGCGTCCTCGTTGAAACCCTCGACGACCTCGAGATCCTCGGGCACCGTGCCGCCGTACGCGGCTCGCGCGGCCTCCATCGACGGATACGGGCCGCCGCGGTCGTCCACGAGCGTCAGCGCGAGGAGGCCCGTCGTGCCGATGATCTCCTTGACGCGGCTCGGGTCGTCCACGCCGGGGATCTCGACGACGATGCGGTCGTTGCCCTGCCGCTGGATGACGGGCTCGGCGACGCCGAGGGCGTCCACGCGGTTGCGGATCGTCTCGACAGCCTGGCGCGTCGCCTGGTCCTCGATCGTGATCCGCTCGGAGTCCTTGAAGCTGACTTTCCACTCGCGCCCGCGCTGGTCGACGGCCCACGCGTTCGGCGGGAGGACGGACGTGACGAGATCCTTGAGCTTCGCGGCGTCGGTCTTCTCGTCGAGCCTGAGCGTGAAGCCCGTGCCGTCGGCCGGGCCCGCCGGCACAATCGCCACGCCACGCTTGCCGCCCTCGTCCTTGAGGCGCTCGAGCGTGTCCTGCGCCTCGACGCGCAGCGCATCCGAGGTCTTGACCTGCATGACGAGGTGGATGCCGCCGCGCAGATCGAGGCCCAGCTTGAGCCCGTTCCTGAGGACGTCCGAGAACGTCGGGTTGGGTGGGGCCGTCGGCAACTTCTTCAGCGCCTCGTGTCCGCGCCACCAGTAGGCGCCGACCGAACCGAGAAGGACGGCCAACGTCACGCCGACGCGCCATCCGGTGGGCTTGTTCACGAACGCAACCTCCGGACGCGGGTCCGTCCGGAAGGCGGCGAGGAGCCACCCGGGCGACGGAAAACCCGCGGGATGCCCGGCTTTTCCGGGCGAGCCGGCGGAGTCTAGCAGAAGCCCTCCACCTCAGGTCCCGGCAGGCGCGGGACCGTCCGCGCGCGTCGAACAGGCCGAGTAGGGAGCCAGCGAGACGCGGGTCAGCCTTTCGACCACCTCCTGAGGAAGCGCCGCGAGGAGCCGCTCGTGCCGCCAGCCGTGGCAGGACACCACGAGCACCGGGCGCTCGGCGAGGACGTCCGTGGCCAGAAAGCGCATCACGGCCAGGAAGCGCTCATCGTCCGCGCCGACGAGGGGGTCATCGAGGAGGAGCGGCACGCCCGACGCGCCCGTCCCGAGATAGCGCAGCGCCGCGAGACGCGCCGTGAGATGGAGCTGCTCGCGCGCGCCCGTGGAGAGGCCCGACTGGATCTCGGCCCTCGTCGCGATTCGCCCCCCGCGGAAAAGCGCCGATACGGAGAGGTCGTCCCCGAACTCCAGCGCCTCGTACGGCGTCCGCCACGTCGCGAGGATCTCGCGCGAGGCAGCCTGCAAGCCGCGGCGGAAGTCTCCGTACACGGACGAGGCGGCCGCCCCCAGCGTGCCGCGGGCCAGGTCGAGCGCGTCCCGGAAGAAGACCGCGCGGGCCAGGAACGCCTCCGCGACGGCGAGATCCTCCTCGGCGGCGCGGGCCGTCTCGCCTCCCTCGCGGGCGGCATCCGCGAGCTCGCGTTCCGCCGAGACACGCGCGTCCTCGGCGGTCGCCATCGTCGCGCGCGTGGCATCGGCGGCGCGCCGCGCCGCTTCGGGCGTCTCGGGAACGGCGAGCGCCTGCGGGTCGACCTCGAGAAGCGCAGCCTTTCGCGCGACCTCGTCATCGAGACTGACGAGTCGCGACGCGAGGTCGGCCTCCTCCCCATCGCCCGCGCCTTCGCCCCCGGCCGAAAGCTCGTGCTCGAGGAGCCTTCGAAAGCGCGCCGCCCTGCGACGCCCGGCTTCCACCGCGAGCAGGCACTCGGCCAGCGGGAGCGAGCCCGGCACGCCCATCCGGCCCACCGCCTCCCGGAGCTGCCCTTCGATCTCGCGAAGCTCTCTTTCTTCACGCTCGAGGCGCTCCTTCTCGCGTGCAAGGACCTCCTCCCGCGTCCTCTCCTCCTGCCTCGCGCGCGCGAGATCCGCGAGAAGAGACAGAGAGCGCGCGGCCTGCTCCGGAGCCGGAAGCCCCTCGGGGAGAGAGATCTCCGCCCGATGCGGTCCAAGGGCTTCGCCGAGCGACTGCAGGCGCTGCCGCGCCTCGTCGCGGCGCGCCGTCACGGCGACGAGCAGCCGCCTCGGCTCGTCGGCGGCCCGCGCGCGGCGGTGCGCCTTGATCATCGACGGCGCGTCGCGATAACCCGCTCCTCGCGCAAGGCGGTCGAGCCTCAGGCGCATGTCGGACAGCCGCTTGCGCATCTCGACGGCCTTGCTCCGGCTCGCGGCCTCCTCCTCGCGCGCGCGGGCCTCGTCGCCGACCCGGTAGCGAACGGCGCGCGCCCAGACGATCCCTCCGAAAAGGCCGAGCGACAGAGCGAACACCGCGAGAGAAACCGTCACGTACACGGCGACCGCCGCCGGCCGAAGGGCGAGCCATGCGACGAAAGGCACGAGCGCCGCGGCCACGCCCGCGAGCGAACGCGCGAGCTTGACGCGCTGGGCGCGCTCGCCGGCGGCGATCGCGGCCCTGGCCCCCGCATCCGCGACGCGCCGGTCCAGCCTGACACCCTCGAGCTCGAGGGCGGCACGCTCCTCCTCCGCGGCGGCGAGAAACCCCCGGTCCTCGGGCGGGAGACCTTCGAGGCGCACGAAGTCCTCGGCCAGGCCGTCCCGGCGGAGGCCGTTCCAGCGCTCTTCGAGGACGCGCTCGGCCTCGGCAAGATCGCGCGACGCGGCGAGCTCGGCCTTGAGCATCTCCTCGAGGCCCGCACGGTCGGCGTCCGGGAGCCGGGCGGCGGGTCCGAAGCGCCGTGAAACTTCCTCGGCCTCCCGCGCCGCGAGCCGCACGCTCTCCGCGTGCGCGGCCCACGCCGTTTCGAGGGCCTGAGGCCGGTTTCCGCGCTCCTCGCGCAGGCGATCCGCGGCGGCCAGGGCTCCGTCGGAGAAGAGCTCTGCCTCCGGCGCAAGGTCCTGGGCCTCGCTCTCGGCCTCGTGGCGCCTCTTCAGCGCGGCGAGTAGCGCCTCTTGCCGGCGGGCGAGCGCGTGGCGGTGCGCGAGAACCTCGGCGAGAGCGGCGATCTCCGCGGCGCGCCGGGCCTCGTCGCGCGCCTTCAGGCAAGCCGAGAGGCGCGCCGAAGCCTGCGCCGCGACGGCGCGGCGGGCCGCCATCTCGGCCCGCCGCTGCCTCAGCCCCTCGACGCGCTTGCCGAGCCGCGCGATCTCCGTGTCCACGGCTATCTTGGCGCCCGCGGCGGGCTCGGGCATCTCGGCTCGCGCCGCGTCGAGGCTCTTCAGCGCGCGCACGACCGAGGCCTCGCCGCCGCCCGAGTCGGCGATGCGCGCGAGCTCGACGGTGAGCCCGGAGTCGAGCGAATCGCGGTCGAGGACGTTCTGGGACACGTAAGCCGTCGCGCGGAACATCTTTTCGGTCAGCCCGCCCGTCACGGTCTCACCGAACGCGTCCCGCCCGCCCGCGCGCAGGAACTCCTGCGTGCAATCGAGCCCGCGATCGCGGTCCACCACGCGAACGGTCTCGGCCTCGAGGTCACGGTCCACGGACCACCGAATGCCGCCCGCCACGACGTCGAGGCTCACCCGCAGCGGAGCGCCGCTCCGCGGCCTCCTCACCTCGCGCACGCGCCCCGATACGCCGCGCGTCTTCGGCAGCCCGTAGAGCGCGGCGACGATGGCCTCGCAGAGAGTCGTCTTGCCCGTCTCGTTCGGGTCGACCGCGAGAAGTACGTGCCCCTCGGGCCAGGCGAGATCGAGACCCCGAAGCGCTCCGAATCCGTCGATGCGGATGCGCTCGATCCTCATCGGTCTTCGGCGTCGGGCGGCATGACGGGCCTGCCCGCGAGCGCGTCACGCCCGATCCGCAGCGCAAGGTCGGCGACGCGGCGCTTCGTGTCGTCCGCCGCGGCCGCGCGGCGCGCCAGGAGATCGGAGACGAAGCGGCCCTCGGCCGAACGCGGTCCGGGCTCGGCCGCCGGCGGCTCGGTCCGGTCCCGGACCGCGAGGTGCTTCACGCGCGCCGAAAGGGGTCGGAGGACGTCGGCCGGACGCGCGCCGTAGGCCTGGGTCCCGGTCAGCGTCACGCGCACGAGGTCCGGCGCGGCGGCGCCGGCCTCGGCGAGCGCGGCCTCGACCCGTTCGGCAAGGGCTCCCGCCTCGAGCTCGCTCACGTCCACGGTGACGTCGCGCACGACGCGCGCATCGGCCAGGATCCGCTCGACCAGGGGCGCCGCCTCGGCCGGGAGCGTGACCTTGAGGAAGACCCGCGGACCGGCCTCGTCGAGACCCCGTCCCGTCGGGCAGCCCGCGTAGGCTCCGCGCGGGCGGCCCTGGTCGTCGGACACGACGTGGACGTGGTGATGATGTCCGAGCGCGGCCCACGAGAAGCCCGCGTCCGAGAGTTCGCGCTCCGAGAACGGCGCGGTGCGTTTCGTGCCTCGCGGGGAATCCGGTCCCGCGTAGGACTCGAGGGAGCCGTGGAGAAGAAGAAGGGCGTGGGTCGTTTCCGGGCGCGGCGGCGCCGGAGCGAGCGGACGTTCGACGATGGCGGCCGAGGAAAGGAACGCGCGCCCGACCACCGTCACGTCGTCGCGCCCCGGAAACGGGACAGCCGTCCACTCCGGGCGGCGAAAGACCACGACATTCTCCGGCCACGGCCTCATGCCGAGGGCGGACAGAAGCGCCGGGTCGTAATAGCCGCCGGGCCCCGCGAAGTCGTGGTTGCCCGGCGCCACGAACACGGGGCGCGGGGCGAACGACGCAAGAGCCTCGAGGAGACGGTGGATCGTCGCGGCCGGAACGTTCTCGGCGTCCCACAGGTCGCCCGGAACGAGCAGCGCCTCGGCGCCGCATGCGGCCGCGGCCAAAACCGCCCGCTCCGCGGCGGCGTCGACCTCATCCCGCCGCGCCGCGCGGACGTCGGGAGTCAGCGACAGGCCACCCCCGGTGAGGGCGGAGCCCAGATGCCAGTCCGACGACTGGAGAAACGTCAGGGAGCGTCCGGAGGACACCCCCTAGTTTCGCATTACGCGGCCGATTCCTTCGAGTCGGGCTCGCCGGTCGCCCCGGCGATCGCGCTGCGATTGACCTTGATCTTCACCGTGTCGGCGATCTTCAGCCACACGATCTGGTCCTCGACCTGCGCGATCGTGCCGTGGATGCCGCCCGACGTCACGACCCGGTCGCCCTTCTTCAGGGCGGCGAGGAGCTCCTTCTGCTTCTTCTGCTGCTTGCGCATGGGCGCGAGAAGCACGAAGTAGAAGATCACGAACATCAGGATGTACGGCACCATCTGCACGATCGGCGAGGTCGCCGCCGCGGGCGCCGCCTGCTGAAGGAGGAACGGGTTCATGGCGGGTCCTTTCCGATCGGCCGCGACCACTTCGGGAGCATCTCCGCCGCCCACGCCGCGTACCGTTTCGCGTCGAGAGCCTCACGGATTCCCCGCATCAAGTCAAGGATCGCGGTCAGGTTGTGGACGGTCAGGAGCGTCGCGGCGGTGGGCTCTCCAAGGACGAATAAATGTCTCAGGTAGGCGCGCGAGTGGCGCCGACACGTGGGGCAGGAGCAGGCCGGGTCCGGCGGCGCGCCGTCCTCGCGATAGCGCGCGTGCTTGATCGCGAGCGTGCCCTGGGACGTGTAGAGAAATCCGTGGCGCGCCGCGCGCGTCGGGAGCACACAGTCGAAGAGGTCGAAGCCGTTGGCCACCGCGTGGAGGAGGTCGTCCGGACGTCCGACGCCCATCAGGTAGCGCGGCTTGCGAGAAGGCAGAAGAGGTGCCGTGTGCGCGACCATCGCGCGCATTTCGGCCTTCGGCTCGCCCACCGAGAGGCCCCCGCACGCGATGCCGTCGAAGGGCAGAGACGCGACCTCGGCCGCGCTCTCGTCCCGAAGAGATGGAAACATGCCGCCCTGCACGATCCCGAAGAGGGCGCCGCGGTCTCCCCCGAGCGCCTCGCGCCGTCTTGCCGAACGCCGCGCCCAGCGGTGCGTGAGCTCCATGGACACGCGCGCGGCACCCTCGGACGCCGGATACGGCGTGCACTCGTCGAGGACCATCGCGACGTCGACGCCGAAGTCGCCGAGCTGCAGGTCCACGGCGCCCTCCGGGCTGAGAGCGTGCGCCGACCCGTCGACGTGGCTCCGGAAAAGGACGCCCTCCTCGGAGAGCACACGGTTCCCCGCGAGGGACATGACCTGATACCCGCCGGAGTCCGTGAGGATCGGCCGGTCCCACGCGACGAAGCGGTGCAGCCCCCCGAGGCGCCGGATGACATCGCCTCCGGGGCGGAGCATGAGGTGGTAGGTGTTCGCGAGGACGATCCCGGCGCACGCGGCCTCGAGGTCGCTCCAGCGCGCGGCCTTGACGGTTCCCGCGGTGCCCACGGGCATGAACGCGGGGGTCTCGACGGTCCCGTGGTCGAGCGTCAGACGTCCGCGCCGCGGGCCTCGCGCGTCGCCGCCGAGAAGCTCGAAGCGCAGCATGGGGTTAGAGGCCGATACGGGCCGTGAGCGAGACGGCGAGGGCGCTCTTGTCGGTCCGGTACGAGCCCCCGAGGTCGACCTTCGCGGGGCCGATGACGGCGCCCGCGCCGCCGGTGAAGGCGGGCGTGCGGTCCGGAGAATCGAGATTCACCGAGGCGCCCGCGCGGAGCGCGACGACGAGAGCCGTCCACTCGACGCCGGCGCCGACCTGCCGGTCGCGCAGGCCGTCCACGAGCGTCTCGTTGGCGGTGAGGTCGTAGTCGGCCGCGACGAGGAGACCGAGGGCCGGAATTTTCACGGATGCCCCGACGCGGGCCTGCCGGCCGAACGTCACGGAGCGGCCGCGATCGGCGCGAGGGCCGTCGTCGGCGAACGGGAACGTGGGTTTGTTCAGGCCCTTCCACACGGCTCCGAAACGGACCGGGCCGAGCGACACGAGGCCGCCGAGATCGAACGAGACGTCCGTGTGCGAACGGGCGGTGCCCGTCTGCGCGCGCTGTGCGAGATTGAACGGGTCAGAGACGTCGGTCGTGAAGACGGGTTCCTCCTTCGTGTACGTCCTTCCCCACAGGGCGTGAACCGAGGCGCCGACCGCGAGCCGGCCGAGCAGAAACGACATCGACCTCGCGAGCGCGAGGTCCCTGAGCTCGAGGCCCCGGAACGCCGCCGCCGACGTGTTGAAGGCGATCGAGCTGGCCGGGTTCGCGCCGAGCGCCGTGTGTACGAGGTCCGCGCGCGCCGAAAGGCCGCTGTAACCCCAGTCCGTGAACGAGAGCTCCCAACGGCCATGCGCGAGGGCAAGCCCCACGGTTCCGTTGCCGAGCAGGCCGTTTCCGGGCTCCGCGAGCGTGCGGAGCGCGTTCAGAACGTCCGCGTAGCTCCGGGGTTGCGAGCCCGAGGCGAGAGAGAGCGGGTCGTTGCCCGGGATGAGCTGGAGCGGAGCCAGAAAATCACCGCTCTCCCGCGTGAGGAGGCCCGCCGAGACCGCGAACGCGAATCTCCCGTCCGGCGCGGCCGCGGGGTTGTCGATCGCCGCCGCGATGTCGGAGCCGAGCCCCACCGAGGCGCCCCCGAGCGCGGCGGAGCGTCCGCCGAAGGGAGTGAAGGGCATCTGCGCGCGCGCGGCGCCCGCGATGAGAAAGGCGACCGCGCAGACCACGACGGCTGGCTTCCGGGAACGCGGAGGGGTCGGCGACATGGTCAACCCAGTGTACGGTCCCCACCGGTGCGTTGACCCTGAAAAACGCGGATGCTATGTTCCGGGCCCGTTTTGGAGGCGCATTGCCCGATCTCGGAAACAAACATATCTGCTTCAGATGCGGGACGAAGTTCTACGACCTCAGGAAGACGCCCGTCCACTGCCCGAAGTGTGGCGCGGACCAGAAGGACGCGCCCCCTCAACCGACGTCTCCCGTCGTCCTTCACGCCGCGCGTCGCGCCAAGCGAGACGAGTTCGCGGATCCAGACGTCTTCGACCGCAACCGCGAGGAGGAAGATGTCGCGAGCGGCGAGCCCGAGGACCCCGCGGCCAAGCGCGTCGACGACGACGAGGAGCTTCCCCTCGGCGAGGCCAAGACGCTCGAGGGCGCCGAAGATTCCGACGACGAGTACTGAGTCGGTGCGCCCCCGGCCCGTCTTCGTGGCGATCGGAATGGGCGGCAACGTGGGCAACCCTCGCCGCGCCTTCCGCGTCGCCGCGCAGGAGCTCTCTCCCTTTCTAAGAAATCCGAGGATCTCCCCGATCTATCGCACGTCACCCGTGGGCGGTCCGCCTCAACCGGATTTTCTCAACGCCGTCATCGTCGGAATGACCTCGCTTACCACGCATTCCCTTCTCACCCTTCTAAGAAAATCCGAAATCGCCGCTGGCCGAAAGCGCGCGCCTCGCGCTCGGAACGGCCCGCGCCCACTGGATCTCGACATCCTTCTTTACGGTGAAGAGCGGATCGCGACGCGGCGCCTGACGGTGCCGCACCCGCGGATGACGGGGCGCCTCTTCGTCCTCATCCCGCTCGCGGACGTCGCCCCGCGGCGCGTCGTGCCCGGAACCGGAAAGACCGTCGCGACGCTCCTCCGCGAAGCCCGCCGTCGTTCCACGGAGCGCGTCAGGCCCGTCAGGCCGTTGCCGCGACCGGACCCGGCTCGGCCGGCCGCGCGAACCGCCGCTCGAGCGCGAACAGGAGCAACGTCACCCGGTTGAAGAAGCGGATCGCCAGGGCGGGCCTCTCCACGTCGCCAGAGAGAACCGACGTCACCGCCGCGCGCAGCACGTCGATCGGGGCACTCTCGCAGAACATGCGCGTGAAGACCGGGTCGTAGTAGCCGTACACGAACGGGCGAAACCGCCCCACCATCCGCCGGGTGGTCTCGGCGTATTCCGCGAAGTCCCCCGCGTCCACGCGGCCTTTCTCCGTGAGCGCGGCGTCGACGGCCTTCGCGGCGCGGATGCCCGCCGACATCCCGAGGAAGACCCCGGTCGAGAAGACCGGGTCGAGAAACGTCGCGGCATCGCCGACGAGCGCCCAGCCGTCGCCGGCGTAGCGCTCCGACGTGAAGGAGTAGTCCGAGACGGCCGAGACGCCGGTGACCCTCCGCGCGGACACGAGGTACTCGCGCATCTTCGCGGACTTGCCGAGGACCTCCTCGAACCGCTCTTCGGCCGTGCGTCCCGAAAGCGTTTCGAGAAGCTCCGGCGCGAACACGGCGCCCACGGACGCCGAGCCGTCCGAGAACGGGATGACCCAGTACCAGACGTCGGGCAGGAACGGCAGGAGGATGTCGCCCGCGCGCTCCCCCCCGCCCCTGAAGACACCCTCGAAGTGCGCGTAGAGCGAGGCCTTTCGGAGATTCGAGTCCGGACGGCGCAGCTTGAGCCGTGAGGCGAGAAGGGCCGCCTGCCCGGTCGCGTCGAGAACGACCTTCGCACGGATTTCCTCGGACCCTGCTTGTCCGGACAGCCGGGCGCCCACGGCGCGGTCGCCCTCGAAGATCACCTCGTCGGCCCTCAGGCCCCGGCGCACCCGCGCGCCCGAGGCCTGCGCGTGGTCGGCGAGAAGGCCGTCGAAATCCTTCCGCTTGACGTGGAAGGCGGACGGATGGTCCCCGTTCCAGGCCTCGCGGAAGATGACCTGCCGCGTGCCGCCCGTCGCCTCGTTCGTGAAGAGCGCGCCGTACTTCTTCTGGAAGCCCGCGGCCTCGATCTTCTCCATCAACCCCAGCTCCGCGAAAAGGGGCAGGTTCCAGGGAAGGAGAGATTCACCGATCTTGAAGCGTGGCTCCGGGTCCCGATCCACGAGGAGGACGGACCGGCCGGCCCGCGCAAGCGCGGTCGACGCCGCGCACCCCGAGGGACCCGCGCCCAGGACGAGGGCGTCGTGCGTCATCTCGAGGGGAGGGCGGGAGCCGGAGATGCCGCGCGCGTCTCGATCCGGAGCTGGTCGTTGGGCAGCGTCACGCGGGTGCCCGGCGGCACGGAGGCCGTCAGCCACACGCTGCCGCCGATGACGCAGCCCTTGCCGATCACCGTCTCGCCGCCGAGGATCGTCGCACCCGCGTAGATGACGACGTCGTCCATCACGGTCGGATGGCGTTTCGTGCCGCGGATGAGCTCGCCGCGCTCGTTCTTCGGGAACGAGAGGGCGCCGAGCGTGACGCCCTGATAGAGCTTCACGCGGTCGCCGATGTCCGTGGTCTCGCCGATGACGGTCCCCGTGCCGTGGTCGATGAAGAACGAACGGCCGATGCGCGCGCCCGGGTGGATGTCGACGCCTGTTTCGAGGTGCGCAAATTCCGTCATGATGCGCGGAATCAATGGCACGCCGAGGTCGGAGAGCACGTGGGCGAGGCGGTAGGTGAAGACGGCCTTCACGCCCGGATACGCGAGGACGATCTCGTCGAACCCGGTCGCCGCGGGGTCGCCGTCGAACGCAGCCCGCACGTCCTCGGCGAGGAGGTCGGCGATTCCGGGCAGGGCCTCGAAGAAGCTCGTCGTGAGATCCACCGCGCTGGAGTCCCGGTCTCCTCCCACGGGGAGCGCCTTTTCGATCTCCTTCGCGAGCCTCAGGTGGATATGGAAGAGGACGTCTCCGAGGTGGTCGTGAAGGTTCGCGCGATAGAGCACCGCGTCCCCGTAAAACCCCGGGTACACGACCTCCTGCAACAGGCGCAGGATCTCGATGATCTCCCTCTTCTGGGGCCTGGGTGCCGCGTCGATGGCGGACAGAAGGGGGCGGTTCTCGGCCTCCGTGACGATCCGGTCGATGGCGTTGCGCAGCCGGTTGTCGCCCACGCGACTCATTCTCTCACCGACCGGCCCAGTCCTTCAGAAGCTGTACGGCCTCCTCCTGGGTCTTCCGGTTCTCCACGAGATAGTCGGGGTCCGGCGTCTCGGCGAGGATCTTCTGCAGCAGGGCGCGCGCCTCCCCCCGGCGTGCCGGCTCGTAGTCCCACATCGCCTCGGCGAGAAACTGGCGGCCCACGAGGTTGCGCGGCCCGGCTGCGACGCCGAGCCGGAGATTCTTCAGCGCCTCGGAACGCGACGCCCAGCCCGTGAAGAAAGGGACCGCCGGCGTCTGGTGGTGAAGGCGACCCAGCACGCGGTATCCGCCGCCGCCGTCATACGCCGGGTCGAGCAGGATGACCGCCTGCGCGTAGTCGCGGATCTTCGCGGCGGCCCCCTGCTTCACCGCCGCGGTCTTCCCGAAAGCGAGAGCCCATTTGCCCCAGTCCACGGCCGCCCAGAGGAAGGACGGGACGGCCGCGGCGCTCGCCCGGACGTGCGGGACGAGCTCCACCGGCGTCGCCTTCGCGAAATCCCGGTGCGCCTCGCGCCCCGCCTCGAGCCGGAGAATGGCGAGAGACTGCTCGGCGACGGTGCGGCCTTCGCCGAAGAGCGTCCGCTTCGCGGCCGGATCGTCCGTCGTGTGCTCGCCCTTGAAGTACAGCGCGCGCATGAGGCGCCAGCGCGCCTCGAGCGAGTCGGGTTCGGCCGCGAGCGCCGCGCGACAGGCGTCGATCGTGAGGTCGATCGGAGCCGAAAGCGCGTGCCCGCCCGTCGAGCCCTCCGCGCGCAGGGCCCAGAGGCGGTCGATGTCGGCACTTGTCGCCTCGGACCCGGAGGCCGCGAGAGCCAGGAGACAACACACGACGGCGAGGCGGCGCATGACGTCCACTATACTGGCGTGCCTCTTGCGAAGGGGCACACGCACGAATCGCGAGGTGCCGCCGTGGCCGATCAGCCTCCCAAGCCCGAATCCCAGCCCGCGCCGTTCCAGTTTTCGATCGACGATTCGGTCGCGAACGGTGTTTACGTGAATTTCGCGAACATCATCCACAACCCCGCCGAGTTCATCCTCGATTTCGGGCGCGTCGTGCCGGGCCGCAGCGAGGTCCGCGTTCTGTCGCGCGTCCTCACGACGCCCGTGCACGCCAAGCAGATCCTCAATGCCCTTGCGCAGAACGTTTCCCTCTACGAGAAGAACTTCGGCACCATCCGCACCGATTTCGAAGCCCCGCGAGCCGGCAGCACGGAGTCTCTCCGGCCCAACTGATCCGCTCGACACAAGGAACCACCCGCCATGAATCCGCGAAACCTCTTCGTCCTGTCCCTCGGCCTCTCTCTCGCCTTCTCTCTCCCCCGTTCGGCCGCGGGAGCCGGGTCCTCGGCAGCCCAGAAGAAGGCCGACGCCCCGCCACCCTCGCCCGCCGTGGCCGAAGGCCCCATCTTCGATCCCGAGGCGCTCGGAGAGAGGCAGATCGCCGACTACCAGAAGGTGTGCCGCGACTCCGGCCGCCGGCTTCTCATCGTCTTCGGCACGAACGACTGCGCCCCGTGCCGCGCGTTCAATCGCGCTCTTCACAAGGACAAGTTCTTCGAACCGTTCATCAACCAGTTCGTCCCCGTCTTCGTCGATGTCTCGAGCGGCACGAACGCGTCCCTTCTCGTCGACTACAACATCGACCCGCGCGCCGCTCAGCCCGGCATCGTGATCCTCATGCCCGACGGGCGGACCATCGAGATCCTCGCGCACGGCGAGATGGCCGCGCTGACCCGGAAGGGCGACGCAGCGGTTCAGGGGTTCTTCCTCTCCCGTTTCCTGAAGGGCGAAAAGTAGCGATCCCCGGGGCGCGCGCTCTGGCAGAATCAGCCTGGTGGCACCTCCCAGAGGCGGAATCCAGCTCGCGCCGGACTCCGGCGACCTGTTGCTCGTGGCGGCCGGCGACAGCGCGGCTCTTGGGCGCCTCGTGACGCGCTGGTGTCAGCCCGTCTACGCATTTTTTGAGCGAACCCGCGAGCCGTCCGCTGCCGCGGAAGCGGCGCTCGTGACGTTCGAACGACTCGTGACGACGTCGCCCCGGTACCCGCCCGAGCTGCCGTTTCCCTCTTTTCTGTGGCGAATCGCCTCGAAGGTCGTTCAGGAGGGAAACCCGGGCGAGGTCCTCGACATTCCCGGGCCGAAGCTGGCCGAATCCCCGGCGGCGCGGACGGCGCTCGTGCGTTCGGCGATCGCGGCGCTCCCCGCGGCTGAACGCGCCGCGTTCCTCCTGATGCGAGTCGCGCGGCTCCCGGCGGCGGCGGCGGCGGAGGCCCTCGGCGCCTCGGAGCCGGAGGTGAGGCGCCGGCTCGTGCGCGCGTTCGACTTCCTGCGCGCGTCTCTCGTTCCGCTCCTCGAGGGCTCGACCGATTCGGCCTCTCGCGAGGCGGGCGCGGAGGCCGGCGTGGAGCCCAGCGACGACACGCTGCCCGGAGGCGCGCCTTGACGTGCAACGAGCTGCGCGAGCGAATCGTCGACCCGGCCTCGGCGTCGCACGGCGGGCACGCTCCCGTCGTCGTGCATCTCGAGCAATGCGCGGCCTGCCGCGCCGCGGCGCGCGACTACGGTGCTCTCGACAGGCTCGTCAGGACCGAGGCTCCGCCCGCGCCTCCGGTCGACTTCGAGGCGCACCTGCGGCGTCGCCTCTCGGCCGCGCGCCGGACCACCGTCCCGATCGCGTGGCTCCTCGCGGGTTCCGTGGCCGTGCTCGCGCTGGCGGCCCTCGCCGCCCCGCGCCTCTTCCGCGCCCGTACGAGCCCCAGGCCGTCGGCCCCTGCCATCGCGGGCTCCCTCGCGACCGCCTCCGCCCCGTCGCGGGAGGCGCTGCCGCCCGACATCGTCGCCGTGCGGTCCACGCCGATCACGTTTCAGACGGCGCCGCTCGGAGACGAAGAGAAGGCAGAAGCCTCCGCGCTTCACGACTTCGACTTCCTGAACTCCTTCCGGACGCTCGCGCGCCTCGACGCCCTCTTTCCCGAGCCCGTCGGCCCGCGTGCCCCGATCCCGGTTCCCCCGGCCGGCTTCCCGTCGCGCCCACCCGGCTCGCCGGACGCGGTCGCCGGACGCCTCCTCGACTGGCAGCGCATGGCGCAGGCGGAGCGCGCACGGCTCTCCGAGCTCGAGCAGGCGTTCCGGAATCGCCCCGAGGAGGAGCGCACTCTTCTCGAGGACCGCTGGATGCTGGTGCGCGGCTTCAGTGAAGACCAGCGCGCCGGGCTTCGGCGCCTCGCGAGCCGCATCGACGAACTCGACGCGCGCGCCCGCGACCGCCTCGAGTCCGAGATCCGGCTCATCGGACTCCTCCCGACGGCGCAGCGCGTGTCGCGCTGGCGCGCGCTGCCCTTCGCGCGGTCGCTGACCGGCCAGGAGACCGCCAGCGCCGAGAGCCTCCTTCTCTCGCGCTGACCCTCCCGTAGACTCCCCGGCCATGGCCGAGCCCGACGCGACCTCCTCTCCGGCGTTCCAGCCCTGGGTTTCGGCCCTGGAAGCGCCGGCCGAGCTCACCTTCCGGGCTGTCGCCCTCGGGTCTGTCCTCGGAATCGTCTTCGGTGCGGCCTCGGTCTACCTGGGTCTGAAGGTCGGCCTCACCACGTCGGCGTCGATCCCGATCGCCGTCATGGCGATCACGATCCTCAAGAAGCTGGGGAACTCGACGATTCTCGAGAACAACGTCGTCCAGACGACGGGCTCCGCGGGCGAGTCCGTGGCGGCCGCCGTCGTCTTCACGATCCCGGCGCTCATCTTCCTCGGCTTTCCGATGAAGATCCCCGTGACGTTTCTGATCGCGCTCACCGGCGGCGTCCTGGGAGTCCTCCTCATGATCCCGCTCAGGCGCTACCTGATCGTGAAGGAGCACGGCACGCTGCGGTTTCCCGAGGGCACGGCCTGCGCGGAGATCCTGATCGCCGGCGAGCGGGGCGGGACCTCCGCGCGAAAGATCTTCTTCGGCATCGGCCTCGGCGCGGCCTTCAAGCTCGGAACGAAACTCCTCGGCCTCTTCAAGGACAATGTCGGGCGCGCCCTCTCCTTCTATCCGGGGTCGCGCCTCGAATGCGAGACGTCGCCCGAGCTCCTCGCCGTGGGCTACATCATCGGTTACGAGACGAGCGTCGTCATGGTCGCGGGCGGCCTCCTCGCCGCGCTCATCCTCGGGCCGATGGTCGTGTTCTTCGGGAGTCATCTCGTAGAACCGCTGGCCCCGGCGACGACGCTCATTCGCGACATGGACTACGCCGGCCTCAAGGACAAGTACCTGCGCTACATCGGAGCGGGGGCCGTCGCCATGGGCGGGGTCCTCGGGCTCGTGCGCGCGGCACCCTCGATCTGGGACTCCCTCGCCGCGTCCTTCAAGCAGCTCCGCGGGGGATCCTCGGGGGGCCGTGCCGTCGCCCGGACGGAACGGGACACCCCGCTCACGTGGGTTCTCGGGGGCTCGCTCGGCATCGTCGTGTTCATCACCGTCATGCCCGTCTTCCGGATGAACGTCCTCGGCGCCGCGCTCATCGTCGTCTTCGGCTTTCTGTTCTCCGTCGTCTCGGCGCGCATCACGGGTCTCGTCGGGTCGTCCTCCTGCCCGCTCTCCGGAATGACGATCGCGGTCGTGATCGGGAGCTGCCTCATCTTCCTCGCCGTGGGCTGGACGGGAGCGAGCTACTCCTATCTCGCGCTTGTCGTCGCCGCGGTGGTCTGCATCGCGATCTCGAACGCGGGCACGACGGCTCAGGACCTCAAGACGGGATACCTCGTCGGCTCCACGCCGCGCGCCCAGCAGGCCGCCATCCTCGCCGGCGTCCTGACGTCCGTGCTGGCGATCGGCTGGACGACGTGGGCGCTGAACGCCTCGGAGACGAAGATCACGCGGCTCGCCTCCCCGACGGCCGTCCCGGGCGCCTCCATCGCGGCGGCCGAGGACGAGAAGGGCCCCGACGGGAAGACGTACGCCTTCGTCAAGGTCAGCGCGGGAGACGTCGCTTCGCTGGAGGCCGGCAACTATCTCGTGGACCGCGCGGCCCGGGCCGCGATCTTCCACCGCGTGGACGGCATCGGCAACCGCAACTTCCCCGCGCCTCAGGCGAACCTCATGGCCGTGCTCATTTCGGGTCTTCTCGACCAGAAGCTGCCCTGGGGCCTCGTTCTCATCGGCGCCGCGATCGCCGTCTTCATCGAGCTCCTGACCGGGCACTCGCTCACCTTCGCGGTCGGCGTCTACCTGCCGCTCTCCAGCACGATGCCCATCTTCATCGGCGGACTCGTGCGGAAACTCGCCGACAGGAAGTACGGCCGCGTGCCCGACGACGCCAGCGAGAGCGAGGGGACTCTTCTTTCGTCGGGCCTCATCGCGGGTGGCGCGCTCGTGGGCGTGCTCGTCGCGTTCCTGCACTTTCCCGTGTTCGGTCTCGGGTTCGACGAGGACCTCGACCTGCCGATGAAGATCGCTCTCGGGCCGCGATTCTGGCCCGCCGCATTCCAATCGGACCTCGTCCCGCTGGCCGCTTTCGCGGCGCTCGCCTTTCTGCTGTTTCGGGGGGCGAGGGCGGAAAGGGCCTAGAGGGCCCTCAGCGCTCCCTCATCAACGCTCGCTTCTTCAGCGCTCGACAGCCGCGGCGAGAGGGGTGGCGAGCGCGGCCTGCGCTTCGAGCTTCGCGATGAGCGCGGCGCGGCGCGCGGCGTCGAGGTTCTCGGAGCCCGCGCGGAGGATGTCCGGGTTGCCGTCGATCGAGCGGCGGAAAAGGAAATCCTGAACCGCCTTCGCGTCCACGCGGGTCGTCTCGCGAAGCAGCCGCGCCACGGCTCCGACCATCACGGGGTTCTCCTCGTCGAGGAGCGCCTCCGCAAGGGCCAGCACGGCGGCCGCCTCGCGGCGACCGTCCATCACCAGGCCCATCGCGGCGAGCACGGCGAGATGCCGCTTGCCCAGGCTCCTCAGCTTCGCCCACTTCTTCACGACGCTCAGCTTCGCGGGCTCGAGGCCCAGCGCCGGAGCGGCGACGCGCACGCCGAGCACCTCCGCGACCTCGAAGTCGTCGGCCACCGCGCTCCACTTTTCGACTTTCGCGAAAAGTCCCGGAGCGAAAGCCTTCTGATGTCGCTCGAGGACCTCGAGCGATACCAGGATCTCCTCACGCACTTTTCGAGCCACCGCGGCGTCGACGAGCGCGAGAGCCACCGGATAGTCCATCGCCGGGCGTGCTTTCGTCTGGATGTCGCGCGCGATCGACCGCACGAAGGAGGGGCGCACTCCGAGAGCTTTGAGCGGGCCTTTGGGGCGGCCCAAGTCCTTGGACTTTTCCCCTCTTACGTCCAGGCGTGAATCCAAAGCGGTTCGAATGTCCTTGAGAATCGCGGCGGCGGACGGTGTGGCCTTCACCATATACGAACGTCGATTCTAGCACACTCACTGACCACTTTCGCCCCGATGCCCGCCAGAGATCTCATCGGAATGTGCCCGGGCTGAACTCGTAAAGCTCTCCAGAAGAGGCGCTTGCAAACAGCGGCGACTGGATGGCGCGAGTGCCGAGCAGACGTCCGCGCAAGGTGACGAACCCACCCGCCCTGGCCACTTGAACGCCGAGCCTCTTGAGATCGGCTGCATCCCGAAGACTCTGCCTCGCCCTGATCTCGAGGATGCGATCGACAGCCAGCGGGCCGAATCCAGGAACTCGCTGGAGCTCTTCCCGGCTGGCCGTCGTGAGCTCGACGGGAAACCGCCCCGGATTTGCGAGCGCCCACGTGAGCTTCGGATCGTGTTCGAGCGGGAGGTGGCCGTCCCTGCCGTACACGAGCTCGTCCGCGGTGAACCCGTATTCCCTCAGGAGGTGATCCGCCTGATAGAGGCGCCGCTCGCGCAAGGGTGGCGTTCCCGGGGCGCTTTCGAGCGGCGTTCCGCGGATCGGACGGAAAGCCGCGAACTGAGGATGGTGAATGAGCCGTTTCTTCTCGAGCCCTTCGGCGAAAGACAGGAGCTCGCGGTCGGACTCCCGGCCGAGGCCCACGACGAACTGCGTCGTGGCCCCGGCTCGCATGCCGCCGGGCGGAAAGAGGGAATGACGGCTCCCCGGCGACGAGCGCGCGGAGAGAGAGGCCGGGAGAGAAGCAGGAAGAGGCGCAGGGGCCCGAAGCGCCGAAGCGCGCCGGGCCTCGCGCACGGCCGTTGCCGCGTCCCTGGCCGCCTCGAGAAGCGCGACGCCTTTGGCCACGCTCTTGCCAGGCGCGTGCTCGTCGAGCGCGCGCTGGCACGGCGCCTCGAGGTTGTAGGAAACGCGGTCCACGAGACGCACGAGACGTTCGATCTGCCCCGGCTCGGCGCCTGCGAGAGCCTTGGCGTGGAGATAGCCGCGGTAGCCGTGCGTGAATCGGAGGATTCCGACGAGCTCGAGCATTCGCTCCATCGCGAAGATCGGGTCCTTCGGGATGCCGCTCGTCACGAAGAGCCCGTCGCACCAGCCGCGGCGAAAGGCCGTCATGAAGAGGCGCGCGAGGCTGCCGGGCTCGAGCGCGTGCCGTGGAAGGTCTCGTTCGGCGCGCATCGGGCAGTAGTCGCACGAGAAGCGGCATGCATTCGTGAGGAGGATGCGGAAGATGCGGCGATTTCCCACGCCCGGCACGATCAGATCCCGGATGTTGATCGGGTCCAGCGCGCCGCGCGGCCGGACCTCCGGTCCTCCCTTGATTCCTGAGGACCGCGGCGCCCCGCCTGAATCCCGGTCGTCGCCTGCCTCGGACATCAGAGCCCGGACTTGCTCCTCGATTTCGACGCCTCTCCTGACGGCAACCATCGCCTCACCTCGTCAGCGTAAGTTAGACGTAAGTATGGCGAAAGTCAAGGCCTCGCCGAAAAACCCCTGGAAAGCTCAGCTTTCGGGTCGCGCGATGATGCCGCCGCCGAGGACCACGTCCGGGCGGTCCGGGTCGAAGAACACGGCCGTCTGGCCGGGCGCGGCCGCACGCACCGGCTCATCGAACTCGAGGCGCCCGCGGTTTTCGCTCTCGAGCGTGAGCCGGGCGGCCTGCTCGGCGTGGCGCGAGCGGATGCGCGCCAGCACGGGCACGGGCGACCTTACGCCTCCAGCCATGCGCACACTCACGCGCTCCAGAAAGACTTTCTTAGAGAGGAGAGAGGGGGCCGGCCCCACGACCACCCGCGACTCTTCGGGAGAGGTCGCAATTACGTAGAGCGGCTCTTTCGAGGCGACGCGAAGTCCCCTCCTCTGTCCGATCGTGTAACCGAAGGTTCCCTCGTGCGCTCCGAGTCTCTCTCCACCTTCTGAGAAAATCTCCCCTGCCCGTGCGCCGCCAATTGCCGGAAGGTCGAGGCCGAGCCGTGGAGCCTCTTTCCGGATGAAATCTGCCGGCGTCATAGCGTTCGGGACAAAGCAGACTTCCTGCGAGTCCGGCTTGTCCCAGTTCGGCAGCCCCGCCTCGCGCGCGATCTCGCGCACCTCCGGCTTCGTCAGCTCGCCCAGCGGAAAGCGTGCACGCGAAAGCTGCTCCTCCGTGAGGTCGTAAAGGAAGTAGGACTGGTCGCGGGACCGGTCGCGGGCCCTGAGGAGCCGCGGTGCGCCCGTTCTCTCGTCCGCTCCGATGCGCGCGTAGTGCCCGGTCGCGACGGCCTCAC
Source organism: Thermoanaerobaculia bacterium (assembly GCA_041495865.1). Lineage (GTDB taxonomy): Bacteria > Acidobacteriota > Thermoanaerobaculia > UBA5066 > UBA5066 > Fen-183. Next base: position 11,477 of record JBGQDL010000030.1, on the reverse strand, counting down.
AGCCGAGGGCCGCTGCCCTCTGGAAAAGGGTCTTGAACTTCACCTCGGTGTTGCAGACCGTGCACGGAATCGGGGTCTTCCCCTCGAGATAGCTCGTCACGAACGGCTTCACGACCGCCTCGGTGAAGCGCTCCTCGAGGTTCAAAACGAAGTGCGGCACGCCGATCATTTCGGCCGCCCGGCGTGCCACGGAAAGATCGTCCAGCGTGCAGCAGCGGCCCTCGTTCGCCCCGGATCCGTCGCGGTCATGGTTCCAGAGGTGCATCGACAGACCCACCACGTCCGCCCCCTCGCGGCGAAGGAGGAGGGCGGCGACGGAGGAGTCCACGCCCCCGGACATCGCGACGGCGATACGCATCGTGCGGATTCTAGTGCGGGGCTCCGGCGCCGCCCGCGTCAGGGTTTCGACACCCGAAGGGCCAGCTCCTCGTCCGTCTTCCGGATGTCGAGGGCCGCGACGTTCGCGCGGCGCCAGGTCTCGATCAGATTCGGGATCGTGAGAGGCACTCTTACGCCGCCTTCCTTCAGCGCCTTCTGGAACGTCTCTCCGAGAAAACGCGGTTCGGCTACTGAGACGGGGCTTCTTGCGGCAGCGTCGAACGTCGCCCGCCGCGCATCGAGGATCCCGGCGGCGTCGATCCGCTCGCGCCAGGCGCCCATGAGCGCGGCGAGACGCGCGGAGAGCGGGCCGGCGCGGACCTTCGACTTGCGAAGCCCTCTTGCCGCCTCGTAGTCGACCCACGCGCTACGCCGCAGGGCCATGAGCAGGCCCCCACGCGGGTCGAGGGCTTTCAGGCGCCCGCGCCAGGCGGCGGCGTCGACTGGAATCCGCCGGACGACCGCGAGCTCGAGACGCGTCGCGGCCATCGAGGCGACCTGGCTCGCGATCTCCGGACGGCCGCGCAGGGCACCCGTCAGCGTGAACGCGGCGCGAAGAGACTCGTCCGCTCGTACGTCCTTCTTCGCCGCCCTCGCCTCGGCCCGTCCGACGAGGACCCGCGTGAGCTGCATCTGTCCGGGGACGTTCGGCGCGGGTGCCGCGTAGAGCTTCGCGAGATTCACGGCCCAGTCCGGTGCGGGGCCGGTGAGGAGGCTCTTCTCGATCGCGTCGAGGGTGGCCGCATGCGAGGCGAGATACGCCGCAACCGCGGGGGGCGGAGCGTCCGACAGGCCCTCAGCCCTCGCGGCCTCGCGCTCCAACCATTTTTCGAGCGACGCGCGGACTTCGTCCAATTCCGTTTTCTTCGGCCGGCCCGGTTCGTCCTCGGGGGACAGCTCTTCACGCGGGCGAAGGTCGATGCCGAGGGTCCGGGCCGATTCCTCGAGGGCGTGAGCCTCGACGTTCGTGGGATGCGCTGGGAACTTCGCCGCCATCTCCCCGAGCGGTCCGAACGACTCGGCCCACGCGCTTTCCACGGCCCGCTCGCGCCGGGCGGCCCGGATCGAGCCCGTAAAGAACCAGACGAGCGCAACACCTGCGAGGGCGAGAACGAAAAACCCGATTGTCTTGCCAATGCGCATGTAACTCCCTCCGCGGCTCGCGGCGCCCGATGATACGGGGCAGAATGGGCCCCATGACACGCCCCAGGAAACTTTCGGCCGCCGACACCGACGCCAGGCTGTCCGCACTTCCCGGCTGGACGCGGAGGAAGGAAAGGCTCCACCGCGTCTTCACGTTCGCCGACTTCTCCGAGGCCTTCGGCTTCATGGCGCGCGCCGCGCTCGCCGCCGAGAAGCTGGACCACCACCCGGACTGGACGAACGCATGGAATCGCGTCACGGTGGATCTCAGCACGCACGACGCGGGCGGCATCACGGAGCTGGACTTCCGCCTCGCGGCGGAAATGAACCGCCTCGCGGGGGACCGGGAACGGAAAGAGTAAGTCGGATGCTCCCCGGATGTCCGGAGTCAAGGGCGCGCTTCGCGCGCCGCGCTGCGGTCGCGGACCCTTGACACCGGACATCCGGGAAGAGATTTCATCTATCGGCGGCTGCACCAGCAGCCGCCGCATATCAGAAGAATTCTCGCGCAAGCGCTCAACCTGTCGATTAATCCGCAGGAGTGTTTGACCGTGGCACTCGCTGATCCTCGGTAACTCCCCGCCTAAATTGCCTTCTAAGAAATACTTCCCTCCTCTTTGAACAAGAGTCCGCATTCCCTGGCACGGCCTGTGAAGAGCGCGGGCGGGAGATTGGCCGCCATGTCCCAGAAATGCGTGGAAGTGATTTTCGGACGACTCGCCACGGACGAGGAGCTGCGCCGCGAGTTCCGGCGAGACCCCCGGGGCACTCTCTGCAGGCTCGCCGCGTGCGGCGCCGAGTTGACGGAGGCCGAGCGCGATGCGCTTCTCGCGACGAACGGCGCCGTCTTCGAGCGCCTCGCCGAGGCCATCGATCCCCGCCTGCAGAAGGCCAGCCTGCGCCCGAGCGCGGCGAAGAACCCCGACGACGAAAGGAGACCTTCGTGATCCGCAAGGTTCTCGCTCTCGCGCTCCTGCTCCTCGCGGTCCCGCTCGCGGCCGATGACCCCCCGGCTCCCGCCGCGCCGATGCCGGCCGCCGGCGTGCCGCTCTCGCTCGCCGACGCGACGGCGCGCGCGCTCGCGAACAACAACGACATCGCCATCGAGCGCGAGTCGTTCCGCATCGTGGACGCGTCGCTCCTCAGGGCGGACGCGCCCTACGACCCCACGTTCCGGCTGGACGCGCGATACCGCAACCACACGGACCCGGTGAACTCCCTTCTTTCAGGCGCGCCGTCGAACGAGCTGTCCCCTTCGAGCGAAGGCTATTCGGGAGCCGCCTCCATCGGCGCGCTCCTGCCAACGGGCGGCACCGTGAGCCTGTCGGCGTCGGCCGCGCGCGACCACACGAACAACTTTCTCGCTCTGCTGTCCCCTTCGTACAGCTCCTCGATGGGCATCGACCTCCGCCAGCCGCTCCTTCAAAACCTCTCGGTGGATCCCGCCCGGCGCGCGATCCGCATCGCGCGCCTCGACAGGGAGCGCGGCGCGGCCTCGCTGAAACGCGCGGTCGCGGACACCGTCGCGAGCGTGGAGCGGGCGTACTGGAATCTCGTGGCGGCGCAACGCGACGTCCAGGTGCGCGCAGCGAGCGTCGGCCTCGCCGCGGAACAGCGTGACGACACGAAGACCAAGATCGAGGTCGGCACGCTTCCCGAGTCCGACGTCGCGCAGCCTCTCGCCGAGCTCGAACGGCGCAAGGGCGACCTTTACGCCTCTCAGGAACAGATGCGCCGCGCCGAGCTCCTCCTCAAGCTCCTGCTTCTGAAGGACAGCGATGATCCGCTGTGGAATCAGACACTCGCGCCGGCGGACCCGCCGGAGACGGCGATCGCCCGGGTGGACCTCGCCGACGCGATCCGCCGGGCCGAGGGCAACCGGCCCGAGCTCGGCGAGGCGAAGACCGTGCTCAAAGAGCACGACGTGGACGTGGACTTCGCTAAGGAACGCCTGAAGCCGCAGCTCGACCTCGTGGCGGGGTACACGCGCCGCGGGCTCGCGGGCAGTCTCAATCCGAATGCTCCCGACGCGGGGTTCCTGGGCGTGCCGATCGTCGTGCCGGACGCGGCCACCGGCGGATTCGGCCGCTCGTTCGCGACGATCCGCGAGGGCCGCTTTCCCGACGCGTCGATCGGCCTCTCTCTCTCCGTTCCGGTCTTCAACAGCGGGGCGAAAGGGGACCTCGCGATCGCAAGAGCGCAGAGGACCCAGGCCGAGATCCTCGTCGCGCAGCAGAAGCAGCGCGTCGCGGTCGAGGTGCGCAACGCGGTCCTCACGCTCGACACCGCCGCCCAGCGCATCGACGCCGCCCGGGCGGGCCGCGAGGCGGCCGAGACGCAGCTCAACGCCGAGAAGGAGCGCTACGGCGTCGGGCTCTCGACGAACTTCTTCGTCCTGACCCGGCAAAACGACCTCGCCCAGGCGGCGCTCACCGAGACGGCCGCGCTCACGGACTACCGCAAGGCCTTGACCGATTTCGCGCGCGCCACCGGAACGCTCCTCGACGAGCGGCGAATCGAGATCCTGGGTGACGCTCCGGCCGTGAAGGCCGAAGGGAGAAAGTGACCATGGCCCGACCGAACCTCTCCCCGATCCTTGCGGCCGCGCTGGCGGCCCTCGCGGCCGCCGGTTGCTCGCGGACTGCGGGCGGGCACGTCGCGGAGGCCGGAAAGGCGCCGGCTCCCATCCCCGTCCGGGCCGCGACGGTGGAGCGTCGCGTTCTCCCGCGCATCCTCGAGGTCACGGGCGCCCTCACGGCCGACGAATCCGCCGACATCGCCTCCGAGCGCGACGGCCAGGTCGCGGCCGTGCGCGTCGAGCGCGGCACTTACGTGGAGAAGGGAACAGTCCTCGCGACTCTCGACGACCGCGAGGCCAGAGCGCAGCTCGATCAGGCTCGCGCGAACCTCGCATGGGCCGAGTCCGAGTCCTCCCGATACGCCGAGCTCCGGCAGAAGCAGGTCGTCGCGAAGTCCGAAAGCCAGCGCAAGGAGACCGACCGCGACCTCAACAGGGCGACGCTGGCCCTCGCGGAGAAGGGCTTCGCCGACTGCGTGATCCGCGCGCCGTTTTCGGGCGTCGTCACGGAGAAGAAGATCTCCGCCGGCGCTTACATCCGCAAGGGCCAGGCGATCTGCGGCCTCGTGAGGATCGATCCGCTCCGCGCCGAGCTCGCCATCCCCGAGTCGGCCGTCCCGGCCATCCGGATCGGCCAGAAGGCCTCGCTCACCGCTCAGTCCTTCCCCGACCGCACGTTCGACGCCACGGTGCGCTACATCGGCCCGTCCCTGCGATCGGAGACGCGGACCCTCGTCGTCGAGGCGATCGTCCCGAACGCGCGCCACCTCCTGAAGCCCGGGCTTTTCGTCACGGCGCGCGTCTCGCTCCAGAGGGCCGAGGAGACCCTCCTCGTTCCGTCGGCCGCGGTCCTCACGGACTCGGGCGTCTCGCGCGTCTTCGTCCTCGGACAGGGGCGCCTCGCCGAGCGCATCGTGGCCCTCGGGGACCGCCATGCCGACGCGATCGAAGTGCATTCGGGTCTCGCCGAAGGCGAGCGGGTCGTCTTGAGCCCCGACCGCCGGCTCGCGGACGGCCTCGAGATCGCGCGCGCCAACTGAACGGCGAAAGGAGACCACACCGTGCAGGCCCTCGCCCGTCTTTGTGTCCGCCGGCCCGTCTTCGCGTCGGTCCTCATCATCGCGCTCGTCGTCGTCGGAGGAGTCGGCTACAACCGGCTCGGTGTCGACCGATACCCGCGCGTCGACTTCCCCACCGTCGCCGTCATCACCCGGCTTCCCGGAGCGGCGCCGGAGGAGGTCGAGACCGAGATCACGGACAAGATCGAGGAATCGATCAACACGATCGCGGGCATCGACGACCTGCAGTCCGTCTCGGCCGAGGGCGTCTCGCAGATCTTCGTCACGTTCATCCTCGAGAAGAACGTGGACGTCGCGGCGCAGGAAGTGAGGGACAAGGTCAACCGCGTTCTGGCCGAGCTTCCGCGCGACATCGACCAGCCCATCGTCGAGAAGCTCGACCCCGACGCCACGCCCGTCCTCTCCGTCGCTCTGTCGGGAAGCCGCACCCTTCGCGAAACGACCGAGTTCGCCGACAAGATCCTCCGCCGCCAGCTCGAGTCCGTCAACGGCGTCGGGCAGGTCACGATCCTCGGGGGACGCTCGCGCCGCATCAACGTGCGGCTCGACACCGAGCGCCTCAAGGCCTACGGCCTTTCGGCCGTGGACGTGCGCCGCGCTCTCCAGACGCAGAACGTGAAGATGCCGGGGGGCACGCTGAAGAGCGGCGCGAACGAGGCGACGGTCCGCGTCTACGGGCGCGTCGCGAACGCGAAGGAGTTCGAGGCCATCTTCATCACGCAGCGCAATGGCCTGCCCGTCCGCATCGGCGACGTCGCGACCGTGGAGGACAGCGAGGAAGACGCCGAGCGCGCCGCCAGCAAGGACGGCGTCCCCACGGTCGTCCTGTCGATCCGCAAGCAGTCGGGCACGAACACGGTCGAGGTCATCGATGCGATCAAGGGGCGCCTCGCCGAGATCGCGCCGCAGCTCCCGGCCGGCTACACGACCGAAATCGTCCGCGACCAGTCGCAGTTCATCAAGGCGGCCGTCAAGACCGTCGAGGAGCACCTCGTCCTGGGCGGCTTTCTCGCGGCCCTCGTCGTGCTCCTGTTCCTCGGAAACTTCCGGTCGACGCTCATCGCCGCCCTCGCGATCCCGATTTCCATCATCTCGACGTACGCCCTCATGTACGCGATGGGTTTCACGCTGAACGTCCTGACGCTCCTCGCCCTCACGCTCGCGGTCGGCATCGTCATCGACGACGCCATCGTGGTCCTCGAGAACATTTTCCGGTTCATCGAGGAGAAGAGAGTCATGCCGTTTCAGGCCGCGATCGACGCCACAAAGGAGATCGGCCTCGCCGTCCTCGCGACGACGCTTTCGCTCGTGGCCGTCTTTCTGCCGGTCGCCTTCATGGGCGGCATCGTGGGACGCTTCATGAACTCGTTCGGCCTCACGATGGCGTTCGCAATCCTCGTGTCTCTTCTGGTTTCCTTCTCGCTGACGCCGATGCTGTCGGCAAGGTTGCTGAAGAGAAAAAAAGAGAAGAAAGATTTGCTTAGAAAGGAAGAGGGGGACGGCCATGGGCCAAGGGCCGACCAGTCGTCGAAATCGCGCGGCTTCTACAGCCTCATCGACCGCGCGTACATGGCGATGCTGCGATGGTCCATGTCCCATCGCTGGGCGGTCGTTCTCGCGTGCGTCGCCGCTCTCCTGACGGTCCCGATCCTCTTCAAGGTCGTGCCGAAGAACTTCCTTCCCTACGACGACGAGTCGCAGTTCGAGGTGAACTTCCGCGCGCCCGAAGGCTCGTCGCTGGAGGCGACGGCCCTCATCGGAAACCGGATCTCGAAGGAGGTCAAGGCTCTTCCCGGAGTCGACTACACGCTCCTCACCGTCGGTGCCGACGACGCGAAGACCCCGAACCTCGGAAGCGTCTACGTGAAGCTCGTGGACGCCGACAAGCGCCGAAGCGCCCAGACGACGCTCATGGACCGCGTCCGCAAGCAGATCCTCCCCCATTTCGCCGAAGCGAGGCTCCGCACCGACGTGTCGTACGTGAACGCGTTTTCGAGCGGCCAGAAGAACGCGGAGATCATGTTCGTCGTCAACGGGCCGGATCTCGCGAGGCTCTCGGCGGTCTCGGACGCGCTCATGAAGAAGCTGTCGCAGGTGCCCGGCATCGTGGACGTGGACTCGTCGCTCATCTTCGGCAAGCCCGAGCTCGGGGTCACGGTCGCCCGCTCGAAGGCGTCGGACCTCGGCGTCTCCGTCGCGGACGTAGCTGAAACTCTCCGCGTCCTCGTGGGCGGCGAGAAAGTCTCCGCGTTCGACGACGGCGGTGAGCAGTACGACGTTTACCTTCGCGCGCGGCCGCTCGACCGCGCCGACGAGGCGAGCCTCCGGCGCTTCAACGTCCCTTCGAATCGCCTCGGCGCGGTGCCCCTCGAGGACGTGACGTCCTTCCGCGCGGGCACGGGCCCCTCGGAGATCAAGCGGCTGAACCGGCGGCGGCAGGTCACGATCCTCGCGAACATGAACCCGGGCTACTCGTCGCAGGTGGCCATCGAGCTTCTCTCGAGGGAGACGAAGGCGATGAACCTCGACCCGTCGTACACGTACCGCTTCATCGGCCGCTCCAAGGAGCAGGGCCGGGCGGCGCAGAATTTCCTCCTCGCGTTCGCGTTGTCGTTCATCTTCATGTACCTCATCCTCGCGGCGCAGTTCGAGAGCTGGCTCCACCCGATCACGATCCTCCTCGCGCTTCCGCTCACGGTGCCGTTCGCGCTCATCTCGATCCTCGTCGCCGGGCAGTCGGTCAACATCTTCACGTCGCTCGGCATCCTCGTCCTCTTCGGCGTGGTGAAGAAGAACTCGATTCTCCAGGTGGAATTCGCGAACCAGCTTCGCGAGCGCGGCATGGAGCGCGACGCGGCGGTCATTCTCGCGAGCCGCGAGCGCCTCCGCCCCATCCTCATGACCACGCTCGCGTTCGTCGCCGGGATGCTGCCGCTCCTCGTCTCGTCGGGGCCGGGCGCCGGCACGAACCGCGCGATCGGGTCGGTCATCGTCGGCGGACAGACGCTCGCGCTCCTCCTCACGCTCCTCGCGACGCCGGTGGCGTACTCTCTCTTCGACGACGCGCAGCAGGCGATCGGCCGCGCCGTCCGGCGGCTGCGCAGGCAGCCCGGCGCCCCGGCCGCCGCGGAGCCGGCCCTCGCGCGCGCGGCCGCGGGAATGTAGGCTCGCGTCCGACATGCGCACGACTCCTCGCTTCATCCCGGCGGTCGCGATCGCCGCATCCGTCTCCGCGCTCTTCGCCACGGCCGCCTGCCGGCCGAAGCAGGACCCGAACGTCGTCAAGCTGAACGGGCGCCTCGAAGCACCCACCGTGGACCTCGCGCCGAAGGTCGCCGGGCGCGTCGTCGAGGTGAAGGTGAAGGAAGGGGATCGCGTGAAGGCCGGCGACCTCCTCGTCACGCTCGACCTCGGCGAGACCGCGCTCGCGCCGGAGAGAGACCGCCGCGGGCTGGAGTCGAGCCAGGCGCGCTACGCGGACCTGCAGGCGGGGAGCCGGGCGGCGGAGATCAGGGCGGCGGAGGAAGAGGTCGCTGATCGCCGCGCCGCCCTCGAGCTCGCGAGGCCGGAGCTCGAGCGCCAGCAGATTTTGCTTTCTAAGAAAGTCGGAACTCCTCGCGACGTGGACGTTGCGCGCGCGAACCTCGAGCGGGCTCAGGCGAACCTCAAGATGAGCGAAGAAAAACTTCGCCTCGCCCGCGAGGGCTTCCGCCGGGGGCAGACAGATCAGGCCCGCGCGGACGTCTCGCGAGCGCAGACCGTGCTCAGGCAGTCCGAATCCGTCGCGCGAGAAGCCGAGATCCGCGCGCCCGCCGACGGCGTCGTCCTGCACCGCATCGCCGAGCCGGGTCTCCTGCTCTCTCCCTCCCAGCCCGCGCTGACGATGGCGTTCACGGGACGTCTCTACGTGCGGACGTTCATCCCCGAGACGAAGCTCGGCAAGGTGCGCACCTCCCAGGCCGCGACCGTCACGGTGGATTCGTTCCCCGGCCAGTCTTTCCCGGCGCACGTCACGGAGATCTCCCCGGACGCCGAGTTCACGCCGAAGCCGGTCGAGACGCGCGAGGAGCGCGTGAACCAGGTCTATGCGGCGAAGGTCGACCTCGACGCCGGCTGGAACGCGCCGCTCGTCCCGGGGCAGCCCGCGGAAGTGAGCGTGAAGGTCGGCCCGTGATCGAGGCCCGGGGCGTCACCCGGACGTTCGAGAAAGTCGAAGCCCTGAAGGGGATCGACCTTTCGATCGACAAGGGCGAGCTCTTCGCTCTCATCGGACCTGACAGCGCCGGAAAGACGACGTTCTTCCGCATCGTCGCCGGTCTTCTCGCACCCACCTCCGGCAACGTCCGCATGACGGAAGGCGTCGTGTTCGGGTTTGTCCCGCAGCGCTTCAGCCTGTACGAGGACCTTTCGATCGACGAAAACCTCTCGCTGAGGGCGCGGCTCTACGAGATCCCCGACGACGTGGCGACGGCGCGCGCGAAGGACCTGCTGGCGCGCGTCGGCCTCGACCGCTTCGGGCGGCGTCTCGCGGGGGCGCTCTCGGGCGGCATGAAACAGAAGCTCGCGCTCGTCTCGGCTCTGATGACGCAGCCGCCGCTCCTTCTCCTCGACGAGCCGACGACCGGTGTCGACCCGGTCTCTCGCCGCGAGTTCTGGCTGCTTCTCAACCGTCTGCATCACGAGGGGCTGACGATCGTCGTCTCGACGCCGTACATGGACGAAGCGGAGTACGCCACGCGTCTCGCGTTCCTCGACCGCGGGCGCCTGTCCGCGATCGGCACGCGCGAGGAGATCCTCGCCTCCTATCCGCGGCCGCTCGTCGAGATTCGCTCGTCCCGGCGGCTGGAGGTCAAGAAGCGCCTCGAGAGCGTGGAGGAGGTCGACGACGTCTCGCTCTTCGGGACGAGGCTTCACGTTCGAGGAAGAGAAGAGAAAGAGAAGACGGGGGATTTCTTAGAAGGAAGAGTTGCCGAGGCCCTGAAAGGAATCGTCCCGGTGGAATCGATTCGCCGCGTCGCGCCGTCGCTGGAGGACGCTTTCGTGCTCTTCAGCGAGGACGACGAAGCCTCCAGCGAGGATGCCGCATGAGCGACCATCCCGCTCGCCCGGCACCGGCCTCTCCTGCGCCCCATTCACCTTCCGGAGAATCTTCTTCTTCTCTTTCTCCTTCTTCCTTTTCACCTTCAAAGTACTCTTCCTCTTCGTCTCCCTCTCCCGACATCCTCCTCAGTTGCGAGAACCTGACGCGGAAGTTCGGCTCGTTCGTGGCCGTCGACCGCGTCTCGTTCGAGGTGCCACGCGGAAAAGTCTTCGGCTTTCTCGGCCCGAACGGCTCGGGGAAATCCACGACGATCCGGATGCTGACGGGGCTCCTCGCGCCTTCCGAGGGGAGCGCGCGGATGCAGCCGGAGGGCCGCGCGCTCGACGTCGCGCGCGACACCGACGCGTGGAAGACACATCTCGGGTACATGAGCCAGAAGTTCTCTCTCTATCTCGACCTGACGGTGGAGGAGAACCTGACGTTCTTCGGATCGATCTACGGCCTTGGGCGCGAGCGCCTTTCCGTCCGCGTCAAGGAGCTGTCGGAGAGGCTGCGCTTCGCGAAGCTCCTGCCGGCGCTCACGGAAGGACTTTCGACGGGTTATCGCCAGCGCGTCGCCCTCGCGGCCGCGCTTCTCCACGAACCGGAGCTCCTGTTCCTGGACGAGCCGACCGGCGGCGTCGATCCGAGAGGACGGCGGCTCTTCTGGGACCTCATCTATGAGCTCGCGGCGAACGAGGGCATGACCGTCCTCGTCACGACGCACTACATGGACGAGGCCGAGCAGTGCGACCGGCTCGCCTTCATCCTCGACGGCGTGCTCATCGCGGAGGGGGCGCCGCCCGACCTCAAGCGCGACCTGGCCGACCGGATCGTGCAGGTCACGCCGCCGTCCGACCCGTTCCTGGCGCTCGAGGAGGTGCAGCGGGATCCGGCGCTCGAGGACGCCTATCTGTTCGGGGCGCGGCTTCGCGCCGTCGCGAAGAAAGGCGCGGTCGACGCCGCCCGGAACCTGCTCGCCCGTTTCGCGCCGCCGGAACCGGCCGAGCCCTCGCTGGAAGACGTGTTCGTCTCGCTTGCCAAGGGACGGGCACGAACCCTGGAGACGGTAGATGCAGGAGCGCAGCGGCGCACGAGGACGCGGGGGGAGGGGGGGGCGCCCGAAGGCAAGCCCCCCGGGCGGCGACGTGTTTGTCTCGCTCGCGCGCAAACAGAAGAGGTCACGGGAGGATGTCGCGGCATGAAGCGATTTCTGGCG
>JBGQDL010000029.1:0-31434 GCA_041495865.1 Thermoanaerobaculia bacterium | reverse complement strand
GCCTTTCTCTCGGTCATTCCCGCACTGGTGGTCCTCGCGGGAGCGCTCCTCGTCGGGCTTGTCGTGGGCGGCGCCGTCCGGCTCGCGCTGAATCTCCTCTTCCGGATCGCGAGGCGCGGCGATTCGAGCCCGCTGCTGCGCGCCGCGGGATTGAAGGCCCCTCCCTCGGTGGTGGCCGCCGGCGTCTCGTTCTGGGTAGCCGTCGTGGTGGCCCTCGCGGTGGGAGTGAACGCTCTCGAGCCCGGGGGACTGAAAAACGTCCTCGCGGGCATCGTCGCGTTCCTGCCGCGGCTTCTGACGTCCGCGCTCTTCGTTCTCGTCGGGGTCGGCCTGGCCGCGCTGGCCCGCCGAAGCGTTCTCCTGGCGGCCGTCAACTCCGGCCTGCCCAGGGCCCGCTCGGGCGCGCGCCTCGTCTACGTCGCCGTCCTCGTCTTCTTCGCGGCCATGGCCCTCGACCACGTGGGTGTGGGCCGCTCGATCCTCGTGGCGGCATTCTCGATCGTGGCGGGCGGCTTCGTCCTCGCCGTCGCGCTCGCTTTCGGGCTCGGCGCCCGGGACCTCGCGCGCGGCTACCTCGAGAAGCGGCTGCGGGCGGAAGAGGAGGACAGCGGGATCCGCCACGTCTGACGCGCGGGCCCGCGGGGCACCCGGCCCGCTCAGGGCGTGAGGACGCCGCCCTCGGTCGCGATGGCCTCCAAGAGCTGATCTCCCGCATCCGGGATGGCGGCGAGGACCCGTGCCCAATTCGGAATGAGCGGCACCCCGAGCGGGTCGAGATGGAACTGCTCCACGCCGGCCTTGAGCGCCTTCGCGAACGTGGCCACGGCCGACTCCTCTTCGTGGCGCAGGAAGACGAGGCCGTTGAAGCGCGCGAGCGAGTAATAGTCGTTGAGCGCGTCCTCCGCGCGGCGCTGGTACGAGGCCATGAGGGACTTCAGGGCCCCGTCGGAGAGCACGACGTCGGCGGCGGCGAGCGTCCTGAGCAGGTGCTTGGCGATGTCGCAGGCCATCCGGTGCAGCCCGGTGCTCGCGTCGTCGGGCGAGAGGGCCTGGTGCTTGTGGTCGTATTGGTCGGCGAGGTCGATCTGGCACACGCGCCGCGGCGAGAGGTGGCGGAAGACCTCGGAGAGGACGCCGATCTCGAGCCCCCAGTCCGCCGGCACGCGGATCTGGCGGGTGAGATCCGCCGACATCGCGAATTCTCCCGCGAGCGGATACCGGAAGGAGGACAGGAACTCGAGGTAAGGATGCGCTCCCATGAGCGCGCGAAGGGCCGAGAGGAGCGGCCACAGGAAGAGGCGCACGGTGCGGCCGTTCAGGCGGTCCGTGTAGCGCGCGTAATAGCCCTTGCAGAAATCGAAGTCGTAGATCGGGTTGACCACCGGGTAGAGGAGGCGCGAGAGCATGGCCCGGTCGTAGTCGATGACGTCGGCGTCGTGGAGCGCGATGTGCTCGATGTGCCCGAGCGCCAGCAGGTATCCGAAGGCCATCCAGCAGGCCCGGCCCTTGCCGCGTTCCCCGATCTTCAGGTCGCTCCTCTCCAGTTTGGCGAGGAGCGCGGTCACGCCGGGCCCGTCGTTCCAGAGGACGACGGTGCGCACCCTCATCCGCCTGAAGTAGTCGAGCGCCTTGCGGTAACCCGTCTCGTCGGCGCGGTCGAGCGAGATCACCACGACCTCGAGGTAAGAAAGCTGCGAGACCTCGTCGCAGATGCGCGCGAGCGCGGGACGCTCCAGCTCGGTGACGAGGCAGGGGATGAGCAGCGCGGCACGTGCGCGGCGCGTGGTCCGCGCGATGGCCTCGTCCAGCTCGAGGGTCGGCCGGCTTCTGAGACGCGTCAGCGTCGTGATCGGACCGGCCTGGAAGAAGTCGGTCATCCCGCCCGAACATATCTCCGGGAGAGGCGGGTGGCCAGGCCTTTTCAGCCCGCTTCGTTCGCCTCGGGGCCGAGCACGCCCTCCCACCGCGCGACCACGACCGCGGCGACGCAGTTGCCGGCCACGTTGATGGACGTGCGGCCCATGTCCATGAGCTCGTCGACGGCGAGGATCATCGCGACTCCCGCCTCGCCCGGCAGATCGAAGGACGCACAGCCCGCCGCGATGATGACGAGGGCCGCGCGGGGGACGGCGGCGACGCCCTTGGTCGTGAGCATGAAGACGAGACACATGGAGACCTGCTCGAGGATCGAGAGGTGCCGGCCCGCGGCCTGCGCGATCGTGAGGGTCGCCAGGACGATGTAGAGCGTCGAGCCGTCGAGGTTGAAGCTGTATCCCGCGGGCAGGACGAAGCCCGCCACGCTCTTGGGGACGCCGAACTCCACGATGCGCTCGAGAGCGCGGGGGAGGGCGGCCTCGGACGACGCCGTCGAGAACGCGATGAGGAACGGCTCCCGGATCTTCCTCACGAAGCGCGCCACGGAGACGCCCGAAAGCTTCAGGACCGGGACGAGGACGATCAGCGCGAAGACGCAAAGAGCCGCATAAAGCGACCCGACGAGCTTCGCGTAGCTGCCGAGGACGCCGATGCCGTGGTGCGAGACGGCGCCCGCCATCGCGCCGAAGACGCCGAGCGGCGTGAGAGCCATGACGTAGTCGGTGAGCTTGAAGAGGACCGCCACCGCCGCCTCGAAGAAGTCGACGAAGGGCTTCGCCCTCTCGGCCCCCACGTGCGCGGCCGCGACGCCGAGCAGGGTCGCGAAGACGACGATCTGGAGGATGTCCTGCTTCGCCATCGCGTCGAACACGTTCGACGGGAAGAGGTGGAGGAGCGTCTCGACGAGGGTCTTCGGCTTCGCGAGGCCCGTTTCGCCGGTTGCCGGGAGCCTCAGGTCGAGGCCCGGCTTCACGAGGTTCGCGAAGGCGAGACCGATGACGAGCGCGATGGTCGACGCGACCTCGAAGTAGATGAGCGCCTTCAGGCCCATGCGGCCGACGGTCTTCACGTCGCCCGTCTTCCCGATGCCGAGGACGATCGTCGCGAAGATGAGCGGCACGACGAGCATCCGGATCAGGCTGATGAAGGCTCGGGACAGGAAACGGAACGTCTCGTAGGCCCAGGGCGTGGTTTCGGCGGGCAGGAGATGTCCGAGAGCGACGCCCAGGAAAAGCGCGTAGAAGATGAGCGCCGTCGAGGAGAGCCAGGTGGAGCGCCGGGACCCGACGCCGGCGGTCACGGTTTCTCCGCGCCCGAGCGCCGGCGCGCCTTCCACGCCTCCCACAGGATCGGAAGCGTCGAAACGAGGATGATCGCCAGAACGACGAGAGAGAAGTTCTTCTTCACGAGGGGGATGTTCCCGAAGAAGTAGCCCGCAAAGACGCAGATCGCGACCCACAGAGCCCCGCCGATCACGTTGTAGGAGAGGAAGACGGCGTACGTCATCGAGCCGACGCCCGCGACGAACGGGGCGAACGTGCGGACGATGGGCACGAAGCGGGCGAGGATGATCGTCTTCCTGCCGTACTTCTCGTAGAACGCCTCGGTCTTCCGGAGGTGCTCCTGTTTGAGGATGCGGATCGTGCCGTCGAAGGCGCGGGGGCCGATCTTCTTTCCGATCCAGTAGTTCGCGGTGTCTCCCAGGATGGCGGCGAGCGCGAGCGACAGGAACAGCACCCACACGTCGAGCGAGCCGAGCGCGGCGAGCGCCCCGGCCGTGAAGAGGAGAGAGTCGCCCGGCAGGAACGGCGTCACGACGAGGCCGGTCTCAGCAAAGACGATGGCGAAGAGGATGACGTTCGTGAACGTCCCGTAGTCGCGGACGACCTCGGCAAGGTGCGTGTCGAGATGCAGCAGGATGTCCACGAACTGCTTCAACAGGTCCATCGGGGCTCCTTTGGCTCGGGCGGAGATTAGCCGGAAAGGGCCGGGAGCCGCGATAATGAGGCCGTGCTCCGCTTCGAGGACATCCTCGAGAAAGTCGAGTCCTACCACCCCGGCCTGGACGTGGACATGCTGCGCCGCGCGTACGTCGTCTCGGCGCACGAGCACCGCAACCAGCTCCGCTCCTCGGGCGAGCCGTACCTCGTCCACCCGCTCGCCGTCGCCATGACGCTGGCCGAGATGAAGCTCGACGACGCCTCGATCGCGGCGGGCCTCCTCCACGACGTCCTCGAGGACACGGCCCTGTCCAAGGAGCGCCTCGCCGAGCTCTTCGGCGCGGACGTCGCGCATCTCGTGGACGGCGTCACGAAGATAGGCAAGTACGCCTTCACCTCGCGGGAGGCCCAGCAGGCCGAGACGTTCCGCAAGATGCTCCTCGCGATGACGGACGACCTGAGAGTCATCCTCGTCAAGCTCTCGGATCGCCTCCACAACATGCGGACGCTCGAGCACGTGCCGGAGGCGAGGCAGCGCGCCACCGCGGTCGAGACGATGGAGATCTACGCGCCGCTCGCGAACCGGCTCGGCATGGGCAAGATGAAGGGGGAGCTCGAGGACCTCTCGTTCCGCTTCCTTCACCCCGAGGAGTTCGCGGCCCTGCGCGCGGCCGTGGACGAGCGGATGGCGGCGTCGGCGGCGAACGTCGAGAAGATCCGGCTGGAGCTCGTCTCGAAGACGAAGGCCATGGGCATCGAAGCGGAGATCACGGGGCGCGTGAAGCGCTACTGGTCGATCCGCCAAAAGCTCATCCGGCAGGCCATTCCGCTCGAGCAGCTCTATGACGTCCTCGCCTTCCGCGTGCTCGTGGACTCGATTCCCGACTGCTACACCGTGCTCGGGATCGTCCACCAGGCCTGGCGCCCCGTGCCGGGCCGCATCAAGGACTACATCGCGATGCCGAAGCGGAACTTCTACCAGTCGCTGCACACGACGCTCGTGCCCGAGGGCGCGCCGCCGTTCGAGGTGCAGATTCGAACGCGGGAGATGGACCTCATCGCGGAGAACGGCATCGCGGCTCACTGGAAGTACAAGGAAGGGAAGCTCGAAAGGACGGACGCGAGGCACGAGCAGCATGTCGGCGTCCTCCGGCAGATCCTCGAGACGACGAAGGAGGTCTCCGACCCGCGCGAATTCCTGTCGTCCCTGAGGATCGATCTCTACCCGGACGACGTCTACACGTTCAGCCCGAAGGGGGCCGTGTACGCCTTTCCCCGCGGCGCGACGCCCGTGGACTTCGCGTACCGCATTCACACCGACGTCGGGCACCACTGCGTGGGTGCGCGCGTGAACGGACGGCTCGTCCCGCTCAAGACACCGCTCGCGAACGGCGACATCGTGGAGATCCTCACCGCGCCCTCTTCCCAGCCCTCGCGGGATTGGCTGTCGTTCGCCCTCACGTCGCGCGCGCGCAACAAGATCCGCGCCTTCATTCATACGGCCGAGAAGGAGAAATCGGTCGAGATCGGCCGGCGCCTCGTCGAGCGGGAGCTCAAGAAGTGGAAGAAGAGCCTCGCGAAGCTCCTCGATGCGAAGGCTTTCGATCCGCTCCTCGGCGACTTCGGGACCGCCAAGGTCGAGGACCTCATGGCGGACGTCGGGTACGGAAAGGTCGCGCCGCGCGCCCTCGTCGCGAAGCTGTTCCCCGAGGCCGCGGGTGACGCCGGGGCCACCCCGCCGCCCCCGTCGAAAGTCGCGGCGATCTCCAGCGTCGTCCGGCGCGTGCTGCCCTTCGGGGCCGCCGCCGGGATTCGCGTGAAGGGCGAGAACGACCTGCTCGCGACTCTCGCCAGGTGCTGCCAGCCGGTTCCGGGAGACGACATCGTGGGCTACGTGACGCGCGGACGGGGCGTGTCCGTGCACGCCACGACGTGCCCGAACGTCCGCTCGCTGCTGTTCGACCCGAGCCGCGAGATACCCGTCGAGTGGGAAACGACGAGGGACGCCTCCGTGACCGTGGACCTCGAGATCCGCACGGAGGATCGCCAGGGAATGCTCGCGCGCATCACGCAGGTTCTCTCGGCCGCGAACTCCAACATCCGGTCCATCGAGGCCCGCACGAGCCGCGACGGAAACGCGACGATCGAGGCCAGCGTGACCACCCGGGACCGCCGGCACCTCGAACGGCTGCTCGTGTCCCTCCGGGCCCTGCCGGGCGTGACGGACGTGCGGCGGAAGCTGCGCGACTCGGACGCCGAGGCGGGCTGACACTCCCGAGTTAGTCCGGATTGCCGATTTTCCGTGCTGTTTTTTGGAGCGGCCTGAAGCGAGAGGCGCGCACAGCTTCGCCCGTACCCTCGCGTCCGCTCCGGCGGGATGGGGCGGACTTATACCAAAAACGTCGCACCGGAGCAAGGGAAATCGTGCGGGCCTAACGACTTGACACCCCCCGGAGGGGTGCGACAAAATAGGGCGAGTCAATCTCCTTTCTCCGTGATTCCCCCGGGAGGGTCCGGGCCAGGGAGGGCAACCCTATCGTGCTGTTCCGAAAGGCGAAAAACCTGGTCGGCCTCGACATCGGCTCGTCTGCCGTGAAGCTCGTCGAGTTGAAGGAGGGCAAGGAGGGGACCTTCCAGCTCGTGAAGGCGGGTCTGGAGATCCTCTCCCCCGAGGCGATCGTCGACGGCGCGATCATGGACTCCTCGCTCGTCGTCGAGACGATCTCGAGGCTCCTCGCGTCCACCGGCGTCAAGAACCCGAACGTGGCCGTGTCGGTATCCGGCCACTCGGTCATCGTCAAGAAGATCCAGCTGCCGACGATGCCGGAGGAGGAGCTCTCCGAGTCCATCCGGTGGGAAGCCGAGCAGTACGTCCCGTTCGACATCAACGACGTCTACCTCGACTATGTCGTCCTCGACCCCGGCGCCGCGGGCGAGACGATGGGCGTCCTGCTCGTCGCCGCCAAGAAGGAGAAGGTGGACGACTTCAAGAACGTCGTCACCCAGGCCGGGCGCACCCCCTCCCTCGTCGACGTGGACGCCTTCGCGCTCCAGAACTGCTACGAGGTCAACTACGGGGCCGACCCGGGGCGCGTGGTGGCGCTCGTGAACGTCGGGGCCTCCGTCATGAACGTGAACATCCTCTCGCAGGGACAGACGGTCTTCTGGCGCGACATCACGTTCGGCGGAAACCAGTTCACGGACGCGCTTCAGAAGGCCTACTCGCTGAACTTCGAACAGGCCGAATCGCTCAAGCGCGGCGAGCCGGTCGCGGGCCAGACCGCCCAGTCGATCCAGCCCGTCCTCACGGGCGTCGCCGAGGATGCCGCCGCAGAGCTCCAGAAGACCCTGGACTTCTTCCAGGCCACGTCCGGCGCGGATCGCGTGGACTCGATCATGATCTCCGGCGGCGGCGCGAAGGCCTCCCACCTCGAGGACGTCCTGAAGGACAAGTTCGGCCTGCCCGTCGAGATCCTCAACCCGTTCCGGTCGATCTTCACCGACGACCGCGCGGTCGATGCCGCGTGGCTCTCGCAGGTGTCGCCTTCGCTCGCCATCGCCGTCGGCCTCGGCGTCCGAAAGATCGGGGAGTAGCGGCATGATCCGCATCAACCTTCTCTCCGAAGCCCGGCCGCAGCGCAAGAAGAAGGGCGTCGCGGCCCTTGGCGGCGCCGGGCGCCTCAACACGCTTCTCATGGGAGGCGCGATCGGGCTCGCGATTCTCGTCGGCATCGTCCACTACTGGGTGCTCCGTTCCTCGATCAAGGTGCAGGAGGAGAAGATCCGGATCGCCCAGATCGAGGTCGCTCGCCTCGAGGCCGTCCTCAGGGAAGTGAAGGACTACGAGGCCAAGAAAGCCCGTGTCCAGCGCAAGGTCGACCTCATCAACCAGCTGAAGCAGAACCAGCGCGGCCCGGTGCGTCTCATGGACGAGGTCTCGAAGGCGCTTCCCGACCTCGTCTGGCTCGAGCGCATGGAGTACCACGGGAACGCGATCTCCATCGACGGCAAGGCCTTCAACCCGCCCGCGGTCGCGAACTTCGTCACGAATCTCAAGCTCGTTCCGTCTTTCCAGGAGCCCAAGGTGGAGTTCACGGCCTGCAGCGGGCCCACGGGCTCTTCTCTCTACTGCTTCAAGACGAGTTTCGGATTCTCGAACATCGACCGTACGCAGCCCGACACCGGGGCCGCTCCGGCGCCCACCGAGCCTCCCAAGAAGGCCGAGGCCCCCGGGCCTGCGAGCCTTCCCGTTTTCGCCGCCGCTCCGGCGGCCGTGACGGGGAGCTAGGGGGGAGCCATGGCGACGCTCGACCTCAAGCAGCTCGAAGGGAAGCCCTGGTATTACGGGCTCGGCATCGGCGTGGGTGTCGCGCTCGCACTCTACGCCGCCGCGTACTACCAGCTCCCCAACTTCAGGCAGATGAAGCAGACGGTGGAGAACAAGAAGAACGAGCTCGACCAGCTCAACCAGAAGATCACGCAGGGCCGGGCCGCCGAGCGCCGGCTGCCCCAGCTGCGCGAGGAGGTCCGCCGGACCGAGCTCGACCTGCAGCGCCTTCTCCAGATCCTGCCCACCGCCCGCAATGCGGAAGAGCTCATCAAGAAGATCCAGGCGCTCGCCGGGCAGGGAGAGTTCTTCCTCAAGAAGTGGGCGCCGAAGGAGTACATCAACAAGGACTTCTACGCGGAGTGGCCGATCGACCTGCAGGTCGACGGGACGTACCACAACCTCGCGCTCTTCTTCGAGAAGGTCGCTCGCTTCTCGCGGATCATCAACATCGAGGATCTCGTGATGGCCGGCTATCCGGATGCGGCTGGCGGGCGCACGCTGGGCGCGAACTTCACGATGAAGACGTTCATCTACCTCGGCGACACGGATGCGACCGCCCCCGCCGCAGGTCAGTCCGCGCCGGGGCCGAAGAAGCCGGGTGCCGCCGCCGGAGCGAAGAAGGAAGGGATCGAGGGATGATCGCCCGCCGCCGCTTCCTCGCCCGTCTCCTCCCCGCCGCCCTGCTGGCGTTGAGCGCGCCCTCGATCGCGCAGGCTCCGCCGGCGGCTTCCCCCGCTCCGGCCGAAACGCCCGTTCCGGGCCCCGCAGGCAAGGTCACCGAGCAGGATTTCACCCCGTCCGTCTACACCTACGAGGTCGGCGGCCGGCGCGACCCCTTCCGCTCGCTTCTCGTGCGCAACCCCTCCGAGAGGGATCGCGTGCGCCCGCCGGGCCTGGCGGGAGTCCTCGTGGACGAGCTCGAGCTGCAGGGCACGATCAAGATCAAGCAGGGCTGGGTCGCGATGATGCGCGGCCCGGACAACAAGTCTCACCTCGTCCGCAAGGGGACCACGCTCTTCGACGGCGAGGTCATCGAAGTGTCGGCGACGGAAGTGACGTTCCGGCAGAACGTGAACGATCCGACGAACCCGAAGCCGTTCCGGGAAGTGGTCAAGGCGCTCGCACTCCAGAGGAAGTCGTGACCGAAGGGATTTCCATGACGACGATGCTGATGGGCTCGGAGAACTCGAAGGGTACGGGAAACCTCGTGCCGTCTCGGGGAGGAAGCATGCGGCGAAACCGAAGGGGAGTCGCGTCCCGTTTCGCGGCGCTCGCGTTGATCGTCCCCGTTCTCGGCGGCTGCGCCTCACGCGGCGATCGCCTCGCCGCGGGAGACCCGTCCGCGGTCGGCGCGGCGCCTGCGGCGCTCACCGGAGCGACGCTCCTCACCGACGGAGAGACGCCGAGGCTTCTGCTCACCGGCGCCGGCCCTCTCGCGCCCACGCTCTACAACCGTGAGGGCTCGACGAAGGTCGTCGTCGACATCGCGAACGCGGTCGTGTCCCCCGGGCTCGAGCCCCCGCGAGCGGACGGCCTGATCCTGTCGCGTCTCGACATGAAGTCGTTCACGGAAATGGGCAAGCCCCATATCCAGTTCGAGCTCACGGGGCGGTTCCCGCTCGCGCCCGCCATCACGTCCGACTCCGGCTCGCCGGCCATGTCGATCGCCCTCGGAAAAGCCGTTCCCGCCACGACGACGGCCGCGGCCGAAACGGCGGTGGAAGGGGTCGCGAACGCACCGACAAAGACGCCCGCGGAAGGACCGGAGCCGGCGCCGGCGGAGCCCGCTCTCGCCGTTTCCGCCGCGTTCGTCGCTAACGGCGGGCTCGAGGCCCCGGCGAGGCCCGCGCCGCCCGGTCCCGCAGCGGACGCGCCCCCGGTGCCGGTCCGTCACGCCGCTTCGGGCCGCCCCGCGACGCGCCTGTCGGCGGTGAATGTCCAGCTTTCCGACGGAAACCTCGTCACGACGCTCGCCGGAAACGGGAGCTTCGCGTACGAGACGTTCGCCCTCGAGAACCCGCCTCGGTACGTCGTGGACCTCCCGGGCGTCCTCCTCGCCACTCCGAAACGGGCGCAGGACGTGAAGCACGCGGCTGTGAGCCGTGTGCGGATCTCGCAGTTCAAGGGCGGAAGCGACCCCGTCACGCGAGTCGTATTCGACCTCGCGTCTCCCGCGGAGCCCTTGGCGAGGACGTCGTCGTCCGCCCTCGCGCTCGCTTTCCCACGCGCCTCCGCTCCCGCTCCGGCTGTCGTGAGCGCCTCCGCTCCTGCTTCGGCGGTGGCGGCCTCGCACGCGCCCCAGGAGAGCGCTCCCGAACCGGAGCCCGCACCCGTGCGCGCCGCTCCGAAGCAGATCGCCGCCGCCCCGAAGGTCCCGGCCGCCGGCTCGTACGAGAGGCACGAAGTCGACGATCCGAGGGAGCCGGTCGTGAGCGAGGGACGCGCGCTCGACGTGACGACGCCTTCGGAGGCGCGTCCCGTGGCCAGCGCCCCGATGGCCGCCGCGACGCCCGTCGCCCCGGCGCCGGCACCCCCCGCCTCCGCCCCTCCCGCTCCGGTCAGTCTGACCGTGGCCTCGGCCCCGAAGTCCGACGCGCCCCGCCTCGCACCGTCTCCGCCGGAGGTTCGCGAGGTCAAGGCTCCGCCCATGGTGCCCGCGAAGTCGGCCTCCGCCGAACCGCACCGGAAGAAAGCCGCGATGGCCGAGGACAAGGCCCTGATCGAGGCTGCCGAGGCCCTCCTCCTCCAGCAGGAAGGCTCCTCGCGCCCGCGCGAGATCGCAAATCCCTACGAGGCCCGCACGCTCGGGGCCGGCGACAAGCAGTACACGGGCGAGCCGATCACGCTCAACCTCAAGGACGCGGACATCAAGGACACGCTTCAGCGGTTCAGCGAGCTGACGCAGCTGAACATCGTCCTCGACCCGGACGTGCGCGGAACGGTCACGGTGAGCCTGCAGGACATCCCCTGGGACCAGGCGCTCGAGCTGATCCTCAAGATCAATCAGCTCGGGTACGTCCTCGAGGGGAACATCATGCGCATCGCCTCGACGAACAAGCTCACACAGGAGGAAAACTCGCGGCTCCAGTTCCTCCAGGCGCAGGACAAGAACCGTCCCCTGCGCACGGTGCTCCAGAAGGTCTCCTACGCGAACGCCGCCGAGATGGCGGCGACGGCGCGCAAGGTCATGTCGGCCCGCGGCGACATCTTCATCGACACGCGCTCCAACACGCTCGTCATCAAGGAGCTCCCCGACTATCTCCCGACCGTCCTCGACCTCATCAAGAATCTCGACATCGCGAGCCCGCAGGTCATGATCGAGGCGCGCATCGTGGAGGCGAACCGCACGTTCTCGAACGAAGTCGGAATCGTGTGGGGCTTCGGGGGTGTCGCCGACGCGAGCCACGGCAACACGACCGGCCTCGTGTTCCCGAATACAGGGACGGTCGACGGCAACGTCTCCCTCCCGAGCGGTGCCCCGCAGGTGCTCCACCTGACGCTCGCGAACGTCCTCGACACCTTCCGACTCGACGCCTCGCTTCACGCGGCCGAGTCGCGCGGCCTCGTGAAAGTCGTCTCGACCCCGAAGATTCAGACACAGACCGGCGAGCAGGCCTCCATCCAATCGGGCTTCCAGATCCCGGTCCAGACGACCGTGAACAACACGACGTCGGTCCTCTACATCAACGCGACGCTCCGGCTGGATGTCACGCCGCAGATCACGAACGAAGGCACCGTCATCATGGACGTTTCGATCCAGAAGCGCGAGCCGGCGGTCGGAATCAACATCGCGGGCGGCCAGAACATCCCGCTCACGACACGCGACGCCAAGACACGGCTCATGGTGCGCGACGGCGGGACGGCCGTCATCGGCGGCATCTTCAAGATCACGACGAACGACGGACAGTCGATGATCCCGGGCCTCTGGAAGATTCCGATCCTCGGCAACCTGTTTCGGAGCCGTACACAGACCGAGAGCACGGACGAGCTCATGATTTTCATCACGCCGCGGATCATTCGCTGAGGAGCGAACGATGAAAAAAACTCTTCTCTCTCTCTGCGTGGCCGTCGCCGCTCTCCTCGTCGTCGCGCTCCCCGGCTGCTCGACGAACACGCAGGGCGACAGCGCCTCGCCGGTCTTCCTCGCGGGAGACTTCCCGTTGCTTCCCCTCAGCGTCTGCGTGAACTCCAACGTGCCTCTCCAGTTCAAGACGACCCAGCTCCGGAATCGCATGAAGAACTCGAACGTGACGGCACTTCAGTTCATGGACGTCCAGATCGACAAATACACGGTCACCTGGAGCCGGATCGACGGCGGGACGAAAGCGTCGCCGTCGCAGGACTTCGGCGGAAACGTGATCGTGCCGCCGAACGGAAGCTCGACGCTGACGGACTACCCGTACATGTCGGCGGACAACCTCATCCGAGCGCCGCTCGACCAGCTCTTCCCCTTCAACGGCGGGATCGACCGGGAGACGGGCCGGTCGGAGATCCGGCAGGCGGGGCACGTGAGGTGGTTCGGCCACACCCTGTCCGGCCAGCCCGTCGTGTCGGAGGCGGCGACCTTCGACATGATCTTCACCTTCTGCGCGTCCGCGGGACGCATCGAGCCAACGCGTGCCCAGTGACGAGGTGACTTCCATGCGACGTTTCCAGATTCCGTGCGCCGCCCTGGTCGCGGGACTTGCCGCCCTCCTCAGCGGCTGCGCCGGCGAGACACCCACCGCGCCCACGTCCCCGCCCGGACCCGGCGCCGGGGGCACCGGCCCGTGCTCGACCGTCATCTCGCTCTCGGCCTCCTCGCTGAACCCGGTGACCGCCGCCGCCGTGCGGGCCACGGTCACGAAGGCGGGGGTCCCGGTCCCGGACGGAGGCTCCGTCCAATTCACGACGGACCTCGGCCTCTTCGGGGAAAACGGCCTCCAGACGGTCTCGAAGACGATCGTCGACGGCGTCGCCGACGTCAGCGTGTTCTCGTCGTCCGGCACGGCCCACGTGACCGCGGTTCTCGACTGCGCGACGGCTCAGTTGAGCCTGCGGTTCTCGGGCGCGCCCGCCGTGGGCCCCTTCATCTCCTCCGTTTCGCCCACGACGGGCTCGTGCGCCGGTGGCGACACGATCACGATTCTCGGCGGCCGCTTCGACGGCACGATCGACGTTCGCTTCGGCGGGGTCAGCGGCTCCATCGTATCTTCGACCGCAACCCAGATCGTCGTGAGAACTCCTTCGCACACTCCGAAGGATCCGGCCGTGCCCGACACCGTCGACCTCGTCGTCAGCGCGGGCGGCGCACAGACCGCGCCCGTGCCGTTCACGTTCGTGTGCGTCCTCACGCCCGTGATCAATTCGGCGTCGCCCAGGACGGGCCCGAACGACGCCTCGACGCGCGTCACGATCTTCGGCAGCGGCTTCCAGTTCCCGATGCAGGTGTTCCTGACAGGCGGGGCGTGCGGCCTGCAGCGCGTCGAAGCCGAGGTCTCGGACATCACCCTCACCACGATCGTCTTCAAGACGCCGGTCGCCGTGGGCGGCAACGTCTGCCTCTCGAACCAGCTCGTCGACATCGTGATCCTGAATCCGACGACGGGGAAGACCGCGAGCTGCCCGGCGTGCTTCAAGTACTTCTCGTGCCCGACCATCACGTCGATCGGCCCCAGCTCCGCACCGTACAACGTCAGCACCCAGGTCGCGATCACCGGCCACAACTTCGAGGAGCCGGCGACCGTCAGCGGCGGCGGCACGGTGTGGGCGCCGATCTCCGTGTCGTCCCAGCAGATTCTCGCCGCCGCCCCGCCCGCGATCCTGACCGGATCATGCCAGGACATCCAGGCGCCGGTCCTCGTGAACGGCACCTCGTTGAACTGCCCGAACGCCGTGGGGCCGATCTTCACGTATTTCGTCAAGACGTTGAGCCCGTCCATCACGAGCATCTTCCCGTCGAGCGTGCCCGAAGCCGGTGGGACGGTCACGGTAACGGGCCGCAACTTCATCGACAACATGCGCGTGGTCCTCAACAATGTAAACGTCCCCTCGGCCACGGCGCCGCCTTCACAGATCACGTTCATCGCGCCGGCCTTCACGGACGCCTTCAAAACGGTCGCATGCACCGTTGGCAGCGCCACGGGCACGCGGAAGGTCCCGACGAGCGTCCCGCTGCACATCCTGAACGTGACCACGACGTGCGTCTCCGCGGACGATCAGCTCACGTACAACCCGGCTGATCCGAGCTGTGTGATCCCGCCGGTCGCGCCGGCCCCCGTCACGGTCGTGACGGCCACCCTTCCGGACGGAACGAATGGGACCCCGTACAGCCAATCGCTCGTCGCGACGGGTGGCACGCCGGGGTACACGTGGACGGTCGTCTCGGGCGCCCTCCCGACGGGGCTCAACCTCAGCCTCGGGGGACTGATCTCGGGCACCCCGACGGTCGTGAACACCTTCAACTTCTCGGTGAGGGCGACGGACTCGGTCGGAGCATCAGGGACCGCGGTTCTGGCGATCACAGTCAACTGACGGCCCCTGCTTCAGGGACTTCCGTTCGGGCCGCCTTCGGGCGGCCCGAACTGTCTCGAAGCCGGATGCCGTAGACTCGGAGCGGGGTCAACACACGTGGCTTTCTTCGGAGGTCCTTCCGCCCCGGTGTCGCGTCTGGAGGAGCTCAAGAGGCTCCTCCAGAAGGACCCGACCTCGCGCCAGTTCCTCCCGCTCGCGGAGGAGTACCGCCGCGACGGGAAGTACCGCGACGCCGTCATCACGCTCGAGCGCGGGCTCCAGATGCACGCCACCTCGGTGGCGGCGCACGTCGCCCTCGGAAGGACCTATCAGCAGCTCGACCGGCCCGAGGACGCGATTCGCGCGTTCACGAACGCGCTTCGACTCGACCGCGAGAACCTCGTCGCCATCCGCCAGCTCGCCGAGGTCTACCTGGCCAGGGGAGACAAGGTCGACGCGATCAAGAAGCTGAAGCTCTACCGCGGCCTCAACGCCGGAGACCGCGACGTGAACGAGACCATCCAGAAGCTCGAAGAGGAGCTATCGGCCGCCGCGGCCGAGCGTGTTCCCGAGACTCCGCGGCCGTCGCCGTCTCTCGCGAGCGGAATCCGCCGGGCAGCTCTGACTCCGGAGCGCCTGGCGCCGGCGCCACCCATGCCTCCTCCGCCTGTCGGCGAGAGTCTTCTCCTCGAACCCCATCCCCTGGCCGCTCCCGTCCCGGAGGAGCCCGCGTCCGCTCCCGAGCTGCCGCTCTTCACCGCACCGATCGCCACGGTTCGCGAGGAGCCGGCGCCGGAGAACGACCCTTTCGCGCTCGCCGAGGACGAAGCGGAAGCGGATGTCCCGGAGGAAGAGGCGACCCAACCGTTCACGTTCCCGGTGGATCTCTACCGGACGGAGAGCGAGACGCGCTCCTCCGTTTCGCCCGTCGAGACGGCTCCTTTCGACCTGCCCGACGAGCCTCCTCCTTCACCCGCGGCCGCCGCGCCCCTCGTCTCGGAGACGCTCGCGAACCTCTACCTCGCGCAAGGCCATGTGGCCGACGCCCAGGAGACGTATCGCACTCTCGCGGAGACCGCCGCCGACGAGCCGCGCGCGCGGGCGCTGCGCGAGCAGGCGGCGTCGCTTCCTTTCGCCGAGCGGACTGACCACCCGCGCCTGCGGCGTCTCGCACGGCGCTTTCCGAAGCGCCCGGAGGCGACTGCGGATCGCCTGCACGGGCTTCTCCACGACCTCGTGGAGGGGACGGAGGGGATCCGCGCCGCCTCGCTCACCGACCTCGAAGGGCTTCCGGTCGTGATGGCCGGACCGTCGTCGGGCAACGCGGCGATGGAGACGCTCGTCGCGGAGCTCAGCTCTTTCCTGAAGAACGCCCGGCGGACGGCGTCCGAGACCGGCGCGGGCGAGCTCGAGTCGCTCGCCATCGCCGGCCCGAATGGCGGGGTCGTCGTCTCTCGTGTCAACGCCGACTACTCTCTCATCCTGCAGGTCGATCCCGAGGCGGCGCTCGGCGAGATCCGGTGGGAGGCGGGGCGCACGGCGCGGGCCCTCCGCCCGGCGGTTCGCTGAGAAGCTGCCTCGGGCGCGCCCTGGGAATCGAAAGGGACCGATGAACGTCAAGGAGATCAAGGAACTCGTCGACCTGGTGTCGCGCCGCGGCCTCGCCTGCCTCGAGATCGAACGGGCGGGCTTCCGCCTCCGCATCGAGGGGTCTCCCGCGCACCGCGGCGGGCCCGTTTTCGCGCGGGCCCTGTCCGAGCCGGTTGCCGCCGAGATCCCCGCGCTGCCGCCGGCGGTGCCGGCGGCAGCCGCCGCTCCGCACGTGCCTCCGGGGCCCCCGGGCTCGGGAGAGCGGGAGGGCTTCCACGTCATCACGGCGCCGATCGTCGGTACGTTCTACCGCGCCGCGAACCCCGATGCCGAGCCCTTCGTGAAGGTCGGCGACGTCGTCGAGAAGGGCAAGACCCTCTGCATCATCGAGGCGATGAAGCTCATGAACGAGATCGAAGCGGACGTCTCGGGCACCGTGGTCACGATCTACCCGCAGAACGCGCAGCCGGTGGAGTTCGGGGAAACGCTCTTCGCGATCCAGCCGCGCTGACGGGAGAGACGTGTTCCAGAAGATCCTCGTCGCAAACCGTGGAGAGATCGCGCTGCGCGTCATCGCGGCGTGCAAGGAGCTGTCGATCGCCACGGTCGCCGTCCATTCCGAGGCCGACCGCGATTCGCTTCACGTGCGCGCCGCGGACGAATCGGTCTGCATCGGCCCCGCCGCTCCTTCGGGCTCGTACCTGAACATCACCTCGCTCGTGGCGGCCGCGGAGATCACGGGCGCCGACGCCGTGCATCCCGGCTACGGATTCCTCGCCGAAAACGCGCACTTCGCGGAGATCCTCGAGGAGGTCGGGTTGAAGTGGATCGGGCCCTCGCCGGACGCGATTCGGCGAATGGGCGACAAGGCCGTCGCGAGGGCGACCGTCAAGAAGCTGGGCGTGCCGACGGTCCCCGGCAGCCCGGGGCCGCTCGACTCGGTCGAAGACGCGATGAACCTCGCCTCGCGTGTCGGCTACCCCGTGCTGCTGAAGGCGGTCGCGGGGGGCGGAGGCCGCGGCATGCGCGTCGCGCGGTCGGACAAGGAGCTCGCGGCCGCCTTCGAGCTCGCGACATCCGAGGCCGAGCGCGCCTTCGGCAACGGAAGCGTCTATCTCGAGAAGTATCTCGCGGAGCCGCGGCACATCGAATTCCAGATCTTCGGAGACCGGTCCGGGCGCATCGTCCATCTCGGAGAGCGCGAGTGCTCGCTCCAGAGGCGCCACCAGAAGGTGCTCGAGGAATCGCCGTCGCCCGCGCTCACCGACGCGCTGCGGGCGAAGATGGGCGCCGCGGCCGTCGCCGTCGCGCGGGGCGTGGATTACGTGGGCGCCGGCACGGTGGAGTTCCTCCTGGACGACGACGGCTCGTTCTACTTCATGGAGATGAACACGCGCATCCAGGTCGAGCACCCGGTGACGGAGATGGTGACCGGCTTCGACCTCGTGAAGGAGCAGATCCGCGTCGCGGCGGGGGAGCCGCTGTCCTTCGGGCCGATTCCGCCCGGCGACGGTCTCGGCTGGCGGCCGCGGGGACACGCCATCGAGTTCCGGATCAATGCGGAAGACCCCGTCACGTTCGCGCCTTCGCCCGGCACGATCACGACGCTCCACCTGCCGGGCGGCCCCGGGGTGCGCGTGGACACGGCGGCCTACTCGGGCTGGAACATCCCTCCGCATTACGACTCGCTGATCGCGAAGCTCATCGTTCACGGGCGCGACCGTGACGAGGCGCTCAGCCGCGGCAAGCGTGCGCTGGAGCTCTTCATCGTGGAGGGCGTTCGGACCACGATTCCCCTCCATCTGAGGCTTCTCGACGACCCGGACGTGCGCCGCGGCCGCGTGTCCACGAAGTGGCTCGAGCGGTGGCTGAAGAACGCCCCACCCCTCTGAAGGACCGCGTCGAGAGTCCCGTGTCCGGGGCGCCGGGCCGCGTGTACCTCGTGGGCTTCATGGGGAGCGGCAAGACGACCAGCGGGCGGCTGCTGGCGGGCCAGTGGGGGGTTCCCTTCGTGGACCTCGACCTCGCGTTCGAG
This sequence comes from Thermoanaerobaculia bacterium, assembly GCA_041495865.1. Taxonomy (GTDB): domain Bacteria; phylum Acidobacteriota; class Thermoanaerobaculia; order UBA5066; family UBA5066; genus Fen-183. The sequence continues at coordinate 13,172 of JBGQDL010000029.1, read as the reverse complement.
ACGATGTCGCGGAGGACGATCCGCGAGACGTTCGAGTCGCACGGAGAAGCGTATTTTCGGGAGAAGGAGTCCGAGCTCCTGCGCGGCACCGCGACGCTGTCCCGCGTCGTCGTCGCCCTCGGAGGCGGGACCTTCACGTTTCCCGAGAACGTCCGGTTCGTGAAGGAGCACGGCCTTTCGATCTTCCTCGACCCGCCGTTCGACGTTCTCGCGGCGCGGCTCGCCGACAAGGCCGTCGACCGTCCGCTTTTCGGCTCGCTCGACTCGGCCCGAAGGCTGTGGGAAGCGCGGCGCCCGTTCTATAAGATGGCGGACAGGACTCTCGACGTGAATCACGAGACGACCCCCGGCGATGTCGCCCGCAGGCTCGCTCTCCTGCTCGACCCGCGCAACGCCGGGGGCCCCTGACGTGCGCTATCTGATCCTCTCCGATCTGCACGCGAACGACGAGGCGTTGACCGCCGTCCTCAGCCGCGTGAAGCGCAAGGCGTTCGACCGGATCGTGTGCCTCGGCGACTTCGTCGGCTACGCCGCGGACCCGAACAAGGTCCTGGATCGTTTTCGGGCTCTCAGGAAGACGACGATTTCCGTGCGGGGAAACCACGACAAGGTCGTCACCGGCGTCGACGAAGGGTTGCTCTTCAACCCGCCCGCGCTCGAGGCGGCGCGCTGGACGGCGGATCGACTCTCGAAACAGAACATGGAGTTCCTGAAGAAGCTCCCGCTGGGGCCCGAGATCGTGGACGGGCATTTCGTCGTCTGCCACGGCTCGCCACTCGACGAAGACGCGTACATCTTCTCGGACTTCGACGCGTCGCTGAATTTCGTCCATCTGCACCGGTTCGCCGAAGGCATCGATCTGTGTTTTTTCGGGCATAGCCACATACCGTCGGTCTTCACGCTGGAGCCGGGAGGCATTCGCGTGGAGGCCGTGCGGGAAGCGCGCACCAAGCTGCGTCTCGAGCCCGGGAAGCGCTATCTCGTGAATCCGGGCTCGGTCGGCCAGCCGCGGGACCGCAATCCGCGCGCCGCCTATGCGATCTACGACGCGGCGGCCCGCGTCGTCCACTTCGACCGCGTGCCGTACGACGTGGGTGCCGCGCGCCGCAAGATCCAGCGCGCGGGGCTGCCCGCCGTGCTGGGCGACCGGCTCATCGTGGGCCTCTGAGCGGCGAGGGCGTGCGGCCCATGCGCCTGGACCGGGTCGTGGCCGCGCTTCTTTTCGCCGCCGGCCTCGCCGGCTGTGTCTCGTTCGGGCCGGAGCCGGGCCCTCCGAAGGGGACCTACCGCGAACGCCTGATCGGATTCGCGCGCCTCCTCCGGATGGAGGATCGGCGCGCCTACGACCCGCTCCTCTCGGGCCGCACCGCCTCATCGCCCGATCCCTGGCTGCGCGCGAAGACCGCGCTCGCGATCTCTCGCCTGAAAGACCCGGACGCGTCCCTCTACCTGCCGGTGCTCCTCCGGGATGGCGAGGCGACCGTGCGGCGCGCGGCTGCCTTCGGGGCCGGCCTTTCCGGCGACGCGCGTCTCGTCCGCTTCCTCGCCGCGGCGCTCGGAGACGAGGACCCGGAAACCGCCGCGAACGCCGCCGAGGCGCTCGGGAAGCTCGGCGGAAAGGACGCGGCGGACGCGCTCCTCGCGGCCCTCGCGAAGCCGGCGCGTCCGCGGGCGGCGAGCGCGCTCGCGCTGTTTCGCAATCCCGAGCCGCGGACGGTGGCGGCCCTTCTCGCCGTATTCTCAGAGGATTCTTCTGCTTCCGAGCTGAGGCGGGCGGTCGTCTATGCACTGTCGCGCAAGCCGCGGCGGGAGGCGGCGCCCGCGCTGCGCGCGGTGCTTGGAAAGGAAAAGGGGACGGATGAGCCCTCGAGCGCCGAGATCGCCTGGGCGGCGCGGGGCCTTGGACTTCTCGAGGACGAAGAGAGCGCCTCCGACCTCGTCCGCCTCGCGGCGCGCCGCGAGGTTTCGGTTTCCGTACAGGCCCTGACCGCGCTCCATTCACTTTCTAAGAAAAGCTCCGTCTCCCGAAGCGACGAGCTGATCCGAAGCGCACGAGACGTCGCTCTCCTGCGAGCAAACGATCCTCTTCCCGGCGTGGCCATCGCGGCGCTTCGCCTCCTTGGGACCCTTCCCGACGACCCCGCGAGCCGGGCGATTCTCGAAGAGAACCTGCTTCGGAAGGGGTGGAGGGGACAAACGGCTCTCGTCTCTCTGACGCGCCTCGACGCGGCACGGGCGCCGGAAGCCGCGGCAAAGCGGCTGGACGCGGCCTCCGTGAGCGACTCGCTCGAGCTGAGGCTCGGCGCTGCGGAGGCAGCGGAACTCCTGGAAGGAGAGAGCCCTGCGAAGGAGCTCGTGGCGACGGCGCTTCTCTCGGATCGGGCTGCGCGAATACGCGCCGCGGCCCTCTCTTCCCTTTCCAAGCAGAATTCTCCGAAGCGTTCCGCGTATTTGTTGGCCGGTCTGGTGGACCACGACCCGTCGGTGCGCGCCGTGGCCCTCGAGGAATCCGCGCCGCTCCTCGAGAAGGGGAGCGCGGACCTCAGGCGCGCGTGGTCCGCGGCGTTCGCTCGCGCGTTCGAGTCCGGCGAGCCGGACTTCACGGTCGGCGCCCTCGATGCCGCGGCGGCGCGCGGCGAGAGCGGGCGCGATCTCGTGGCGGCGCACGCAAACGACGCGGACTCCGTGGTCCGCGAGAAAGCCCGCCGGCTCCTCGCCGAGAAGTACGGGGCTGCTCGCGGTTCGTTCCGCCCGATTCCGGTCTCGACGCGGGTCTCGACGGCGGATTACGACCGCCTCGCGCGGGAGGCGAACGAGACGTTTTTCGAGGCGGAAATCGCGACGGCTCACGGCAGGTTTCGGGTGGAGCTTCTCGCCGAGGACGCTCCGCTCACGGTCCGGAGCTTTTGCGCGCTCGCCGAGAAGCGTTTCTTCGACGGGATCGTGATCCATCGGGTCGTGCCGGACTTCGTCGTGCAGACCGGCGACCCGCGAGGAGACGGGAGCGGCGGGCCGGGGTTCGCGATCCGCGACGAGATCAACCCGGTTCACTACGCGCGCGGAGTCGTCGGGATGGCGCTCTCGGGAGCGGACACCGGCGGGTCGCAGTGGTTCGTCGCGCTCTCCCCGCAGCTCCACCTCGACGGCGGATACGCGGTGTTCGGGCGCGTTCTCGAGGGACTCGACGTCCTCGACCGCGCCGAGCAGGACGACCGGCTCGTCTCCGTGCGCGTGACGTCCCGTCCACGGGAGGAGCGTCCTCCGGGGGCGAGGCCATGAGATTCGCGCTCGGGCGGGGCCTGCAGCTCGTCGGCCTCGCGCTCGTCGGCCTGGGCCTCGCCCTGGGGCTCCTGCAAGACGACCTCCGCTACGAAGAGCGGATGTTCTTCGCGGGCGGCGGCGTCTTTCTCGCCGGCTGGCTCCTCGTCCGCCCGTTCAAGGTGCCATGAGAGTGTTCGTCGGCCAGCCCCTCGTCGAGCCCTCCACGCGGGAGATCCTCACGGAACACGACCTCGTCGTGGGCGCCGGGGGACTTCCGGCTTCCGAATGGCCGCTCCTCTCGGCGGTCGAGGCTCTTCTTCCGACGCCCCGCGAGCGCGTCACACCGGACGTTCTCGCGGCCGCGCCGAGGCTCGTGCTCGTGGCGAGCCACTCGGTGGGAGTCGACCACGTCGACCTCGAAGCGTGCCGCCGCCGGGGCATCCGGGTCACGAACACGCCGGACGTCCTGACGGACGCGACGGCCGACCTCGCGTGGGCGTTGATCCTCGCGGTGACTCGGCGGATCCGCCACGGCGAGGCTCTCGCCCGCTCGGGAGCCTGGGACGGGTGGAAGCCGCTGGAGCTCCTCGGAGTATCTCTTCAGGGGAAGACGCTCGGGATCTACGGAATGGGCCGGATCGGCCGCGCCGTCGCGCGCCGCGGCGAGGGGTTCGGGATGCGCGTCCTCTCCTTCGACAGGGATGGCACGGAAGAGGAGCTCGAAGAATTTCTTTCGAAGGTGGATGTGCTGTCGATTCACGCGCCGCTGACGGACGCCACCCGCGGCCGGTTCGGCGCCGCGGAGCTGGGCTGGCTGCCGCGGGGCGCGATCCTGATCAACACGGCGCGCGGCCCGATCGTGGACGAGACCGCTCTGGTCGCGGCCCTTTCTTCGACGCATCTTCTGGGCGCGGGTCTGGACGTCTACGAACGGGAACCGCAGATCCATCCCGGGCTGGTCTCCCTGCCGAACGTCGCTCTCCTCCCGCATCTCGGCTCGGCCACTTTCGAAACACGCCTCGCGATGGCCCGGCTCGCGTGCGCGGAGATCGCGCGATTCGCGCGGGGCGAGCCGCCGCTTCATCCTGTTCCCTGAGGCGCGGAGCAGATTTCAAGGTCCGAAGAGAATCGAATTCTGCTTAGAGGGGTCCCGTGCAGGCTGCCCAGCCGAAGCGCCGCTCGTGCGCACCTGGCTCATTCACCCTTCTAAGAAATCTCTCTTCGGGCGTCACCCGATGCTGATGTCGCTACGCTCGAGCGCGCGCCCCGCGAGGAGCATTGGCAACGCTGCCGCGACAACTGCGGCGCAAAGGAATACCAGCACGAACGGAGCTTGCGGCATGTGTCGCTTCAGAAGTGCGCCGAGCAGCAGCCTGAGCTCCTCCGACACGACGAGCGTCGAGAAAAGAGAAAGACCCGTCGAGAAGACGAGCGCGAAGAGCCCTCCGGTGGAAAGCGCGACCGCCACCGCGTTCGGCGCGTCGTAGCGCGGGAAGAGAGCGCCGAGGCCGAGGTGGAGCGCCGGAAGCGCGAGGCCGCCGGCGAGCGCGGTGAGAAGCGCGACCGCCGATGTCGCGGCCGCCGGCTTGAGGACGAGCAGGCTCGCGCCGGTCAGGGCGAGGGCGACACCCGCGGCCGGGAGGGCGCGGACGGCCCACCGGACGAGGAGCTGGCGCCGCGGATCCAGGGGCAGGGTCCGGAGCACGAGCGCGGCTCGGCCGTCGGAGGAGACGGACGGGTACGCGAAGCGGAGCGACAGCGCCGAGACGAGGAACAGCGAGAGACCCGTCTGCAGTCCCGCGACGAGGTCGCGCGCGGAGGCGTCCGCGCCCGGCAGGAGGCGGACGTTCATCAGGTCGAGGAGGAAGACGGCCGCGAGCGAGCCGAGCTGCGCGGGGGTGGAGGCATCGCGGAGAAGGCTCGCGGCCTCGGAGCGTACGAGCACTCCGCCGAGCGAGCGGGCCCCGTGGCCCCGGCGCGCGCCGTCTGCAGGCGCCGCAGATCCCGTCCGCGCATCGCGAAGCACGTGGAGATGGAGGCGCCACAGCGCGGCCGGAACGGCGAGAAAAATGGCGAGCCCGGCGAGGAAGAGCGCGGCGCCCGGAATCAGGCCGCCGGCGTCGCCGAGGAGGCCGCGCGTCGCGGCGCGCGCGGCCCACGCCGCCGGGTCGAGGCCGGGCGGGGAGGGCCGTGCGGCGCCGAGCCGCGTCACGACGGAAAGAGCCTCGAGCGGATCGAGGAGGCGCTCCGGCCGGGCGGCGCGAAAGCCGACGAGCGCAACGGCGAGGCCGGTCGCCGAGAGAAAGGCCGCGAGGAGGCGCGCGCGCCTCGGGGGCACGAGACGCACGAGAAAGAGCGCCGCGGCGACACCCGCGGCGCCCGCGAGAAGCATCACGCCCGCGAGCGGCGCCGCGCCGGTGACGAACGCGAGAAGAGGACGCGCGCTCGCGCCGGCCGCGACGCAGAGGGCAGGCGCCGCGAGGAGGAGCGCCGGCGCCGAGGCGAGGGCGAGCGTGAGGAGCGCCTGGCGGAGCACGAGGCGTCGATGCGGAAAGGGAAGGACCGAGAGCGCGGCGAGCTCCTCCGAGAGGAAGAGAGTGGAGATCGCCGTCGTGAGCGAACCGAGGAATCCGAGGACGAGGACGGCCGCGAACGTGCCCGCGAGCAGGCGTTCGAGGAGGAACGCGGGCCGGATCTCCGGCAGCTCGGCGAGGGCGGCGCGCGAGGCTCGAAGGGCCCCTTCGAGGCCGACCGTCTCGAGGCCAGCGAACACGAGAAGCGCGAGGAGCCCCGTCATCGCGGCGAAGCGCCCGCGGAAGTCGCCCGAAAGAAGCGCTCGAGAGGCGGCGCGGACCGTGTTCCAGCGGAAGGCCGCGTTCACGGCTTCGGCGGCCCGCCCGCGAGGTCGAAAAAGACGTCCGACAACGTGCCCGTTCGGCCGGAGGCGGTTTCGAGGTTTCGCGGCGCCCCCCGGGCGACGAGTCGGCCCTCGACGAGAAGGCCGACGTCGGTCGCGATCTCCTCCGCGAGCGCGAGCTGATGGGTCGTGAGGAGAACGGCCGCGCCCTTCGCCGCGTGCGCGCGCAGGCGGTCCGAGAGACCTCGCTGGGCCAGCGGGTCGAGGCCGACCATGGGCTCGTCGAGGACGAGGACCTCCGGATCGTGGAGGAAGGCCTGCGCGAGGGCCAGGCGCTGCCGTGTCCCGTGCGAGAGGGTCTCGTTGCGTTCGCCGGAGAGCTCCCTCAGGTCGAACGCGTCGAGCTCCCCGTCGATGCGCTTCTCGAGGGCCGCCCCGAGGCCTCCGAACACGGCGCCCACGAAGCGCAGGGTCTCTCGCGGCGTCCACTTCGGCCACAGGTAGGGGCGGTCGGGCACGAAGCCGAGGCGCGCCTTGGCCGCCACGGGATCGCGCGCCACGTCGAACCCGCACACGAGCGCGCGGCCCGCGGTCGGCGCGAGGATGCCGGTGAGGAGGCCGATTGCCGTCGTCTTTCCGGCGCCATTGGGCCCCACGAGGGCGAAGACGGCTCCCGCCGGCACGTCGAGCGTCAGGCCCGCGAGCGCCGTCTTCCGGCCGTAGTTCTTGGTCGCCCCGTCGAAGAGGATCGACGGGATGGCGGTCCCGTCAGGCGTAGAGACCACGCATCTGCATGTCGTAAGCGACGCGCTGGATCGCGACCATGTAGGCGGCGATGCGATACGAAACGCCGTGTGCGGCGGCCATGTCCCTCACGTCGCCGAAAGACTGCACCATGATCTCCTCGAGGCGGTCATTGACCTCCTGCTCGCGCCAGAAGAAGCCCATCCGGTCCTGCACCCACTCGAAGTAGGACACGGTGACGCCCCCGCCGTTCGCGAGGATGTCCGGGATGACGACGACACCCTTCTTCTGGAGGATCTCGTCGGCGTCGGACGTCGTGGGCCCGTTCGCTCCCTCGACGATGATCTTCGCGCGGATGTCCGTGGCGTTCTCGGCCGTGATCTGGTTCTCGAGAGCGGCCGGGACGAGGATGTCGCAGTCGGTCGTGAGGAGGTCATCGGCTTCGAGGGGGATGCTCCCGGGGAAGCGGGCGACGGACTTCGTCCTCCCGACGTGCTCGATGAGGGCCGCAACGTCGAACCCCGCGGCGTTCTGGATGGCGCCGCCGACGTCGGACACCGCGACGACCTTCGCGCCCTGGAGGAAGAACATCTTCGCCGAGATCGACCCCACGTTCCCGAAGCCCTGCACGGCGACGCGCGCGCCGGCGAGCGGCACACCGTGCGCTTTTCCGGCCTCGCGGCCCGCGATCATGACGCCCCGGCCCGTGGCCTCGACGCGGCCGCGCGACCCGCCGATCGTGATCGGCTTGCCGGTCACGACGCTCGTGACGGTGTGGCGCATGTGCATGGAGTACGTGTCCATGAGCCACGCCATCGTCTGGGAGTCCGTGCCGACGTCGGGGGCCGGGACGTCCTTCTCGGGCCCGAGGACATCCATGAGCTCGGCGGTGTAGCGGCGCGTGATCCGCTCGAGCTCGCCGCGCGAGAGCTTGCGCGGGTCGCAGATGACCCCGCCCTTGCCGCCGCCGAACGGGATGTTCATGACGGCGCACTTCCAGGTCATCCACGAGGCGAGGGCGCGCACTTCGTCCAGGGACACATTCGGGTCGTAGCGAATTCCGCCCTTCGCGGGCCCGCGGGCGATGTTGTGGTGCACCCGGTATCCGATGAAGACCTCGATCCTTCCGTCGTCCATGATGACGGGAATCGCCACCTTCACTTCCTTGATGGGCTCGCGAAGCACCTTGCAGAGTCCGGCATCGAGCTTCAGGAGGCGGGCGGCCTGATCGAACCGTGACGCCATCTCCTCGAACGCGTTGATCGCCGCGCCGCGGGCAGGGCGGTGCAGGACGCCCGAAGTGGATTCGGGGTTGAAGCTCACGGAACCTCCTTCAGCGGTCATCGTCCGATCGGGGATTCTAGGCGCTCGGGAAAAGGGGGGTATGGCACGATCGGTTCGTGCCGCCCCCCGATGCGCGAGAGGATGCGGTGCTCGTGAGCCTCGTGCTCGCGGGGGAGACGGAGCTGTTCGCCGTCCTCGTAGACCGCTATCGAACCCGCCTCTCGCGGTACGTGGAGCGCTTCACCTACGACGTCGAGGATGCCCGCGACATCACGCAGGACGTCTTCATCAAAGTGTACGGCGCCCTCGACTCCTTCGACCCGCGTTTCAAGTTTTCCACCTGGCTCTTCCGGATCGCCGGAAACGCGGCGATCGACCATCTGAGGAGGCGGCGCGTCCGCACACTCCCGCTCGAACGCCCACCCGGCGAGGACGGCGAGGCTCGAGCCGTGGACCCTCCCGAAACGCGCCCGAACCCCCAAGAAGAGCTTTCCCGCAAGGGGCTGCGAGCCGCCCTCGCCGCGGCCATCGACCGCCTGCCCGACGATTACCGCGAGCTGATCAGCCTGCGGCACTACGGCGAGATGCCGTACGAAGAGATCGCCGAGCTCAAGGGGATGCCCCTCGGAACGGTCAAGAACAAGCTCTTCCGAGCGCGCAAGGCCCTTCGAGATCTTTTGCCCAAGGACATCGTATAGAGAATCGGGATGAACGAGAGCACCACATCCGCCCCGGACGCCGCGCCGCCTTCTCCAGAGGACCTGGAGCTGGATCGTCGGCTGGAACTCATTCTGGATGAATGCGTTGCGGCGTCACAAGCGGCCCGGTGGGAGAGCGAGCTCACGGCCCGGGTGATGGCTGCCCGTCCCTTCGCTCCCTGGGAGGTCCGGCGGGCGAGAGCGTGGCGGGCTCCAGCCCTGGCGGCGGCAGGGCTCCTCGTGGCCAGCCTGGCGGTTTTCCTCGCGCCGCTCTGGTCTCTCGGGCCGCAGACCGCGCTCGAGACATGGGCCCGCGTGATGGCCGCCGGTACCGCGGGAGGTCTCCCCGCGCTCCTCGCCGCCGTGCCCGCCCTCGCCGATGCGCTCGCGGCCGCGCTCCGCACTCCGGGCACCCGCCCGGCGCTCGCCGGAGCCCTCCTCGCCTCTGGCGGCGTTTTCGCCTTCTTGGCGCGGCGGCTCTTTGGGCGTCCGGCTCGCGCGGCAGCCGGTGCGCGTCGCGGCTGACGCGGGAGCCGAGTGAGCCGCTTGACCTTGGGCCGGGCGATTCTGGCTCTTCTTCTGGTCTTCGCTCCCGCAGTCGCGTCACGCGCGAACGCCGAGGAGAGCTCATTGTCCATTCCGAAAGGCACTACCCGCGCTGGCGATGTCGTGGTTCTCGGGAGGCCGTTTTTCTTAGAAGGTGAATTGGAAGGAAGCGCGGTGCTCGTGGGAGGAGGCACGGCAATCGTGTCGGGCCGCATTCGTCGCGATCTCATTCTCCTCGGCGCGGACGCGACCATCCGGCGCGGCGCCCGCATCGATGGTGATGTGCTGGCCCTCGGCGGGGAAATCAGTTTCGAAGAAGATTCTTCAGCTGCCGGGTCCGTGCGCGGCCGCGTCCGGACGATCAGCGCGCTCGAAGCGGCCGTGCTCTCCGAGCTGCGGACATCGCCTCTCCTCGAACGGTCCATCTCGCCTCTCGTCGTCTCCTTCCGCCTGTTTCTTCTCTTCTGCTGGCTCGTCGTTTCCTTCGGACTTCTTCTTCTCGTCCCCCGCCCGGTCCTCCGGGCGGCGGACGAGGCGCCCGGTCGCCTCGCGTTCCTCGCCGTGCTGGGCGCGACCGCGGTCCTGACCGCGGTCTTCCTCGCGGCGTTCGCGCTTTCGATCCTGCCGGCCCGGCTGGCGCTCGCCTGCGGCGTCGCGCTCCTCGCCGCGCTCGTCGCCGCGAAGATCTTCGGCCTCGCGGTCCTCTTCGTCGCGCTCGGGCGCCGCACGATGCGGGGCGGCGCGCGCGGCGATCTCCTCTTCGGCGATCCGGCGGCGCTCGCGGCCGGCCTCCTGATTCTCGGACTCCTCTCGCTCGTCCCGGTGGCGGGCCCTCTTTTCTGGGGCCTCGCGTCCCTCGCGGGAATCGGCGTCTCGCTCGCGGCCGCGGTCTCGCGCGAGACGCGCCTCGTGCTCGCCGCCTCCTGACTGATAGGCTCCGGCACGAAGCCCTCTGGACGGGCCGCGAAGGAGAAGGAGATCCGATGACACCGGGGACGATCGGCGTCGTGGGCGCCGGACAGATGGGAGCCGGCATCGCGCACGTCGCGGCGCTCGCCGGGAAGAGGGTCGTGCTCGTCGACGTGACGACCGACCTCGCCGGAAGAGGGCTGAAGACGATCGAGAAGAACCTCTCGCGCCAGGTCGACAAGGGAAAGGTCGCCGCCAGGGACCGCGACGCCGCGCTCGCGCGCATCGCCGCGACGGCCGACCTCGGGCGCCTCGCCGAGGCCGGCCTCGTCGTCGAGGCGATCGTCGAGGACGAGGCGGCCAAGAAGGACCTTTTCGCGCGGCTCGACGCGCTCGTCCCGGCCGGCGGGATCCTCGCGACGAACACCTCGTCCATCTCCATCACGCGGCTCGCGGCGGGTACGAAGAGGCCGGACCGTTTCATCGGCATGCACTTCATGAATCCCGTGCCCGTCATGGCGCTCGTGGAGGTGATTCGCGGCATCGCGACCTCGGACGAGACGGCGGACATCGCGCTCGCCCTCGCGGTGGAGCTGGGGAAGATCCCGCTTTCGTGCCGCGACTTTCCCGGCTTCGTCTCCAATCGCGTCCTCCTGCCGATGCTGAACGAGGCGTTCTTCGCCGTTCACGAGGGGGTCGCGACGCCCGAAGCCGTGGACGGGATCATGAAGCTCGGCATGAACCACCCCATGGGCCCGCTCACTCTCGCGGACTTCATCGGCCTCGACACGTGCCTCGCGATCCTGCGCGTCCTCCACCAGGGGCTCGGCGACGACAAGTACCGCCCCTGCCCGCTCCTCGTGCAGATGGTGGACGCGGGCTGGCACGGCCGGAAGACGGGCCGCGGCTTCTACCGCTACGACGCTCCGGGAGGCGAGAAGCTCTCGTGATCTGCCAGGTCTGCGGGGCGACGAACGAGCTCGAGCGGGAGTACTGCGCGAAATGCCAGAGCAAGCTCCTCGTCGTTTCGGGCGCCTCCGAGGCGTACGAGGAGGGGATGCAGCAGGAGGAGAGCGTCTCGATGGACGAGCACCTCCTCGAGCGCGTCAGCGTTCTGGAGGAGATCGTCAAGCGCAGCGCCGAGACGCTCAAGATGCTCCTCGACGCCCTCAACCGCCAGGAGAAGAACGGCTTCGTCGCCCAAACGGGACTCCTCGCGCTCAAGGACCTGCTCGAGCGGAAGGGCCTCCTCGTCGAGGAAGAGCTGCTCGACCTCTGGGAGACGCGCGTGGACCACCACATGACCGCGATGGAGAAGCGCGAGCGCTTCCTCGAGCGCAAGGAGCGGATGCTCGGCGGTTTTTCCGGCGACCGGCGCGAGCGCTTCAAGGGCCTTCTCTCCGACGCCGAGTTCGCGTTCTACGCGCTCGATCCGGACAAGGCCGTGAAGGTGCTCGAGGAGGCGTACCGGCTCGACAAGGGCAACGCCGACCTCGCCTTCTTCCTGGGCGAGACGTACTTCAACGAAGGCGAGACGGATCGCGCGGCCATGATGCTGCGCGCCGTCCTCGCGAAGGAGCCGAAGCACTTCGACGCGCTCGTGTACGTGGGCGTCCTCGAGAACGAGGCCGGCCGTACCGACCGCGCCCTCGAGGCCCTCAAGGAGGCGGTCGCGGTCAAGCCCGACGCCTTCCTGCCGCACTTCACGCTCGGCGCGCTCTACGCGCTCAAGGGGCAGCTCGCGCGCGCGGAGACCTTCCTGAAGAAGGCCGTCACGTTCGACGAGAACGCACAGGCCTACTCGCTTCTCGGCACGATCGCGTACGAGCGCGGCCGGCTCGCCGAGGCGATCGAGGCGTTCCAGAAGGCCGTGCGCCTCGATCCCGACGACGAAGACGCGCTCTACCAGCTCGGGCTCTGCTACCTCGACCGCGGATGGACGCAGAAGGCGGCGGAGCGCTTCCAGTCGGCGCTCGAGCTGAACCCCAATCGCATCGAGTACCAGGAGGCTTCGAAGCTCCTCGCGCCGTCGGGGGCGCGGGCGCTGCCGAAGGTGACGGGGGAGGCGGCGCAGCTCGCCCGCAAGGCCGAGGCGGCGGCGGCGCGCGACCCGCAGAAGGCGATGGCGCTGTATCGCCGCGCGCTGAAGCTCGACGCGGAGAACCCCACGCTTCTCATCGCGTACGCGCTCCTGTGCTCGGCCGTGGGCCGCACGTCCGAGGCCGTTGCCACGACGCGCCGCGTCCTCTCGCGCGCGCCGGGCGAGATGGTCGCGGCGGCGGCGTACACGACGCTCCTCGAGGCCCTCAAGGCCGAGGGCAAGTTCCGCGAGGGCAGCCGCGTCGCCGAGGAGATGCTCGAGAACGTGAAATCCAACTACGCGCGTTCGATCGCGTACTTCCAGCGGGCCACGACGCTGGCCGAGATGGGGGAGGACCTCGACGGGGCGCTCGAGCTCGCCGATCTCTCGCTCAAGCTCTCGCCGAAGGAGATGCGGCAGTTTCCGCTCGCGGCGAAGGGCTGGGTCCACTACAAGAGGCGCGAGTACGACCGCGCGGTGGAGTGCCTGCGCCGCGCGACCGACCTCGGCGAGACGCCGACGGGGCTCACGCACCTCGGCCTCGCGTATCTGGCGATCGGCGACGCGCGCGCCGCGCGCCAGGCCTTCGGGCGCGCCAAGCGCCGCGATACGCGGGTGTCCGCGGGACGCGGCCTCGAAGGGAAAATGCTCGAGCAGATCCGGCGGAACCTTCAGCTCACCGAGAAGCTCGCGAATCGGGGCCGGACGCGCGCGCGGGACCGGCGCTAGAGATCCTGCCGACCGAGAGGCGGAGCATCTCGCTCTGAGTCTGGACTGAAGACCTACACCTGCG
>JBGQDL010000028.1:0-31470 GCA_041495865.1 Thermoanaerobaculia bacterium | reverse complement strand
CGCGGCCGCGGAACTGGACGGTGGCCTTCACCTTGTCGCCCTCGTCCAGGAACCGGAGAATGTTCTTCAGCTTGAAGTCGTAGTCGTGCTCGTCGATATTCGGCCGGAACTTGATTTCCTTGACCTGCGTGATCTTCTGTTTCTTCTTCGACTCGTGCTCTTTCTTCTTTTTCTCGAACGTGAACTTGCCGAAGTCCATGATCTTGCAGACGGGGGGATCGGCCTGCTCGGCGATGACGACGACGTCGAGCCCTTCGTCACGGGCCTTCGCGATCGCGGAGGGGGGATCGACGACACCGAGCTGGCTTCCGTCCGAGCCGATGAGCCGTACTTGCTGAAAGCGAAGGATGAATTCGTTGATCGGGGAGTTCTTCGTCGGGGGAACGCGGGGACCACCTCTGAAAAATGCCAGGGTGTTTTCCTCCTTAAGTCTCGGTGCGTTGGAAGTTCGATGCGTGAATCGTCATGAAGATGAAGAGGAAGAGGGGGATTTCTTAGAAAGGAATTCGGGCACCCTCTCGGGCGCCCCGGCGTGCCAGGTGAGCGAGCGGCCGTCGACCGCGCTCTTCATCATTCGAAGCAAATCTTCGATCTTCTGGTCCTTGAATTCGCCGCCGTGGCGGACGCGGAGGGAGACCGTGCCCGCCGCCTGCTCCTTCTCGCCGACGATCAGGAGCGCGGGAACCTTCTCCATCTCGCCGTGACGGATCTTCGCGCCGAGCTTTTCGCTGCGAGAATCCACCGAGGCGCGAAGGCCCTCTTCTCTTACCCTTCTGAGAATCTTCTCCGAATACTCATTGAATCTTTCCGACACAGGCACGACCCGCGCCTGCTCCGGCGCGAGCCAGAACGGGAAGTCGCCGCCCGTGTGCTCGATGAGGATGCCGAGAAAACGCTCGAGGGAGCCGAGAATCGCGCGGTGGAGGAGGACCGGACGCTGCTTCGTTCCGTCCTCGGCCGTGTAATGCAGGTCGAAGAGCTCGGGAAGGTTGAAGTCGCACTGAAAGGTTCCGAGCTGCCAGGGGCGCCCGATCGCGTCGTTCACGCGGAAGTCGATCTTCGGACCGTAAAACGCGCCGTCGCCGGGGGAGACGACGTAAGGCCGCCCCGTCGCCTTCAAGGCCGCCTCGAGCACTTTCTCGGCGCGGTCCCACACGGCGTCGGCTCCGACGCGCTTCTCGGGCCTCAGGCCGATCGAGATCGCGACGTCGCGGAACGCGAAGGTTCCGTAAACCTCGTCGAGGAAGGTGAGGAACGACGCCACCTCCCGGTCGATGCTCTCCGGCGCCGCGAAGATGTGGGCGTCGTCCTGCGAAAAGGAGCGGACGCGCGTGAGACCCTGCGTGACACCCGACTTCTCGTACCGGTGGAGCCGCGCGAAATCGGCGTACCTGACGGGCAGGTCCCGGTAGCTCCATGCCTGGGACGCGAAGACGAGGCAGTGCCCCGGGCAGTTCATCGGCTTCACGCCGAACTCCCGCTCGTCGACCTGGACGAAGAACATGTTCTCGCGGTAGTTGCCCGTGTGCCCCGAGGTCGTGAACAACTGTTCGTCGAAGATCTGGGGCGTGAGGATCTCCTGATAGCCGTACGTGACGTACAACTCGCGAATCCAGGAAATCAGGAGGTTGTAGACCGTCGCGCCCTTCGGCAGGAAGAACGGCGACGCGGGCGCCCACGGATGGAAGACGAAGAGCCCCAGCTCCTTGCCGAGCTTGCGGTGGTCGCGCGCCTTCGCGGCCTCGAGCCGGGCGAGGCTCTCGTCCAGCTCCTTCTGCGTGAGGAACACGGCGCCGTAAATGCGTTGCAGCATTGGATTGCGCTCGTCGCCCTTCCAGTACGCGCCGGCGGAATGCGTGAGCTTGAAGACGCCGAGCTTTCCCGTGGACGGCACGTGCGGCCCGCGGCAGAGGTCGATGAAGTCCTTCTGCTCGTAGCACGAGAGGCTGCCCTCGGGAATTCCCGCGACGATCTCGACCTTCAGCGGATCGTTCTGGGCCTCGAAGATCCTGACGGCCTCCGCCTTCGACATCTCCCTTCGGACGACGACGTTGTCCTCGGCGACGATCCTCTTCATCTCCACCTCGATTTTCTCGAGGTCCTCCGGAGTGAAGGGCCGGCCGGGGTCGAAGTCGTAATAGAAGCCGTTCTCGATGGCCGGTCCGATGCCGATCTTCACGCCAGGGAAAAGGCGCTTGACGGCGTTCGCGCAGAGGTGCGCCGTGGAGTGGCGATAGAGCTCGAGCGCGTCGGGGTGCTTCGGTGTGACGACCTCGAATGCTCCCGACTCGGCGAGCGGGCGCGAGAGGTCGAGGACCCTGCCGGCGAGCTTCACGGCGAGCGCGTCCTTGGCGAGCCGCGGCCCGATCGACTCGGCGACCGCGCGGCCCGTCGTGCCCGAATGCACTTCCTTCACCGTGCCGTCCGGCAACGTCAACCGGATGACGCCGTCCGCCTCGTGCTTCGCCGCCGCAGACATGATCCGACCCTCTCTTCCCTTCTAAGAAGAAAAACGACGGCGGGTGCGAGGGTGGTCGATAGGAAACGCGAGGATGGTAGGCGCTAGCGGACTCGAACCGCTGACCCCTTCCGTGTGAAGGAAGTGCTCTACCGACTGAGCTAAGCGCCTTCGAGCAGCCTGGGGCGGCGGCGCGGGAGAGAGCCGGCGATGGTAGGCGCTAGCAGGATCGAACTGCTGACCCCTACCGTGTCAAGGTAGTGCTCTACCGCTGAGCTAAGCGCCTGAACGTGTCTCGCCTTGTGTCTCTCCGAGGGCTGTCGCCAGGGGCCGTCCGCAAAGAACGTCTTGTGATCCCCGACCTCGACCCGGATCGTCTTCTCCAAAGAGCATTTCCGGCGTTTCGGCCGGAGCGGCGGAGGATACCGGCTCCAGCCGAGGACTGCAAGTTGAGGACCTCCCTACCTCTTGACCTCGAAGTCCTTCGCGGCCACCGGGGCGCCGTCCGCCGAGACCTCGAACTTGTACTTTCCGACGGGCCAGCCGGAGGGCTTCGCGATGTGGAACTCCGTGACCGCGGGGCCCGTCGGGGCGATGTCCCGGGTCTCCTCGTTCACGACCCGGCCCTTCGCGCCGAACGTCCAGCGCGCCTTGATGGAGGCCTTGGCCGAGGCTCCCTCGGAGGAGATCGCCGCGTAGATTGTGTCCTTCGGGCCGAACGCCGTGGCGGCGTCCTTGATCTCCTTGTCGTCTCCGATGGACCTGCCGAGATCGACGGACGTGACCCTGAATGGCACGGGCGTCGGCACGGCGGTGGGCGCCGGGACCGGCGTCGGCGGGGGCGGTTCCTTCTTCGAGCAGGCGCCGAGGGCGACCGCGGCGACGAGTGCGAGCGTGGCGGGGCGAAACGTTCTCATCGGCGTTTCCTCTTTTCCTCGTCTTCGGGACGCCGGGAAATCCGCGGGACCTGCTCTCGTCGCCGGCGAGCATATCGAAAGGGGATCGGCCGTCGTCAACTTCAAGTTCCAGGGGCCCGCTTTCTCCGCACCCACACGCGCTTCGTGTCGCGCGCGACGACCTCGCCGCCGTCCTCCGCGACGATTTCGGCCGTGAGAACGGGCTCGATCTTCTCGCCGCGGTCTGCGGCCGCGCGAATCTCGGCGATTTTTTCGGCCGGAACGACGAAAGTGGCCGACACGCGCCCCCTCCCCGGCTTCAGGAACTCGATCCCAGCCGCCTTGTCCCAAACGAGGTAGTCCGGCCCGAGGTGGCGCATCAAGAGGAAGACGAAGTGCGGGTCGCACATCGCGTACAGGGAACCGCCGAACTGCGTCCCGAAGAGGTTCTTGTTCCACCAATGGAGCCCCATGCGGACCGTGATCCTGTAGGCGTCGTCCCTCGGGTACGTCACGCGGACGCCCGCGCCGAGGTACGGCGGATAGAGGTTCACGAGCCTCATGAGAAGGCGTTGCCGGAGCGACGCCATCAGTTCACGAGGAGGGCCACCACGCGCACGGGGCCGCCGGATCCGCCGCCGATCTTCATGGGCAGCGCCACGAGCCACGCGCCCGTCTCCGGCAGCTCCGAGAGCCTGTCGAGATTCTCGAGCCCGGGCACCTGGGCGGCGGCCGCCAGGCGGTGGACGGGAAAATCCCGGGAGGCGCCGTGGTCGATGGAGGCCGTGTCCACGCCGAGCGCGCCGACGCCCCGATCCCTGATGAGGAGCTCCGCGGCCTCCGGGCCGAACGAAGGAAAGTGAAGATGCGAGGCGTCCATCGGCGTGTCGTCGCCGAAGTAGCGCCGGCGGTCCGGCCAGCGCGCCGACCATCCGGTTCTCAGGAGCACGATCGCGCCGCCCGGGATGACGCCGTGCGCCGTTTCCCACTCCTTCACGTCCCCGACCGTGAGCCGGTAGTCCGCGTCGCGCGCCGCTTTCGCGACCACGTCGAGGACGACGGCCGGCGCGATCAGCCGGCGGACGGAGACCTTCTCGGCGCTCTCCCCCGTTTCCGAGAAATGCACGGGCGCGTCCAGATGCGTGCCGCCGTGCTCAGGTGTCGAGAAGGAATTGGATTCGTAGAACCATCCTCCCGGAGTCCTCCCCCTGCTCAGCGTCCGGAGCTCGAACGCCGACGGGGACGTCGGCCAGTAGAGCGTCTGGGCGTCGAAGGGGTGCGTGAGGTCCACGACGCGCGCCTGCTTGAGGTTGACGACCTCGCTGAAGCCCGCCTTCGGGGCACCCAGGGCCGCGAAGGGAACGTCCAGAAGCGGATAGTCGCGCCAGTCCTTGTAGTCGAAGTGCCACCACTCGGCTGGATAGACGGAAAACCCCTCTCTCTCCATCGCGGCGCTCAGGAGGTCGCGCCGACGGAGCGCCTCCTTCGGGCCCTTGTGGTACGTCGCATACGAGCGCCCCGACATCTCGTCGTACGCGCCGCCCATGTCGGCCTCGCGGAGCGTGGCGAGGTCGTAAAGCGAGAGGTCGACCGCGCACCCCCGGTTGTGGCGCGATCCGTTCTTCGGGTCCGCGACGAAGATCTTCTTGTCTTTGGGCGTCGCATCCCAGAACGCCTTCGTGACCGACCACGGCCGGTAGCCGTCGAACACGAGGAGCCCGTAGCCCTTCTCCTTCAGAGCGCGATTCACGCGCACGAGCGCCTCCGCCGCCGGACGCTGCAGGAAAGCGCGCGCCTCGGCGTACACCGGGCGCCCGAGGAGGTTGCTCCTGGTGGCGTAACGGATGTCGAGGCGAATGCCCGGTTCGAGCCTGACGATTTCCACGAGATCCGGCTCGCGGAACGGGCGGTCTTCCTTCGGCGGGCCGCCCTGCGCGAAGAGGGGCGCCGCGAGAGCCAGGACGACGGGAAGCAGGCGCGCGGTTTTCATCGGGCGATCTCCTCCTGAATAGGAGCGTACTCCCGACGGCGCGCCTGCTAGGCTCTCCGGCGCCGTGAAGCTCGTCATCCAGATTCCCGCCTGGGACGAGGCGGAACAGATCGGGACCGCTCTTCAGGAGCTCCCCCGCCAGGTCACGGGGTTCGACTCGGTCGAGACCCTCGTCGTGGACGACGGCTCGACCGACGGCACGGCCGAGGCCGCGCGCCGCGCGGGCGCGGACCACGTCGTGCGGCTGCCGATTCACCGGGGCCTCGCATTCGCCTGGCGGGCCGGCCTCGACGCCGCCCTGCGCCTCGGCGCCGACGTCATCCTCTCGACGGACGCCGACCGCCAATACGCGGCGGCGGATGTCGCGACCCTCGTCGCGCCCCTTCTCCGGGGCGAGGCCGAGATCGTCGTGGGCGACCGTGGGGTCGCCACGAAGCCGGACTTCTCGCCGGGCAAGCGCCTCACGCAGCGGTTCGGGTCGTGGGTGGTGCGCCGCGCCTCGGGAACGGACGTGCCCGACGCGACGTCGGGCTTCCGCGCCTTCACGCGCGAAGCCGCGCTCCGGCTCAACGTCTTCTCGAGGATGACGTACACCCTCGAGACGCTCATCCAGGCCGGCAACAAGGAGATGGCCGTCCTGTCGGTCCCCGTGCGCACGAATCCGCCCGTGCGCGCCTCGCGCCTCATCCGGCGCACGGCGAACTACGTGCTCGTGCAGGCCGCGAACATCCTGCGCATCACGGCGCTCTACAAGCCGCTCCCCGTCTTCCTCGGCTGCGCGGCGCTCCTCTCCGCCGCCGGCCTCGGACTGGTCGGGCGTTATGTCTTCTTCGTGGTGACGGATCAGAACCCCGCCGGCCACCTCCAGTCCCTGCTGCTCGCGGCGGTGCTCTTCGTGGCGGCCGTCGTCTGCGTCCTCTCCGGGCTCCTCGCGGACCTCATCTCCATCAACCGGACGCTCCTCGAGGAGCTCGTGCTGGAGAAGCGGCGCCGGGAGTCGGGGAAGAGGGACGAAAAGATTTCTGCTGAAGACCGCTCGTGAGCGGCCTGCGCGCGGCGAGTCGGCTCCGGTGCAGGGCGATGGGCCCGAAGGTTCTTAGAAGGTGAATGAACAAATGCCCGCCGCGGAAACGGCCCCGCAATCTCCGGACGGACGCGGCCCGCGCCCCGCTCCTCTTGCCCTTTCTAAGAAAGTCTTCGGCGTGGCCTGTACTGCGGCGCTACTCGCGCTGCTCGTCTTCGCGATCAGGCGTTCTCCGGCAGAAATCTTCTCTTCCCTTCACAACGCGCAACCGGCATTTCTGGTCGCGGGCTTCCTTCTGAACATCCTCGCCTTCGGAGTTCGCGCGTTTCGCTTCAATCTGCTGCTTCCGCCCGCCGACCGGATTCCGTTCACGACCGCGTGGTCGCTTTCCGGCGCGACGACGTTTCTCCTGCAGGTGATGCCGTTCCGGAGCGGGGAAATCGCGTCCTGGGCTTCGATTCGAGCGGCTCTCGGCGCGAGCTGGGCGCGCTCCGCCGCGGTCCTCGCGCTCGTGAAGCTGCTCGACACGGCCACGCTTTTTCTCGCGGGACTCGCCGGCGCGGCCTGGCTGCTCTTCTCGCGCGGAACGCAGGTTCTCGGTTTCACGGTCGCCGCGCTCGTCCTTTTCGGCACGGGCTTGCTCCTCGCCCTGCCGCTCGCGGGCGGGCGTCTTCTGGCCTCTCTCGTTCCGAGACTCTCCGACGGGGGCCGCCGCCAGGCCCTCGCGCAGGAGGTCGCCGAGGGTCTTTCCGTCGCGCGCCGAAACCCGGGCTCATACGCGCTGGCCGCCGCCGCCGCGGGCGCGTTCCTCGCGCTCCACCTCCCGGCGCTCTGGCTCACGGCGCGTGGGCTCGGCCTTCCCGTCCATCCCGCCACGCTCGCGGTGGCGCTCTTCGCCTCGATCGCGACGGCCGCCGTCCTGCCGTCCCCCGCGGGCACGTTCGGTCCCTACGAATCGGGCTTCGCCGCCGCCGCGGCCCTCGACGGGATCCCGCTCGCGGGCGGCGCCATCCTGGGGGGCTGTCTTCACCTTCTCACGACGCTCGCGGCGGGTCTCACCGGCCTCCCGTTCCTCCTCTCCCGCCTGCGAGACAATCGCGCCTCCGGGAGGAACGTCGCCTGAAGACCTTCTCCGACTTCTGGCCGTTCTACTGCCGCGAGCACAGCAAGCCCCTCACGCGGCGCCTGCATTTCGCCGGGTCGCTCCTGGGCCCGGTCGTCGCCGTGGCGGTCTTCCTGGGCACGGGCAGCGCGCACGCCTTCTGGCTCTGGGCCGTGTGCGGCTACGGCTTGGGGAAGAGAAACCGCCGTGGCGTGGCAGGCGCGGCGATGACGGCACTTCTTGCGCTGGCGCCTCACGCGCATTCTCAGAAATCCCCCGTCTCCTCTCCGAAGCCGCCTTCTCCCCAGAAGAGGGCGCCCAGAAGACCCGCGATGTCGCAGGCCGCGGACTTTGCCGCGCTCCAGGCGCGCCTCGCGAAGATCGGCGCCGGGACGCTTCCCGAGCCCGACCGCATCGACGCCTCCGTGATGGGCTCGCAGCTCGCGTTCCTCCTGCGCAACCTCGACCGGCGCGTGCACGAGAAGGCTCTCGACGCGTTCCTCGAAGAGCCTCTTCGAGGCGTGGAGTGGACGCTTCAGGAAATGGCTCCAGCGGGGGACGGCGCGGCGCACGGCACGAAGGCCGACTGGCAGGCCGTCGCGGCGCGCGCGGCCGCCGCGTTCCGGGATTCCCGCAAGGGCCTCTTCGACCTCTTCTTCGAGCCCGGCGGAGAGGCCCTGGCACCCGCGTTCGACAGGGACCGCTTCGCCGCGGGCGAAGCAGAATATTCCTGGGCGCTCAGGAACAACCTCGGCGTCACGCGCACCGCGCGCGAGCAATACGCCTACGGCAAGTCCGAAGCGGCCGCGACGCTCGGCGAGATGACTGCTCTCGCACGCCGGATCGCGGGCGACCGCAAGCTGCCCGACGCCTCGCCCGGGGGGGTCCTGTCCCTCCTCGCGAACGACATTCCGAAGAACGACGCCGAGATGCTGTCGTGGTATCAGGAGGCATGCCGGCGCCTCGTGGCCTACGGGCGGAGAACCGGGATGTTCGACCTTCCCGCCGACTACCAGCTCGACGTCGTGTTCACGCCCCCGCCGCTTCGCGACACGATCGACGCGGCCTATTACCCGGCGCCGCAGTTCAAGAAGGGCGGCGTCGGGCAGTTCTACATCACCCCGACCGGCGACGACTCCGCGGCGCTCCGGGAGCACGCGCGCGCCGCGATCGCCAGCCTCGCGGCGCACGAGGGCTTTCCGGGCCACGATTGGTATTACCAGTTCATGCGTGGCCGCGCCGCCTCGATCCCCGCGATTCGCTGGCTCACGCCGGGAGGCGTCGAGGACTCGGCTTCCATGTGGGAGGACTCGATGTCCTCCGAGGGCTGGGCGCTCTACTGCGAGCGCCTCGTGGGTGAGCCCCGCGCGGAATTCCCCGGCGGGTTCTACACCCCCGAGGAGCGGCTCTTCTAGCTTCAGAACCAGCTCCTGCGGGACGCACGGATCGTCGTGGACGCCGGAATCCACTGCGGCTTCATGTCGTTTGAAGAAGCCGTGACGTACTTTTCGCGCAGCGTGCTCTTCGTGAAGGGCCCGGGCTCGACCGACTCCCGGACGAATCCCGATGCCGGCGAGCGCGCCGCCGTCGCGTCCGCCCGGAAGGAGGTCTTCCGTTACTCGAAGTGGCCCACGCAGGCCATCACGTACACGCTGGGCAAGGCCGAGATCCGCACCCTGCGCGATGAGATCCGGGCGATCGAAGGGCCCGGCTTTTCCGAGCGGCGCTTCCACGAGGAGTTCCTCTCCGAGGGACAGATCCCGCCGGGAGTCATCCGCGCACGCCTTCTCGCGAAGGCGCGGGTGCGCTCCGCCGGGGCGGGCGCTCCGGACGCGGCCCCCGGGACTTCGCGCTGAACGACGCGGACCTCAGGCCCGCGAAGGCCGTCCGCGGTCCAGGGCGCGCCGGATGCTCCGCGCGAGCGTGTCGGGATTGAACGGCTTCTGGATGAAATCGCTTCCCGGCTCCAAAGCGTCGCCTTCGTCGAAGTAGCCGGACGCGAAGACGACCTTCGTCTGGGGGCGTTCGACGCGCAGCAGGTCGGCGAGGCGCCGTCCGTTCAGGCCGGGCAGGACGACGTCCGTCAGGAGCAGGTGGATCTCCCCCTCGAAGGCCCGCGCCGTCTGAAGCGCCTCCTCAGCGCTCGACGCGACGAGGAGGCGATAGCCGCTCCTCTCGAGCAGCAGAGAGGCGAGGCGGCGCACCGACTCCTCGTCCTCCACGAGAAGGATCGTCTCGTTCCCCCCGCGTGGAAGCGACCGCGGGCTCACGTTCGAAGGCGAGTCGGCGGCGCCGTGGACGCGCTTCAGGTAGACGAGCACGCGTGTCCCTTTTCCGGGCCGGCTCTCGATGTGGATGTAGCCGCCGCTCTGCTTGACGATCCCGTAGACCGTCGAAAGCCCGAGGCCCGTGCCCTTGCCGCGCTCTTTCGTCGTGAAGAAAGGCTCGAAGGCGTGCGAAAGGGTCTCGGCGTCCATCCCGCTTCCCGTGTCGGAGACCTCGAGCAGCACGTACGCTCCCGCGGCGACCGTCGGGACCTCCTTGAGGTCGCCGGCCGCGAGCGTCACGTTCCGCGTCGCGACCCTGAGGACGCCGCCCTCGGGCATCGCGTCCCGCGCGTTCACCGCGAGATTGAGGAGCACCTGCTGGATCTGACCCGGGTCGGCCTTCACGCGCCAGAGATGCGGATCCCGCTCGGCCTCGATCGTCACGTCCTCGCCGAGCACGCGACGCAGGATGCTGTCGGTCTCCGCGAGCACGGTGTTCAGATCGAGGACCTTCGGCTGGAGCACCTGTTTGCGGCTGAAGGCGAGAAGCTGCTTCGTGAGCGAGGCGGCGCGCTCTCCCGCCTTCCGGATCTCGCCGACGGAATCCCGCACGTCTGCGGGAGGATTGGAGTCGAGGAGGAGGTCCGCGTATCCGAGGATCGCCGTCAGGAGGTTGTTGAAGTCGTGCGCGACGCCGCCGGCGAGCCGTCCGATGGCTTCCATCTTCTGGGACTGCCGGAGCTGCTCCTCCAGCGCATGCCGATCGGCCAGGTCGTGCACGATGTTGAAGACCAGCAGGCGGCCGCCCTCCTCGATTCGGGCGGCTTCAATCTCGACGGCGAGCGGCTTGCCGTCGCGGCGCCGATACTGGCGTTCGCCGATCGAAATCAGCCGTTCGCCGCGGAGGCGCTCGAGGTTCGCATCGACGGACGCGCGGTCCGCGAGAATGATCTCGTAGATCAGGCGGCCGCGAAGCTCGTCGCCGGTGTATCCCAGCATCTTCTGGAAGGCCGGGTTCGATTCGAGGATCCTCCGGGACTCGAGGTCGAAGAAGAACAGCCCGTCCCGGGAGCGTTCGAACATGCTCCGGTAACGCTCTTCCGAGACCCGGAGCGCCTCCTCGGCCTTCTTCAGCATCGAAATGTCGAGAATGGTTCCCTCGATGACGGGCGTCTCGCCGGACCGAAGCCTCGCGTGCTCGAGCACCGGGAATACGGTCCCGTCGCGCCGGCGGTACCGCTCTTCGCGATTGACGATCATTCCCTTCGCACGGAGCTCGGCGACAAAGGCGTCGCGGGCCGACGCGCTCTCATAGAGCTGCACGGCGGACTGCTCGAGGAGCTCCCTGCGCGATTCGTAGCCGAAGAGTCGCGCGAAGGCCTCGTTGCACTCGAGGATCTTCCCGTCCAGGCTCGACCGGTAGATCCCGGCGAGGTTCTGCTCGAAGAGAAGCTCGTAGCGCTGCTCGGAATCCCGGAGCGATTCCGTCATCTTCTCCGCGAGGGCGAGGGCACGCGCCTTCGTGGCCGCCAGGGACCACATGATCCCGAACAGGAGGCCGCTCACGAGCAGACCGGCGCCGAGAACCGCGAGGGGCCTGGCCTGCAGCACCCGGCCCCCGCCCGGCGTATCCGCCTGGCGGAGGGCCGCAAAGTACAGAGAGCCGGTCAGTCCGATTCCGAGCGCGAGAGCGGCCCACGCGAGCGCTCCCGGGGCGCGGGAGCGGGGCGAAGGCGACGAGTCCGCGGGCACGCTTCGGAATCATAGCCCCGGGAGTCCTGCGACTCAGTCTCCCGAGACGACGAGGATCGACCCGGCCGAGAAGGCGTTGAACTCCGGCGCGTACATGGACTGCACGGTCGCGGGCCCCACGCGGAACGTCCCCGCCATGTTCGCGCGCAGCCGGTACTTGAAGGCGTATTCCCCGACCGGCAGGCGTTCGAAGAAGAAGTTCGTGGCCGAGTCGCGCGTTTCCTCGTACCAGGCGATCCCGAGGTCCCGTTTCCAGCGCGAGACCGCGTTCTCGGGCTCGAGGCCGGCCGCCCGCGGGTCGCGCAGGTGGACGTACTCGGCCTCGTGCTTCGTCCTCAGCGAGATCTGCACTTCGATCTCGTCTCCCGCCTTCAGGGCGGCGCCCTCGGCGAGCGGCGTCAGGACGAACTCGCGCCCGTTCGTCGCGCGCCGGAAGTACTTCCGAGAGACGGAGAAGAAGTCACCGCGATCCGATGCCGGGAGCTTCTCCGTGGAGTAGTGCCATGCGGCCGACGCGAACGCGAACCCCCTGCTCTCCTTCTCGACGACGACCGTGGAGGTCGTCTTCGGGTCGATCCTGTCTCCCGGAACGACGACGCGGTTGTGGGCCCCCGTATACCGCTCGGCGTCGAACGTGAACGTGACCTTCTGCCTCCCGACGGTGACCGTGGCGTCCTCCGGGATCCCGAGCGCGCCTTCGCGCTTCAGGTAGTGGACGAGGGAGTAAATGACCTCCGCCGTCGCCCGCGTGGATTTCCACTGGTTCAGCTTCTTGTTGAGGAGCAGCCACTGGACGAGGCCGTCCGTCCTCGCGTTCCCGGGGTCCAGCTCGAGGAGCGTGCGCAGGGCGAACGCGTGCGTCTCGATCGTGTCGTTGTACCAGAGCCACGAGCGGTCCTCGGGCGCCCAGAACGTGCCCTGCTCGTCGTTCGACTTCGCCGCGTCCATCACGGACGCCCACACGAGGGCGGCGTCCTCCGGGCGGCCCATGCGCTTCAACGTCAGCGCGAGGTACCCCTTCAGATACGGCGCGTGCGCCTTCCAGTGCCGGAACGAGTAGTCGAGCATTTCCCGGCGCTCGGCCTCCGTCACGGCGCCGTTCGCCCACGAGGCGTCGGGATACGCCGAGACGACGTAGTTCAGCAACGTGATGAACTCCCAGCATCCGTTCAGCGACATGCAGCGCTTCCACTCCGTGCGGTAGTGCTCGCCGACATAGGAGAACGCCCGCTGGGTCATGTCCTTCGGCACGTCCACGCCGAACTCGGCGGCCTTCGCGAACCCGTGAAGGAGGTAGAGCGTCATGTACGGCGACGGCGGCCCGCCCGGGAACCACGGGAACCCGCCGACGGATGTCTGTGCCTTGCGCAGCCGCGCAAGCGAGGACTCGCGGTTCGCCTGCGCGACGCGGGGGTCGAGGACGTCGAGCGCCGCGCCGTTCGGCCCCGCGTCGCCGCCCCGCGACGCCACGAGCCAGGGCGTCTCCTCGAGCGCCATCTTCCGGTTCGGGTCGAGGGCGTCCCAGCTCTCGAGAGGCGTCGTCCGCTTCGACATCTCGGCCGCCATCTTCGCGACGGCCGGGTAGTCCTTGTAGACGCTCGAGACGATGCCCGTCGAAAGGAAGCGGTTCAGCGTCTGCTCCGTGCACTCGTACGGGTAGTTCACGAGGTACGGGAGGGCCTGCAGCACCGTGTAGAAGAGCTGCGCGTCCACGGTTACGACCATTTGCTCGTTCACGAGCGTCGGGTCGTCGTTCTTCGCGAGATCGTCGAAGCGAAGCGTTTTCTTGTCCTTGTTCCTCAGCGTGACGAACCGCGACTGCACGAGGTGCATCCGGCCCGGCAGAACCGGCACGGGGCGCAGCTCGCCGTCGGAGACGTCGCCCGCGGTCGCCGTGACCTTGAACGCGGCGTTTCCCAGGCCCTTCGGCGCCGTCACGAGAAACGTCAGGTTCGTCCCGCCGCCCGGCTTCACGGTGAACGGCTTTTTCGCATCTGCTCCGGAGAGGCCGAACGCCTCGTTGAGGCTCGCGCTCCGGTCCGGATCGAGGATGTCGAGCGCGAGCGTGCCGGTGAGCGCCTTGTCGGACGCATTGTTCACGACGACCTTGATCCCGGCCTTGTCGCCTTCGCGTAGGAAGCGCGGGACGTACGGGCGGACCATCAGGTCCTTCACCGTCCGCGTTTCCTTTTCCGCCGAGCCGCCCCGAAGGTCTTTGGTGATGGCGTGGACGAAGACGTTCCACGACGTGACGGAGTCCGGCACGGTGAACTCGATCGCCGCCGAGCCGTCGGCGTCCGTCAAGAGGTGCGGCTGCCAGAACGCGGTTTCGGAGAAATTGCTTCGGAGGGCGGCCGGAGGCGCTGCGCCGGTAGAGTCCGAGCGAGCAGAATCGGCTTCATCTTTCTTAGAAAGGGTATCCATGGCCTTCTCTTCGCGGGCGCGGCCGTCCTCGCGGGTGACGACCATTCCGTCGCTGAGCGCGGCCGACTTCATCGCCAGCGCGGCGGGCGCCGAAGCAGGAGCCGCCCGGTTGTAGGCCATCCCGCCCATCGCGACCCCGCCCCTGCGGCCCGGGCCGCCGATGCCGTAGCCGTCCTCGAACTTCAGGCGGTCGGCCGTGAGGCCGCCCCACGAGGGCGGGCTCGGGAAACCGCCGCTCGTGAGCCACAGCGGCTGCGCCTGGCCGAGCGTCACGCGCCACGTCGCTGGGGTCGCGCGGTTCGGCAGGAGGAACGACGGGCTCGGCGGCCCGTGCGGCGCGAAGGTATCGAGGCTCCGGTCGTACATGTACGCGAGGAGCTCGGCCGTCTCGGCGAGCGGGTGCTCTCTCGTCGCGCCCTTCACGGTCACGCGCCACGTCTCCGTCTGTCCCGGACGCAGGCGGTCGCGGAACGTGGCGAATGTGACCTTCAGCTCGCGGTCGTCCCAGGGCACGAAGACGGTCTGTGTCTGCTGGAGGAACTGGTGGTCGTTGACGGCCGTCAGCGTGACGCCGAGGCCGCCGCGATCCGCTTCGGTGACGGGCCGCTCGACCAGCGTGGCGTCCGTCCCCGCGTGGAGAATGCGGCGCTCGATGACCTTGCCGGCACGGGAGACGTCGAGGTACAGCGCCTGGCCCTTGATCCCCGACGCCACGTGGAAACGCGCGACGCCTCCCACCTTCACGGAGGACGACTCGGCGAGGAGGACGAGCGGCAGCGCGGGGCCGGCCTTCGAACCCGCGACGAGAAAGTCCTGCTCCATCTCGACCTTCGCCCCGAAGTCGTCGGCCGTCGAGTAGCGCAGGCGGTAGGCGCCCGCGGGCAGCGCGGGCAGCTCGAGCTTCGCCTCGCCCTTCGCGTCGTGCGCCACGGTGCCCGATGCCGTCTCCGAACCGTCCTTCCACGCGTGCAGCCACTCGTCGACGGAGTAGGCGGTCGACCAGCGCGGACGCAGCAGGTCGCCCGGGGTCTGGAATTCTTTGCTCCCTGCGCTGGTGGTCCCTTCGTTCAGAGCGGCTCCCGCCTTGCTCATCGTTTCGGCGCTTTCGGATTGCTTAGAAGGAAATTCAGCCGGGAGTAAGGTCTTCTCGGGCGGGGTGAGGCGGAGCAGCCGCCACGTCCCCTTCCCTGAGCGGGGCGCGCCATCGAGATCGGTCCGAACGATTTGCGTTATGCCCTTCTTACCCTCTAAGAAGAAATTCGTGCTCTTCTCCAATCTTGCTTTGACGTTCACGAATCCGAGGCGGAACGAACGCTCGGCCGAGCGCGTCTCGCCGCCCTCGTCCGTGACGTCGGCGGAGAGGCGGTAGCGATACGTCACGTCCCTGCCGGCGCGCTCGTCCGCCTTCGGCGTGAACGTGACGGCGAAGGTCCCGTCCGCCCCGAGAGAGACCGTGCCGGTCGCGACGGTCTCGGCTCCCGCCGGGCGAGAGCCACCCCACCAGCCCCACCACCGCGGGTACTCGGCCTCGCGCGTGACGCGCCACCCGACGCTTCCGCTCGTGACGGGCAGGCCGAAGTAGTAGCGCGACTCCCCCCGAAAAGTGGCGGCCCTGTTCAACCGCACGGCGTCCTTCGGGATGTCGAGCTTCGCCTCGAAGGTCGGCCGCTTGTACTCCTCGACGCGGATCGAAGCGCTTCCGCCTGCCGCGCAGCGCACGCTCCACGCGCCGAGCGCGCGCCCCGCCGGGATCACGAACTCGCCCGCCGCCGAGCCGTACGCGTTCGAGGCGACCGTCTTCGACTCCACCACCTGCCCGTTCGTGTCCACGAGCGAAAGCGTCGCGGCCGCCTGGGGCGTCACGCGCCAACGCGCGAGATCGGCGCGCCCGCTGAAGACGACGGCCTTCCAGAGCACTTTCTGAAGCGGCCGGTAGATGCTGCGGTCCGTGTAGACGAGCGCCGAGGACGTCTCCGAGGGCACGGGCCGGTTCCAGAAGCCGAGAAAGCTCGGGTCGAACGCGAGGTCGCCGCCGCGCCGCGCGAGGAGGAAGTGTGGTTTCCCGTTTCGGTCGAAACTCGGCGCAAACGCGACGAGCCCGTCCCCCGAGGTTTCCGCCGTCGCGACGCGCGCGTGTCCCGCCTGCCAGTCGTACCTCCAGAGGGCGACGTTCGCGCCCGCCGCGGGCAGGCCCGTCGTACCGAAAACGGCGCGCGCCTCGACGCCGCCGTCGTCGGTTTGCCTGATGTCGAGGACGAGGTCCGTCACGAGCATGCCGGCCGCGCGCAGCGGGTTCTCGCCCGTCGAGAAGTCGGCGCGCGGCGACGCCACGAAGACGTAGAACCCGCGCGGAAGCGCCGGTGGTGTCACGAACGTCCGGTGCAGCTTGAAGTCCGTCGTGGCCGGGAGGTCGACCCTGAACGCCGCGGCGGGCGTCGCCCTCGCCACGAGGTCGTCGAGCTCCTTGCCCTGGGGCAGGAGGCTGTAGTCCTTCGCGCGAGAGAGGCGCTTCTCGAGGTCCACGGCATACGCGCGGAAATGGAGCGCCGGCAGGTTGTGGTGGCTGACCTCGATCGAGCGCCGGCCCGGCGCGTCCGCCGCCATCGCCGCGAGGCGGTAGTCGGGCTGCTCGATCCCGCCCACGATCGACCGGCAGCGCTCGCCTCCCTTCGAACGCGGATACGTTTTCGAGCCCTCGAGGGCCAGGGCGCGCGCCCTCACGAGGTTGCCCGGCTTTTCCTCGGCTCTCACGAGCTCGGCGAGCTCGGCCTTTCCCATCGCCCACCACGGGACGTCGGCGAATCCGACAAGACGCCGTGCGAGGTCTCGCCGGATTTCTGACCGGTCGGAGGCATCCGTGAGCGCCGCGTGAAGGCGCCGCACACGTTCGAGCCGCGTTTCGAGCGCAGCCTCGCGCTCGCCGCGTCCCGCGTGCCACGCTTCGAGGTCGTCGAGGACGGCGCCGACTTTCAGCAGCGGGTGAACGGCGGGGTCGCCCAGCGCCACGAGGCGCGAAACGGCCGGATCGCCCGCGACGAGCGAGGCGCGGTCGAGCGTGAAGACGGCGTTCGACTGCTCGGGCCGCCAGAACGACGAGTCCGAAAGGAGCGCGACGAAGAGATACGCCGTGGCGTCGCGCAGCGTGTCGCGTATGCCCTCGGGATAGGAGTTCGGGACGAGGAACTCGCCGAGCGCCGCGACCCGCTCGTCTCCGAGCGCCCCGCGGTCCTGCCAGACCTCGGCATACGCGCGCACGGCCTCGGCGGCGATCTCCTCGCGCGTCCATGCCTTGAGGTCGACCGCTCCCGTCGACACCACCTTTTCGCGCTGGCCGATCTCCCACGCGTAGGCGCGACCGTACGTGACGAGCGACTGCGCGTAGAAGAGCCGCAGCGCCGTGCGCGGCAGAAGAGCTTTCGGCCAGGGCTCGTCCTTCAGGAAGCGGACGGACGTCTCGTAACCGTGGAGGGCCGTTCGGAGCTGGACCTCGCGCACGAGGGCCTTCGCCTCGTTCGCCTCGTCTCCCGCGACTCGCGCTGTCTCGCGGATCCTCGCGACGCGCAGCGAGGCCTCCTCGAATTTCTGCTCCGAGGCGAGGCGTTCGACTTCCTTCCAGGTCGCGGCGCCAGCCGGCACGCGGGTTTCGTCGGAACCGGCACGCGCGACGGCGACCGCGCCCGCGGCCGCGAGGGCAAGGGCTCCGAAGCTCATGGACGTGAGGCGGCGGGAAGTGGGTCGCATGGGGCCTCCGCGAGTCTATGACCCGGGGGCCGCGGGAAGGTTCCCGGGTCTACCGCATCAAGCGGAACGCCGCAAGGGCCTCGAGCTTCCCGCCTTTTCTCTCCGCGAGCATGTTGCGCGAAAGGCGGCGCACGAGCGAGGCCCAGTTGGGCGCGCGGCCCCCCGCCGCCTTCCTGAGCACGTTCAGCCAGTCCTCGGGCCGGAGGCCGCGCGCCTCGGTGCGGCGCCGAAGGACCAGCTCTGCCCACTCGGGACGCGGCGCGCCGTCGAAGCCGACCGCGGCCGTCTCGACGCCGGCGCCGCCGGAGAAGACGAACAGCAGGCCCGCCCCCGAGATGCCCGTCTTCTCGAGAAGCAGGAGGCCCACGCGGCCGCGCGCGCCTTCCTGCAGCTCGCGGAACAGCCCCTCCACGAGCGCATGGCCCGAGGCGAAGAAATCGAGATCCTCCTTGCGCACCGCCTCGTCACGCTCGAACGTGCCGAGCCAGCGCGAGCCTCCGGGTACGCCCGGCAGGTGCTCGACGAGCGCGTCCGCTCCGAACTCCACGTACCACGTGCGCCTCCCCGGGCGCTCGGCCGTTTCGAATCCGTGGAGGTCCGCGGCGTCGAGAACGAAGCGCTCCATGCGCTCGTCGAGGTCGGCGGGGATGCGCGCGAGAATGTCCTGCGCCTTTTCCGGCACGTAACCGTCCTGGTGAAGGTGGTGGTAAACGGCCTTCTGCCGCGCGTCCGCCGCTTCCCGCACCTCCGCCGCGAGCTGCTCGATCGGCAGCGCCTTCCCGACCTTCGCGAAACGCTCGGCCCTGCGAATCGCGGCCTCCACGTCCGCCAGCGAGCGCTCGAGACCGCCGAGCGGCGACGAGAAGAGACCGATGCGCTCGTAGAGGTTCACGACCTCCAGCTCGAAGCCGTCCGGCGGCCGGAAATAGACGATCTCGACCGGCATCGTCCGGTTGATGCGGTCGAGGCGGCCGATCCGCTGCTCCACCGCGGCCGGGTCGCGCGGCAGGTCGAAGAGGACGAGGCGGCGGCAGAACTCGAAATTGCGGCCCTCGCCTCCGGCCTCGGTCGAGATGAGGATCGACGGGCCGTCGGGCCGCCGGAACTCGGCCACCTCGACGTCTCCCCGCTCGGGGGAGAGCTCCTCGTGAAAGATCGCGACGCGCTTGCGGGTCGCCGACTCCAGCCGCTCCTTGAGGGCCGAGAGCGTGCTCCTCTCGTGGACGAACACGAGCGTCTTGGCCGTCCCTCCGGCACGCCATTCCTCGTCCCGCCGCGCGAGCCAGGCGACGCGCGGGTCCGCGGCATCCCGCTTCTCGTCGCCGCTCAGTCCGAAAGCGGGCGCGGTCTCGAGGTCGACGGGCGCGGGCACGCGCGGCTGGAGTCCGCCGATGTCCACGCGCCGCGTGGCGCTCGTGCACGGGGGCAGCGGCTCGCCGCGCGAGAGAGCAGAGAGGAACGCGTCCTCGGAGGTGTAGGCGTCCGGGCGGAGCAGCTCGAGCAGGCGGAAGAAGCCGTGCGCGTCCGCTTCGAGCGGCGTCGCGGAGAGGAGCAGCACGTGGCGCGCGACACGGGTGAGCGGCGCGACGGCCCGGTAGGCCTCGCTTCCCGCATCGCCCTTCGCCCGCTCGAGCCGGTGCGCCTCGTCCACCACGAGAAGCTCGAATCCCGCCGCCTCGGCCTGCGCGGAGAGCCGCGCATCGTCCACGAGGTCCTCGAACGCGACGATCGCGTGCCGATGCGCCTCGAAGGGGTTGAAGCCCTCGCCGTGATCCTTGAGGACGTCCTCGCGCCTCTTGCGGTCGAGGAGGACGAATGTCTGGTGGAACTTCCGATAGAGCTCGCCGAGCCATTGGACCGTGAGCGTGGCAGGCGCGACGATCAGCGTCCGGCCGGCGCGGTCGGTGCGGAGGAGGCGCGAGAGGATGAGGCACGCCTCGATCGTCTTGCCGAGGCCGACCTCGTCGGCGAG
Source organism: Thermoanaerobaculia bacterium (assembly GCA_041495865.1). Classification (GTDB taxonomy): domain Bacteria; phylum Acidobacteriota; class Thermoanaerobaculia; order UBA5066; family UBA5066; genus Fen-183. Next base: position 11,844 of record JBGQDL010000028.1, on the reverse strand, counting down.
CAGCCAGCGCACGGGGTCGGATGCCGTGGCGCGCTCGGCAACGTCGAGCTGGTGCGGAAAGAGCGCGATGCGGCCGCCGAGGAAGGAGCCCAGCCCGGCCGCCTCGCGGATCTCCGACAGCCGGAGGCCGTCGAGTCGGTTCCGAAGCGCGGCCGCGCGATCCGTCTGCAGCGCTGCGAGCCGCTCCACGAGGTCGTCCGGCGGCGCGAGCGGCCAGAGGAGAGCCGGATCGACGGTCCGACCGTCGGCGAGGCGCGCGCCGGAGGGCCCGATCGCGTCCACGACGACCTCGCCCTCCTCGCCCTCGAGCCGCGCCTTCTGGCCGACGCCGAGTGGCAACGGGCGAAGGGCCTTGTCGCTCGCCGCGAGCGTCAGGCGGGTCTCGGCCGCGGGGAAGAAGACGACGATGCGCCGCCCGTCCACCCTTTCGACGCGCCCCGGGCCGAGGTCGCGGTTGAACTTGTGAAAGAGCTTGTCATTTTCACGGAAGGCGCGCACGCGGCCGCGATGGTGCACGGGGAACGGCGATCCGGCAAGCGGGCTCCGGGAAGCCATCGAAGCGCTCCCCGAAGATCCCTGACGGACGCCCGGACAGCCGGCTCTCAGCGCAGCGCCTGATCGAGGTCCGCGATCAGGTCGTCCGGGTGCTCGAGGCCGATCGAGAGCCGGATGAGGTCCTGCGGCGTGGTCGAGCCCGGGCCTTCGCTGGTGGCGCGGTGCTCGATCAGGCTCTCGACGGCGCCGAGCGACGTGGCGCGCACGAAGAGCCGCGCCCTGCCGACGGCGGCGATCGCCGCCTCCCGGCCCGCTCTCACGTGGAAGGACATCATTCCGCCGAAGCCGGACATCTGCCGCGCGGCGATGGCGTGGCCGGGGTGGGACGGCAGGCCCGGGTAGTTCACGCGCGACACGGCCGGATGAGAGTCGAGAGCGCGCGCGACGGCGAGCGCGTGCGCGCTGTGGGCGGCCACGCGCACCGCGAGGGAGCGCAGGCCGCGCAGGACGAGCCACGCGTTGAACGGCGCCAGGACGGCCCCGAGGATGTGGCGGACGTGGGCCGCCTTCTCGAACGTCTCGTCCCGGCGGCGGAAGATGAGGACTCCTCCCTGCACGTCGCTGTGCCCGCCGAAGTACTTCGTCACGGAATGCAAGGCAACGTCCGCGCCGAGGTCGAGCGGCCGCTGCAGAGCGGGCGTCGCGAACGTGTTGTCCACGACGGTGCGCGCCCCGTGAGCGCGCGCCGCCGCCGCGATTGCCGCGATGTCCGAGACCCTCAGGAGCGGATTCGAGGGCGATTCCACGAAGACGAGCCGCGTGGCGGGCTAGAGCGCGCCGCGGACGGCGGAGAGGTCGTCCATCGCGCAGAAGCTCGCCGAAAGTCCCAACTGCGGCAGGAACTCCTGCGCGGTGACGCGCCAGCCGTAATAGGCGTCGTCGGGCATGAGCACGTGCGCGCCCGCCGGCAGCGTCTGCAGAAGCGCCACGCCGGCGGCCATGCCCGACGCGAACGCGAGCGCGCCCGCGCCGCCCTCGAGCGGTACGAGGGCGTCCTCGAGAAGCGTCTGCATGGGATTCGACTCGCGGATGTAGGTGTGGCCGCCGAGAGGCACCATCCGCTCATCGCGCTCGAACGTCGTGGACAGGTACAAGGGAGGCGCGATCGAGCCCGTTGCGGTCTCGGGACGGCGCCCCGCGTGTACCGCGAGCGTCTCGAACCTCATCGCATCGTGAGGAGCGTCCGTGTGTGGCACGATTCCCTCCGTGAGACTCCCGCTTCTTCTCGCCTGCGCGGCCACTCTGACCGGTTTCCCTCTCGCCGCGCAAGTCCCCTCGCCGTCCAAACCGGACGTCGGCGAAGGCCTCAAGCGCGAGCGCGAGCGCCTCGCGAACTTCCAGTGGCGGCTCAAGACCGAAATGAAGGTGGACGGCGTGCTGCGCGTGTCGCGGACCGAGAACGTCCACCTCGGTCCCAACGGCGAGCTCGTCAAGAAGATCGTGAAGTTCGAAAAGGCGAAGGAGCCGACTCCCTTTCCCGAAACGGATCCGCGCGCGCGGCTCGCCGCTCCCACGACGAACACCGAGGAGGACAGGCTCTTCGAACAGGCGCAGGCCCTCATGCAGTTCTATGCGCGCCTGTCCCCGGAGCGCGTCGAGGCGTGGGCCGAGAGGGCCGAGCTGATGCCGCCCGACCCCGACCGGGCCGGCAAGGTGCGGCTGCACGGCCGCGGCCTCGGGCGCCCGCAGGACGACGCCGTGCTCTACCTCGACCCGCTGACGAAAGTCGCGAGCGAGATCGAGGTCAAGACGACCGTCGACCCGCGCATCGTCGACATCGCGTTCCTGAGGGCGACGTTCGAAGCGCTCCCGCAGTTGAGACCCGACGTGCCGGCCGTCTGGGTGCCGAAGAAGATCTTCCTCAACATGAACCGGGGCAAGCGCGCGGTCACGCTGGAGATGGAGACGACGGACTGGCGCTCGTGGACGGGCTCGTAGCGCTCCGGCGCTCGGCGCTGGCGATCGCCGCCGCGGGCCTGCTCGCCCCCGCCGCGGCGCGCGGGGGGGCCGCCGCCACGGCGCCGCACCTCGAGGTCAACTTCGGAGCGGCGCCGGAAACCTGCGCTTCAACCTCGGCCTCGCGCTCGACTTCACCGACCACCACGACCTTCTATTCTCCGCCGGCCGAAGCCTCGCCGGCGACACGCTGTTCCAGGGCTACCTCTCTTACCAACTGACGTTCTAAACCAGACGAGGAACCGCCCGGACGACTTACAGCGACGCCACGCCCTGGGGGTTGTTCCTGAGAAGCACGCTCAGGCCGACGAACACGAGCAGGGACCCGTTCCCCACGAGCACCCAGGGCGCGGGCATGAGCGTCACGAGGAAGCCCGCGACGATGTTGCCGAGCGGCATCGCGCCGCGGAACGCAAGCGAGTAGACGCTCACGACCCGCCCACGCATCGCGTCGTCCACGTTCGTCTGCACGAGAGTCATGAACATCGCGAAGACGATCATGAGCGCGGCGCCCGCCAGGAAGAGGAATGCGAAAGACACCCATTTCGTGCGCGAGAGGGCGAACCCGATCATGAGGGCGCCGAACGTCATCTGCATGACGACGGCGACGGCGCCGCGGCGCTTCACATGGCCGAAACCGGCCGTGCCGATCGCGCCGCACACGGCCCCGAGGCCGAAAACGGCGAGGAAGAAGCTCAGGACCTTCACGTCGCCCTTGAAGACGTCCTTCGCGAAGACGGGAAGGAAGGTGAGGAGAGGGAACGCGCAGAGGCTCCCGACGAACGCGAGGCCGATGAGCCCGCGGAGCGACCGGTCGGCGTTCACCGCCGTCAGCCCGGCCTTCAGGTTGTCGAGGACGCTCCCGCTCGCGGTCCCCGTCGGCGCGCCACGCCGGAGCGCGAGGAGCGCGACGATCACCGCGAAGAACGACAGCCCGTTGAGCCCGAAGCAGGCCGCCGCGCCGAGCGTGTAGAACGCGGCGCCCGCGAGGACCGGGCCGATGACGCGAGCGAGATTGAACTGGATCGAGTTCAGGGCGACCGCGTTCGGAAGGTCCTCCTTGTCCACGAGGGTCGGGACGAGGGCCTGGTACGCGGGCCCGCCAAAGGATTGCGCGAAGCCCACGACGAAAGACAGCACGAGGATCATCCAGACTTCGACGCGATTCGTGTAAACGAGGCCCGCGAGGAGGAACGCCGACGTGAGCTGCACGACCTGCGAGAGAAGCAGAATCCGCCGCCGGTCCATCCGGTCGGCGAGGACGCCGCCGAAGAGCGAGAAGACGAGGAAGGGCGAGTCCTGCAGAACGGCCGCCCAGGCGAGATAGGAGGCCTTCCCCGAGATCGTCAGGACGAGCCAGCTCTGCGCGACCGCCTGCATCCACGTCCCCACGCTCGACGTGAACGCGCCCGCCCACAGGAGGCTGAAGTCCCGATACGTGAACGCCTTGAAGACGCGTGTCAACCGCTCACGCACGGCCGCGAGTCTCGCACGAACCACCGAGCCCTCGTGGCGGTGCTAAATTCCCGGGATACCCGGATCCCCGGAGGTCCTCATGGACGACGACCGCACGAAGCCCCACCCGCGCGTCCCACCGGACGAGGCGCACGAGGAGCGCGTCCGCGCAGCCTTCGACGACCTCGGCGCCAAGCTGGGCGACCGGGCGACGCCCGAGGCGCGCGCCTCGGTCGAGCACCTCCGTGCGGCGACCCTCGAGAAAGACGCCGAGCGCCTGCGCGAACATATCGACGACATGAAGGAGAAGCACGGCTGGCTGTGGGAAGAGCTGGCCGCGCATCCCCGAGTCGCCGCCCTCGTGAACGAGCTCGCGCTGATGGGCCTCTGAAGACGCCCCGGTCCTCCTCGGCCCTGCTGCACGGGGAGCGGTACGGCTATCAGAGGGCGGGCCGCGGCTCTCTCGTGGTGCTGCTCCACGGGATCGCGGGCACTTCCGCCACGTGGGACGCGGTCATCCCTCGCCTCGCCGAGGATTACGACGTCCTCGCCCCGGATCTCCTCGGACACGGCGAATCCGCGAAACCGCACGGGGACTATTCGCTCGGAGCGTACGCGAACGTCGTGCGCGATCTCCTCGAAGCGCTCGGAGCGGGGCGGGCGACGATCGTCGGGCATTCGCTCGGCGGCGGGATCGCGATGCAGTTCGCGTATCAGTTCCTCGAGCGCTGCGAGCGCCTCGTCCTCGTCTCCAGCGGCGGCCTCGGCCGCGAGGTGCACCCGCTGCTCCGGGCCGCGACGCTTCCTCTGGCCGAAGCCGTCCTCCCCTGGCTCAGCACCGCGGGAAGTCGGGGCGTGGGCGCGCTGGTCCGCGGCATGAGTCGCCTGGGCATCCGCGCCGGACCCGACCTCGACGAAACATGGCGCAGCTTCGTTTCGCTCGAGGACCCCGCGGCCCGGCGCGCGTTCATCCAGACGGTTCGGGGCGTGATGGACCTCGGTGGGCAGCGCGTGAGCGCGAACGAACGCCTGTACCTCGCCGAGGGACTGCCGACCTTGATCGTCTGGGGCGAGAAGGACCCGCTCATCCCCGTGCGGCATGCGCGCGAGGCGCACGAGCGGATGGCGGGGAGCCGGCTGGAGATCTTCCCCGCCGCCGGCCACTTCCCGTACCGCGACGACCCGGAGCGGTTCGCCGCGGTTCTCGCCGACTTCATCCGGACGACGAGGCCGCTGCCAGCGGACGCGAAGCGCCTCGGCGACCGGCTGCGGGCCGGCCCGGGGCCGCCCGCCTAGCTCACATGTTCGGTCCCCTCAGGCAAGGCGGAACGGCAGCGCGCGCAGCCGCTTCCCGGTCAGAGCGAAGACGGCGTTCGCTACCGCGGGCGCGATCGGTGGCGTGCCCGGCTCTCCGGCCCCGCCGGATTTTTCGCGGCTCTCGATGATCTCGACGTCCACGCGCGGCATCTCGTTCAGCCGAAGCACGCGGTAGCCGTTGAAGTTGCCCTCGAGAACTCGCCCTTCCTGAATCGTGAGGGCGCCGTGGAGCGCCGCACCGAGACCGAACGCGATCCCGGATTCCATCTGCGCCGCGATCGAAAGGGGATTGACGGCGATGCCGCAGTCGATCGCGCAGACGACGCGATGAACCCGAATCTGGCCGCCCTCAATTGAAACCTCGGCCACCTGGGCGACCCAGCTTCCGAACGACTCGTGAACGGCGAGGCCGCGCGCGCGCCCCTGCCCGGGAGGCGTTCCCCAGCCCGCCTTCGCGGCCGCCCGCTCGAGAACGGCCAGGTGCCGGGCCGATTTCGCGAGGAGCGCCCGGCGGAACTCGAGCGGATCGCGGCCCGCCGCATGGGCGAGCTCGTCCACGAACGACTCGACGGCGAAGGCCGTGTGCGAATGGCCCACGGAGCGCCACCAGAGGACCGGCACGCCCTTCTCCATCGTATGGAGCTCCACCCGGTGATTCGCGATCGCGGCGACGTACGGCGAGTCCGACGCGCCCTCCACGGACGTCTCGTCGATGCCGTTCTTGATCATCATCGCGGCGAACGGAGTGCCCTCCAGAATGGATTGGGTGGCGATCCGGTGCCGCCACGCGACCGGAGCCCCCACTCCGTCGAGAGCCCCCTCGATCCGATGGACGGCAAGGGGCCGGTAGTAGCCGCCGCGCATGTCGTCTTCGCGGGTCCAGACGAGCTTCACGGGAAGGTCGACGCCTTTCGCGACATGGGCGGCCTCCGAGACGAGGTCGGAGACGGGGTTCGCGCGCCGGCCGAAACCGCCGCCGAGAAACGTCGTGTGAATCGCCACCTGCTCGGGCTTGAGGCCCAGGATGCCCGCGACGTGCTGCTGGTCCACCGTCTGGAACTGCGTGCCCGCCCAGACCTCGCAGCCTCCGGGGGTCTTCCGGATCGTACAGTTGAGAGGCTCCATCGCCGCGTGCGCGAGATACGGGACCGAATACTCGGCCGTGAGTTTCTTCCCGGGGCCGGAAAGAGCGCTCTCGACGTCGCCCGCGGCCTTCGCCTGCGCGCCCGGCGTCGCGGCCTTCGCGCGGTACGTCTCGAGGAGACGCTTCGAGTCGAGGCCGGCGTTCGGGCCCTTCTCCCATTCGACCTTCAGCGCGTCGCGTCCCAGCTTCGCGGCCCAGAACGAGTCCGCGGCGACGGCGACGCCGCTCGGGATCTCGTAGACGGCCTTCACGCCGGCGACGCCCTTCGCGGCCTTCGCGTCGAAGGACTTCACCTTTCCGCCGAACGTCGGTGCGTGCGCGACGACCGCGGTCAACATGCCGGGCAATTGAACGTCGAGGCCGAACGTGGCCTTGCCGGTGACCTTTTCGGGCGTGTCGAGGCGGCGCGTCGGCTTCCCGATGACGGTCCAGTCTTTCGCGTCCTTGAGCGCCACGTTCGCCGGTGCGGGCAGCTTCGACGCGTCGTCGGCGAGCGCCCCGTAGCTCAGGCGCTTTTCGCCGTGGAGGACGAAGCCCTTTTCCGTTCGGCACGCGCTTTCGGGCACGCCCCAGCGCTGCGCCGCCGCCGAGACGAGGAGCTGCCTCGTCGCGGCCCCGACCTGCCGGTAGCGGTCGAACTCGGACCAGGTCGTGGTCGAGCCCCCCGTCGCCTGAATCCCGAACGCCGTATGCGCGTACGTCGGAGCGGCGGGGGCGTGCTCGACGTGAATCCGGCTCCAGTCCGCGCCCAGCTCTTCGTTCACGAGCATGGGGAGCGTCGTCCAGATGCCCTGCCCCATCTCCGAGTGGGCGAGGAGCACGGTCACGCTGTCATCGGGCGCGATTCTCAGGAAGGCGTTCGCGACCGGCAGCTTCGCGGCCGCGGGCGCCCCCTGCGCGAGGAGGCGCCTCATGCCCGTCGGGACGAAGAAACCGACCACGAGACCCCCGCCGACGACGGTGGATGTCTTCAGAAATCCGCGGCGCGTGAGCTCGGAGGAGGCGCGCATCTCAGGCTCCTCCGAGCGCGGCGGCACGGTGCACGGCCTCGCGGACGCGCTGGTACGTGCCGCAGCGGCAGATGTTCCCGCCGAGCGCCGCATCGATGTCGGCGTCGGTCGGCTTCGGCTTCACCTTGAGGAGCGCGCAGGCCGCCAGAATCTGCCCCGACTGGCAGTAACCGCACTGCACGACGTCCACCTCGGCCCACGCTCGCTGCACCGGATGGTCGCCGTTCGGCGACAGGCCTTCTATCGTCTGAACGGACTTGCCCGCGAGCGCGCTCACCGGGCGCACGCATGAGCGCACGGGCTGGCCGTCGACGAGGACGGTGCAGGCGCCGCAGAGCGCCATCCCGCAGCCGTACTTCGTTCCGGTCATTCCGAGCACGTCTCTCAGAACCCAGAGGAGCGGCATGCCGTCCGGGACGGTGACGTCGTGCTCTTTTCCGTTCACGCGCAGCTTCATCGGTTCACCTCGAAGTTGCGGCGGATCTTAAGGGAATCGAGCCCGAGAGGAAATCTCACCGGAGATCCCTCGGCGATCCCGCCGGGCCCATCACGCCTTCTTCGGCTCCTTCTTTTTGAACGCCCAGGCCATGGCCACGCCGAGGAGATAGAGCGCGCACATCGGCAGCGCGAAGGCGCACTGCGTGGGAATGTCGGGCGTGGGCGTAATGAGGGCAGAGATGATGAAGATGATGAGGACGGCGTATCGGAATTTCGCGAGAAGCCATTTCTCCGTCACGACGCCCATGCGCGCGAGAAAGAAGATGAGGATCGGCGTCTCGAACACGAGCCCCATGCCGAGGAGGAGCTTCGACGTGATGTCGAGGTAGTCGTCGATCTTGAGGACGGGCATGAAGTCCTCGCCCGTCGCCACGAGGAACTTCGCCACCATCGGGAAGCCCACGGCGTAGCCGAAGTAGCCGCCGCCCACGAAGAAGATCACGGACAGGATGACGAACGGCCAGACCCACTTCCGCTCGTGCCGGTAGAGGCCCGGCGCGATGAAAAGCCAGAGCTGGTGCAGGATCACGGGGCTCGCCACGAAGATCCCAGCGAGGAGTGCGATGTTGATGTAGAGCATGAAGGGCTCGGTGAGCTGCGTGTACGCGAGCTTCGTCCCCGGCGGCAGCGCCGAGAGGACGGGCTTCTCGAGCCACTGGAAGATCTCCTTCGACTTCCACCAGCACGCGAGGAAGCCGGCCGCGATCGCGAGCGCCGAGACGAAGAGCCTCTTGCGGAGGTCCTCGAGATGCTCGAGGAAAGACATCCGTGGAAGCTCGTCCTCCGGGTCGCCTCCCTCTTTTTTCGGGTCCTCGCCGGTCACGACGAAGCCGGCGGGCCTTGCCGAGGAGCTGCGGCTGCCGGCGCGTCGGCCGGCGCCTGCTGCGCCACCGCACCGGCGGCAGGCGTGAGGGCCGGTGGCTCGGGCTTCGGCGGGTCGCTCGACATCGGGTCGATGCCCTCCTTCACCTGGTTCATCTCGTCCTCGATCGAGCGCTTGAGGTCGTTGGAGGCGCGCTTGAACTCCCCGAGCGCCTTCCCGACGGTCCTGCCTATCTCGGGCAGCTTCTTCGGGCCGAAGAGAAGAAGCGCCAGAACCATGATCATGATCAGTTCCGGCATGCCCAGATTGCCCATCGAGGAGCCTCCTTCGCGATTCCGATGCTCCGACGACACCCAAGTGAAGTCAAGAAGCCCCTTCCCCCGCGTGCTACGCTTGATGCGCGTCTGGAGGGCTTCCACTGTGACCGATTTCCCCGACCCGACTCGCCGCCTGAAGCGCCGTCTCCTGGCCGCCGCCCTCTTTCTCTTCACGGTCACGGTGGCCGGCGGGATCGTGGGCGGGCGCCTCGGGGCGGCCTCCGACGCCACGAACCCCGGCTTCAAGGAGTACGCCGACATCCTTGCGACGGCGCGGGCCTGGTACGCCGACGACGTGCCGGCGAACAAGCTGGTCTACGCCTCGATCCACGGGATGCTCGGCACGCTCGACCCGCACACGAACTTCCTCGAACCCGAGGAGTATTCCTCGATGGTCGAGAAGCAACGCGGCTCGTTCTACGGGCTCGGCATCATCATCAGCAAGCGAAACGGCAAGGTCACGGTCATCACTCCCGTCGAAGGCTCGCCGGCCGCCCGCCTCGGCATCCGCGCCGGCGACGTCATCGACCGCGTCGAGGGACAGAACATCGACGACCTCCCGGTCGACGCCGTCGTGAAGAAGCTCAAGGGCCCGAAGGGCACGAAGGTGAACATCACGATCCTCCGGCCCGGCCTCGACGAGCCGCTCCAGATGACGGTGACGCGCGCGGAGATTCCGACGAACTCCGTCTCGTACGCGTTCCTGATCGAGCCGGGCATCGGTTACATCCGGCTGAAGGACTTCACGCACACGTCGGCGCCCGAGATCCAGGACACCTGGGAGAAGCTCGAGAAGCAGGGCATGAAGAAGCTCGTCCTCGACTTGCGCGGCAACCCGGGCGGCCTCCTCGACCAGGCCATCGCCGTGTCGGATTTCTTCCTCGGAAAGAACGAGAAAGTCGTCGTCACGCGCGGCCGAAACGGCGCCCAGGAGCAGAGCTTCACGGCTCCCGGCAGGAACACCCACGCGCGCATTCCGGTCGTCGTGCTCGTGAACAAGGGCTCCGCGTCGGCGTCCGAGATCGTCGCCGGCGCCCTGCAGGACCACGACCGCGCCGTCATCGTGGGCCAGACGAGCTGGGGCAAGGGCCTCGTGCAGTCCGTCTACAACCTCTCGGACGGTGCGGGCCTCGCGCTGACGTCGGCAAAGTACTACACGCCCTCCGGCCGCTGCATCCAGCGCGACTACAAGGACGTCCTCGAGTACCTCTCGCCCGAGGACGAGGAAGGCGACGGCGAGGAGAGCGGGCCCGCGCGCGACGCGGTGTCCACGCAGAAGAAGGAGTCCTTCCGGACGGACGCCGGCCGCACTGTTTACGGCGGCGGCGGCATCACGCCCGACGTCTTCGTGAAGGCGCCCACGCTCTCGCGTTTCGCGGCCACGGTCTACGCCCGCGGCCTCTTCTTCGAATTCGCGGTCGCCTACCGCGCGAAGCATCCGAACATTCCGCGCGACTTCCAGACGACGCCCGAGGTGCGCGAGGAGTTCTACAGGTTCGTCGATTCCAGGCCCAACCTGGGGTTCGACGGCAAGACGAAGGCGTCGTACGAGGCGGAAACGGATCCTCCGATCCTCGATCGCGCCATTCGCGAGGAACTGCTGACGGCGGCGTTCGGGCGCGAAGCCGGTTATCGCGTGGGCCTGGAGGGCGACGTCCAGCTCCGGAAGGCGCTCACCCTCTTCCCCGAGGCCGAGAAGCTCGCGATGGCCCACCAGCAGATGCAGCTCGCGAAGAACTCCGACCTGAAGGGGCCGGTGAAGCCGTAGGCCTCACCAGGAACCACCACAGGAGAAACGCCGCGGCGTAGCAGCCGACGAACCGCCAGAAGTGCGCGGCGGTGGCCCAGACGTTTCGCATGAAGGCGCCGTAGTGCGCCGCGCTCCACTCGCCGAACTGCGTCGCATACAGGCTCTCGACGTTCGCGACGAGCGCCAGCACGTGCAGCGCGAAGAGGATGCAGCACGAGAGAGCGAAGCCTTTCGCGGCGCGGTCGCGAAGCAGGCCCGGCGCCGTGGCGGCGAGCGCGAGAAACAGGATCACGTCGAACGTCAGGTCGTCCGCCGGCAGAGAGGGCCGTCCGGACGTGGACGGGAAATCGGCGCGGTCGATCACGATGCGCCGCTCCTCGGCGTAGAGCCTCGTGGCGCGCGGCCGCTCGAAGGCGCGGATCGCGCCCTCGGCGAATTCCGCGAGGGCGCCGTTGTAGGTCGGAGTCGCGGCCCACCAGAACGCGAGCCCGGCCGCGAAGCCGAAAAGGCCCCTAAGCACCGGCCTCAACGGGGCCTCCGCCGCCCGCGCGCCGGCTCCAGGCAAGGAAGATCCCGACGGCGAAAAGGATGAGAGCCGTCTGCCAGACGGCTGCGTGGAACATCTCGAAGGCATCGCGATGGTGGACGCCGAGCCAGAACAGCGACACGATGCGCAGCAGATTCACTCCCTGGATCAGGGCGAGCCCGGCGGCGATCCCCTGCGCCCGGCGCTTCGGCGAGGCGGGGAACGCGAGCATCGCGGCCACGAGAAGGAGCGCCGCCTCCACGCCGTTGCACCCGTTTTTCACGTCCACGGCGAACGCGGGCGACTGGATGACCGTGCCGAACGAAACGGCCTTCTCGCCCAGGGCGGCGAGGAGCGCGGTCGAGACCCGCACGAGGAGCACCGTGAACGGAACGACGACGCGGTCGTTCACGGGCTGGATCGCGACGAGGAGGTAAAAGGCTCCGAGCGCCACGACGAAGCGGACCAGGAACTTCTTCTGCGCGGGCTGCAT
>JBGQDL010000027.1:0-33024 GCA_041495865.1 Thermoanaerobaculia bacterium | reverse complement strand
CCTGATCTTCCGCTGGATCGTGAACCGCATGCCGGTGGTTCACGAGCACCCCGACTGGCGCGGCGCGCACTGAGAAGGAAGAGAAACGACATGAACGAACACGAACTCCTCAGCCCCTACACGGCGAAAGCGCTCGAATACGGGCTCGCGATCTCGTACCTCCTCCTCTTCATCCCCTTCTGGCGCTTCGTCCAGGGCGAGACTCCCGCGCACGCGTTCGGCTTCGGCTGGTTCCAGGTTCCGAACGACGTCCACCTCCACGCCGGCCATGCCTGGGCGCGGCCGCAGGGCGGAATGGTCGAAGTCGGCCTCGACGATTTCGCGCACAAGCTCGTGGGCCCGCTCGACGAGGTGCACCTTCCCGAAATCGGCGCGCCGGTGCGGCAGGGGCAGAGAGCCTTCACGATCGTGGCCGGCGGCCAGCCGCTCGACGTGCTCTCGCCGATCGACGGCCACGTCGTCGCGGTGAACGAGGCCGCGCGCGCGCATCCGGCGGACGCGCTGCGCGACCCGTATGGGGCGGGCTGGCTCATGAAGGTCGAGCCGCGCTGGCTGACCGGTAACCTCAAGAACCTCTTTTCGGGCGAGGCGGCCCGCCGGTTCCTCGACGCGGCGGCGGGGAAGCTCGCGCAGCGCCTCACGCCGCAGCTCGGCGTCGTCCTGCAGGACGGCGGAACGCCGGTACACGGCATCGCGCGCGCCCTCGACGAGGACCACTGGGACGAGCTGGCCCGGCGGTTCCTCGAGGGGAAGTGAGGCCGCCATGAAACGCCTCCCCCTTCTCGCCACCCTTCTGACGCTCGGGCTGGCCGGGGCGGTCCTCGCGGGCAATCTCCCCCGCCTTCCGCAGGACCGCGCACTCCCGCAGGGAACGGACAGCCCGGGCGTCGTTACGTTCCGCCACGCGACCCACGTCGACGCCGGGAAGCCCGACTGCACGACCTGCCACCCGGCGCTGTTCCCCATCCTGCACAGCTCCGCCGCACAGGCGGCCCAGAGGCTCACGCACAAGGGCATGGAGAAGGGCGCGGCCTGCGGCAAATGTCACGACGGCAAGAGCGCGCACGGATTCGACGATTGCGCCACCTGCCACGCCGTTCCGAAAGAGAGGTGAGCATCATGGAAGCCCTCGTCACGCTGTTCCAGGGAGCCGCCATCTTCCTGTTGGGCCTCCTCGTTCGGCTTCTGCTCCTCGTCGCCTTCGTCGCCGTCGCCCTCGTGCCGATCCTCGCGGCGTGGGGCCTCTTCCGCGCGGCGGAAAAGGCCATCCGGTGGCTGAAGACGCGCCGCCTCGGCCTCGTGGAGGTCGAAGGGCTCGTTCTCGCCGAGAGCTGGCGCTACGCGCCCGCACACACGTGGCTTGGTGAAGAGCGGGGCGGTCGGCTGCGCGTCGGCCTCGACGATCTCGCCGGCCATCTCGTCCACGGCGTCACGGCCGTCGACCTGCCGCTCCTGGGCAGCACGCTCGCCGCGGGCCGCCCCGCGGTCACGATCGCCTGCGGCGCCCGCACCGCCGTCATCCCCGCTCCGGTGACGGGCACGGTGGTGGCCGTGAACGGCGCCGTGGAGAAACACCCGACGCTCGTGCGCTCCTCGCCTTACGAGAGGGGCTGGCTCTTCGCGGTGCGCCCCGCCTCGGACGCGTATCGCAACTTCCCGACGGGCGCCCAGGCGCAGGCCTGGTTTCGTGGCGAAGAGGCACGGCTCGCGCGCTTCTTCGAAGGCGAGCTCGGGCTCGCCGCGGCGGACGGCGGTGAGCTCGTCCTGCCGCCGTCGGTCCTCCTGTCGGAGGAAAAGTGGCGGCACGCCGTGTCCGCGTTCCTCGGGGCCTGAGCCGCGAAGCGCGGCGCGAAGAGGCTCGTGAAGGCCGCCCTTCCCGGGCGGCCTTCTTCTGTCAAGATCGGAGGGTCGTGAAAAGGAGACCCTCCCCATGCGCCGATCCGTCCTCGCCCTCGCGTTCGTTCTCGCCCTCGCCCACGCCGCGGGCTGCGCGAAAAAGGAGCCCTCCGCTCCGGCAGCCGCCGGCGAGAAGAAGGCCGCTCCCGCCGCGACGGCCGCCGGGGCGCCGGTCCCGGAGACCCCCGCCCACGGCGCCCGGCTCGTGACTTCGGGCCCGGCCGCCGGCGTCGTCCCCGATGCACCCCAGCCCGCCCTCACGAGCGTCGCGGGCACGGTCGAGGAGACGATCGACGCCTCCGACTACACGTACATGCGCCTGAAGACCGCGGGCGGCGAGATCTGGGCGGCTGTCACGAAGACGACGGTCAGGAAAGGCGAAAGGGTCGCCGTCGTGAACGCGATGTCGATGGACGGCTTCGAGAGCAAGACTCTGAACCGGAAGTTCGACCACATCGTCTTCGGCAGCCTCGGCGACGAAAAGGCCGCTGCGGCCCCGGGCGCCGGCGCGCCCCCGGCGCCGGTTTCCGCGCACGGCTCCGCGCCCGATGCCTCGCAGCGTTTCCAGATGGGCGCGCAGCACGCAGCGGTGGCGGGCGGCCCGGCCGATGCCTTGGACGTCAAGGTCCCGAAAGCCGAAGGCAAGGATGCGCGCACGGTGGCTCAGGTCTTCGCCGAGCGCCTCGCGCTCAAGGACAAGATCGTGGCGGTGCGTGGCAAGGTCGTGAAGTCGAACTCCGGAATCATGGGCCGGAACTGGCTGCACATTCGGGACGGCTCGGGCGCGCGCGAGAAGAAGGACGACGACCTGACGGTGACCACCGCGGACGGCGCGGCCGTGGGCGACGTCGTCGTCGTGAGAGGGGTCGCGCACGTCGACCGCGATTTCGGAGCCGGCTACGCGTATCCGGTCGTCCTCGAGGACGCGAAGATCACGCGCGAAGCGGCCCCGGCGCGGACGGACCCCGCGCGGCGGTGACCGCGGAGAGGTTCGGGAGGCCGACATGCCGGAGTTCGCAGACGAAGAAGAGCGCGGGACGCCGCACGGGGCGGCGCTCGCGGGCTACCAGGGGCAGCCGGGGTCTTTTGGAGCGCGGGCGGCGGCGCGCTGCGGGAAGCCGGTGGCCTTCCCCACGTTCGAGCGCACGCTGCGCGCGCTCCTCGCCGGAGAGATCGCGTGCGCCGTCCTGCCCGCGGTCAACCGCGTGGACGGGCCGATCCTCGAGTCGCTCGACACGCTCGCCCGTGCGCTCACCGGACCGGAGTCTCCGATTGCCGTCGAGGCCGAGATCGAAGTGCCCGTGAGGCTCGTTCTCGCCGCGCCCCCCGGCCTTGGGCTCGAGAGCGTGCGCGAGGTCCACTCGCAGGCCTCGGTGCTCAGGCAGTGCCGCCATCTCCTCGCGCGCCTCGACGCGATTCCGATCGACACGCACGACACCGCGTACGCGGCGTTTCGCGTGAAGGAAGCCGGAGGGCCTCGGGCGGCCGTCTGCTCCGAGGAGGCGGCGCTCGAGGCCGGCCTCCTCATCCTCGAAGAAGACGTCTCGGACGTGCGCCCGAACGCGACGCGCTTCTGGCGGCTCGTCCGCGCCGGCGCGGCCGGAGGCCCGGCGGCCGCCGACGACGCCCCGCCCGAGGGCCTGGCGCCGCGCGTGGTGTTCTACGCAGGCGTGCGGGCTTCGTCGGCGCTCGCGGAAGCCGGTGCCGAGCTGCTTTCGCTGCCGGGCACGCCCGGCGATCCGGTCCGCGGTTTTGCCGTCGTGCCCGAGAAGAACGTCTCGCGTGCCACGGCGGGCACGGGCCGGCCCGCGGCCGGCGAACGCGTGCTCTGGCTCGGACCCGCTCCGGAGTTCGTGCGTCCGCCCCGGATGCGCGACATCCCGAAGGTGACGGAAGTGCGCGAGGCGAGCGTCGTCGCCGTGGGGCCCTTCGTCGTCGGAGGGGGCCGCCGCGCGGTGATCGCGGGGCCATGCGCGGTCGAGTCGCCCGAGCAGGTCGCGCGTCTCGCGCGCGCCGTGGCGCGCGCGGGCGCGACGGCGCTGCGCGGCGGCGTCTTCAAGCCGCGCACCTCGCCGTACTCGTTCCAGGGACACGGCCTCGAGGCCCTCGGCTGGCTGAAGGAAGCCGGGGATGCGGTCGGCCTTCCGATCGTGACCGAGGTGATGGCGCCCGGGCAGGTGACGCAGGTCGCCGAGCGGGCGGACGTGCTGCAGATCGGCGCGCGGAACTGCCAGAACTACGACCTCCTCAAGGAAGCGGGAAGAAGCTCCCGCCCCGTCTTTCTGAAGCGCGGCTTCGGCACGACCGTGGAGGAATGGCTCTCCTCGGCCGAGTACCTCCTCGATGCGGGCTGCCGCGACGTGATCCTCTGCGAGCGCGGCATCCGCACGTTCGAGAAGGCGACGCGCGGCACGCTCGATCTCGGCGGCCTCCTCGTGGCGCGCTCCCTCACGCATCTCCCCCTCTTCGCGGACCCCTCGCACGCCGCGGGCCGGCGCGACCTCGTGCCGGGCCTCGCGCGCGCGGCCTGGGGCGCGGGCGTGGACGGGCTCATGATCGAGGTGCACGATGCCCCCGAGTCGGCGCTCTCCGACGGGCCGCAGGCGCTTCTCCCCGAGGATCTCGAGGAGCTGCTCGACGAGTTCGGGATCCTGCCCGGCGCGAGCGGCTCGGTGGAGAGGATCCGGCGCGCGATCGACAGCGTGGACGGCGGCATCGCGCGCCTCGCCGCGCGCAGGCTCGAGCTGGCGCGGCGCGTGGGCGCCGTGAAGAGGGCCGCCGGCCGCCCGATCCGGGACGAGGCCCGCGAGACGAGCGTGCGCGCGCGTTTCGCCGAGGCGCTCGGCCCGGAGGCGCCCGGCGCGGCGCGGCTCGCGGACACGCTCATCGACCTCGCCCTGGAAGCCGAGCGCCGCGGAGACGCGTCGGGAGATTGAGTCATTCCCCGAGGATCTTGATGAGGACCCGCTTCTCGCGGCGGCCGTCCCACTCGCCGTAGAAAATCCGCTCCCACGTCCCGAAATCGAGCCGTCCCTTCGTGATCGCGACGACGACTTCGCGGCCCATGAGCTGCCGCTTGATGTGCGCGTCGGCGTTGTCCTCGCCCGTGTCGTTGTGCCGCCACTGCCCGACCGGCTCGTGGGGGACGAGCGTCTCGAAGAAACGCTCGTAGTCGCGGTGGAGACCCGGCTCGTCGTCGTTGATGAAGACCGACGCCGTGATGTGCATCGGGTTGACGAGGCAAAGTCCCTCTTCCACGCCGCTCTCCTCGATCGCGGCCTGGACCTCGTCCGTGATGTTCACGAATCCGATTCGGCGGGGGAGGTGAAGCGTCAGGACCTTGCGATGCGATTTCACGGCCGCGTCTCCGCCGCCGGGGCGCTTTCGAGCGCCTTCATGCCAGCCTCGGCGGCCTTCTGGGCGCTGCTCGAAGGCACCGCGTTTCTCAGGACGTCCTCGTAGAGGCGGCGCGCGTCCGAGAGGCGCCCCGCGGCCTGGTACAGCGTCGCGAGGCCCAGGCGGGCTTCCTCCGCGTGCGCCGACGCCGGCGCCTTGAGCAGGATCTCCTCGTAGAGCGTGGTGGCCCGGGCGGCGTTCTGGGACCTCGCGGCGCCGCGCGCGAGCCGGAGCGTGGCCCGAAGGCTCACGTCCGGGCCGGACGCGCGCGCCGCCTCCTCGAACAGGCGTTCGGCGGCGTCGCCCTGCCCGAGCGACTCGAGGAGGTCGCCCTTCTTCAGGAGAGCCTCGTCGCGCGCCGCAGGGATCTCGAGCAGCGCGTCGAGCGCCTTGGCCGCGCGCGTCAGGTCCCGCGACCTCACGGCGAGGTCGGCGATCGTCGAGTAAAGGACGGCGCGCGTCTCGCTCCTCGTCGCTCTCTGGGCGGCGTCCTCGTAGAGCGCGAGGGCGGCGGCCGCCCCGCTTTCGCGCTCCACGAGCGCCCCGCGCTCGAGCGTGCGCTCGAGCGTGCCGTCCCCGCTCGTTTTGGGGAGGGCCGGTGCGGCCGCGGGCGCCGGCGCGCTCGTCAGAGCCGCGCGGCCCTCTCCCGAGGGAAGGCGCGGCACCCGCCTCGTCCACCACACGCCGAGCGCGGTGAGGCCGAGGACGACGCCCGTCGCGGCGAGGAGGCCCGCGCGGCCCGAAGTCTCGCGGGGAATGACCGAGAGGGTGCGGGGCGTCCCGGCCGCGCCGAGGGGCGCGGCGTGCGCCGTGAGACCGGGCGCCGGCCCGCCGCCCGAAAGGAGGGAGGAGATCTGCCCCTGCGTGTACGGGTCGGGCGGCGCGAGGGCCTGCAGCTTCCGGAAGAAGCGCATGAGGTTCAGGAAGTCGTGCTCGAGGCGGTAGAGCTTCGCGAGCTGGAGAAGGAGGGCGAGGTTGTCGGGATCCTTCTTCAGCGCCTCCTCCAGCTCGCGGATGCGGGCGTTGTCGAGAGGTTTCTCGCGCTGCCCCGCACGGGTCGCGGCGGTGCGCAGGAGCGTCTGCGCGGCGGGGTCGGCCGGCGTGCAGGCGACCGTCCGGTACGCGGCCCAGAGCGCCTCCTCGGGACGCGCGTTCGCGTCGGCGAGCAGCCGCTCGGCGGCGGCGGTCGACTCCCCGGCAAGCCGCTGATTTCGCGCCGCGACGAAGGCCGCCGGGTCCTCGAGGAACGTCCGAAAGAGCGCGCCGGGCCGTGAGACGCCCTCCTTCTCGCAGAGGGCATGCGCGGCGTCGCACGCGGCATCAGCCGTCGCGAAGCGCTTGGCCCGGTCTTTGGCGTGCAGCTTTCTGAGAAACGTGTCGACGGAGGGAGGAATCGACGGGTCGAGAAGCGAGGGCAGATCGGGCTCGGCGTCCGCGACACGGCGGAGGGACGCCGCGATGGAGTCGGCCGTGAAAGGGTTGTAGCCGCAGAGAAGCTCGTAGAGAACCGTCCCCATCGAGAAGAGGTCGGTCCTCGCATCCAGCTCCTCGCCGCGCGCCTGTTCCGGCGACATGTGCGCGGGCGTGCCCACGACCGTGCCCGTTTGCGTGAGGCGCGTGAGGTGCGCGGCCTGGCTGATGCCGAAGTCGCCGATCTTCACGCATCCCTCGAGGGTCCACATGATGTTCTCCGGCTTGATGTCGCGGTGAATGACGCCCTTCGCGTGGGCGGCCGCGAGCCCGGCGAGGGCTTCCTGGGTGACGAAGAGCGCGATCTCCCATGGAAAGCGGCCGGACTTCCGGCGAAGGCCGTGCAGCTCGCCCCCGTCCACGTACTCCATGACGATGTAAGCCAGCGCGGGCGTGGGGCTGCAGTCCACGAGCTCGACGATGTTCGGGTGTTTGAGGGACATCTGGATCCGGATCTCGTGGAAGAAGCGGTCGAGGAAGTCGGGGTCCGTTGCGATGTGCGGCAGAATCTTCTTGATTGCCAGCGTGCGGCCCGACCTCTCGTCCACGGCCTCGAAGATCTCGGCCATGCCGCCGAGCGCGATCCGGCGCACGATCCGGTAGTGATCGATGCGCTCGGGCATGCGCGAGGGAGCCGCCTCGGAGGACATGTTTTCCGAATCTTACGCGCCGGTCCGGAATGATCCGGAGAGCCCGTGCGATCCGGAATAGCCTCGAGGCGACCCGCCTCGCCGTACGAGACACCACGAAGGAGGCTCCCCGTGACCTGCCACCCCCTGCGCGCCGGCCCCGCCGCCGCGCTCGTCCTCCTCGCCCTGACGCCGCACGCTCTTCTCTCGGCCCCGAGGTTCCCGTACGAGGACTGGAACAAGGTCCTCGGAAAGGTCGTGGACACGCGCGGATACGTGAATTACGACGCACTCGCAGTGGACCGGGGCGACCTCGACCGGTTCCTCTTCTCGATCGAGAAGACGAGCCCGCGGTCGAATCCCGAGCTGTTCCCCTCGAAGAACGACCAGCTCGCCTACTGGCTCAACGCCTACAACGCGCAGGTCTTCAAGGGCGTCCTCGCGCGGGGACCGGAGAAAGAGAGCGTCTGGAAGGGCGGGCTCTTTTCGGGCTACTCCTTCTTCGTCGGCATGGACATCGTCCTGGGCGGCGAGAAGCTCAATCTCAAGAAGCTCGAGGACAAGACCGTTCGGGAGGGCTTCAAGGACCCGCGCGTCCACGCGGCGCTGAATTGCGCGTCGAAAGGCTGCCCGCGCCTCCCGCAGTTCGCGTTCGACCCGGAGAAGCTCGACGAGCAGCTCGACGACGGGATGAAGGGCTTCGTCGCCGAGACGCGCAACGTCGCGATCGACGAGGCCGGAAGGACGGTCACGCTCTCGAAGATCTTCGACTGGTTCTCCGGCGACTTTCTCGCGTACGAGAAAGCCCATGGGAACGCGGACGGCAACCAGATCGAATACGTGAACCGCTACCGCGGATCGCTCCCGAAGGTGCCGAAGGGCTACGCGATCAAGTTCGCTGAGTACGACAAGAGCGTGAACAGGCAGTAGCCCGGAAAGGGGTCAGGGGAAAACCGAGGATCGGTTTCCCCCTGCAACAGTAGACTCCTGATTCTTTGATTCCTCCGACTCTCGCGATTCTCGACGTCGGCTTCGTCAAGCACCCCGATCTCCCCGCCCGCCGCGTGCTCGCCTGCCGCGACGCGACAGGCCGCCGCGTCGTGCCGTTCCGTTACGGCGACCCGAGGTCGTTCGCCGAGCACGGGACGCGCACGATGCTGCTCGCGGCCGGAGACGGCGCCGGGAGCGGCCTCGTCTCCCCCGCTCCGCGCGCGCGCGTCGTCCTCGTGAAAGTCGGGCACGGCGGCCGTGTTCCGCGCCCGGCGATCGTGCGCGCCTTCCGCTGGCTTCTCGCGAAGGGCCCTTCCTACGGCATCCGCGTCGTCCTCTGCCCGTTCGGGGACGATCCCGATTCTCGGGGCCGCCGCAGCGAGGTGCCCGCCCTCGTGCGCGCGTTCGACGAACGCGGCGTCATCGTCGTCGCGGCTGCGGGCTGGGATCCCGCGAACGCGTGCGTCTCGCCCGCCTCCTCGCCCCACGCCATCGGAGTCGGCGGCTGGGACATCGAGGCAAACTGCCCGGCCCGGGGGCCGCGGTTCGGGCTCGTCTCGGGCGTGCCCAAGCCCGACCTCCTCGCCCCGGCCGTGCCGCTCACCGTGCCGTCCCTCGACGGCGGGCATCGCGAGAAGGCAGGGGGCACGTCCTTCGCGGCCGCCCTCGTCGCCGGGGCGGCGATGGCGCTCCTTCAGGAAGAGCCGGACCTCGACCGGGCCCGAATCCTCGCGCGCTTGAGGGGCCTGGCCCGGAGGATCCCGGGGCACCCCCCGGCGCTCGATCTGGGGAGGCTCTTGCGGATGGGGATTCCCGTCCGGCGGGAGGACTGATATCTTTGGCGGGTGAATCAATACGCGGATGAACGGCGGGTCTTCGACGACTTTCTGCGCAAGAAGGGTCTCAAGGTCACGCGCGAGAGGACGGCCCTCTTCGACGAGATCTTCTCGACCCACCGGCATTTCGACGCGGAGGACCTCGTCATCCGAATGCGCGACCGCGGCACGAAGGTGAGCCGCGCGACGATCTACCGCACGCTGGAGCTCCTGCACGGGTGCGGCCTCGTCGGGCGCGTGCGGCTGAACGAGGAGAAGTACCGCTATGAGCGGCTCCGCAAGGGTGAGCACCACGACCACCTCGTGTGCTCGACCTGCGGAAAGGTCATCGAGTTCATCGACGCCGCCATCGAGAAGCGCCAGGAAGCGGTCTGCAAGGAACACGACTTCGTCGCCACGTCGCACTCCCATCAGATCAGCGGCATCTGCTCGGCCTGCCGCAAGACGGCGGCGAAAGCTCCCGGGAGGGTTCCCGGCGCGGCCTAGGTTTTCGGCTCGGCCGCGGGAAGCGCGGCGACCGGCGGCGCCTCGTCGAGCGGCAGCCCGTAGAGCGAAGAGTAGACGCTCTGGAAAAAAAGCACGCGCTTGACGTAGGAACGCGTCTCGCCGAACGGGATCGACTCCAGGAACTCGTCCTCGGGAGCGAGATTCGAGGCCTTCTTCCATGCCCTGACGCGCCCCGGCCCGGCGTTGTACGCCGCGAGCGCCGCGGCGGTGTCGCCCGAGAAGGCGTCGATGAGCTGCCTGAGGTAGCGCGCGCCGAGGCGCAGGTTCGCGTCGGGGTCCTTGAGGTCGGGACGTCCTTTGCCGTTCTCCTTGCGGAAGAGCAGGCGGCCGGTCGTGGGCATCACCTGCATGAGGCCGAGGGCTCCCGACCGCGACCGCGCGTCCTCGGTGAAGACGCTCTCCTGGCGGATGAGTCCGAAGAGGAGCGAGGCGGGCAAGCCCGCCGCGCGCGCGGCCTCGGCGATCCGGTCGGCTTGCGCCAGCGGGTAGTACGCGCTGCGCGCCTCCGCCGGGACGGCGCCCTCCTCGGGAGTGCCCAGCTCCGGATAGCGCCGCTTCAGGATGGCCGCGGCGCGCCGGTGATCGCCGTTCGCCGAGGCCGCGCGGCCGGCGAAGAGCGGGTCGAGCGAGCCCTCGCCCTCGGCGGCGTCCTCGGCGAGCCCCGAAAAACCGCACCGGAGAAGCTCCCGCGACGGCGCGTCCGGCACGTCGGCGAGGTCGTCGGGGTCGTGAGACGCCACGGCCGGCGGAGCGGCTGGCAGCGTCACGCCGAGCGCCGCGGCGGCCCATCGCCCGTAGAGGTCGGGAACGGTGCCCGGAACGAGACCCGCGTAGAGAGCCTTCGCGGTGTTCACGTCGCCTGACTTCTCGTGGGCACGCGCCGACCAGTAGGTGGCCCGGCGGCGAACGAACGCGCCGCGGTAGGCCGTGATCTGCTCGTCGAGAAGGCGCGCGGCTCCGGCAAAATCGCCGCCCGAATAGCGCGCCCAGGCCTCGGCGAACCATTCCGACGCTCCGGCATCGGCGGCAGGATCGAGGTTCAGAAGCGGCGTGAGAAGGCGGCGGGCGTCGTCCGCGCGCGCGGCCTTCCAGGCGAGGCGAATGCCGCCTTCGAGAAGCCGGCGCCGGTCCTCCTCGGACAACGGCCGCCCGAGCAGCGTGTCCAGGGCCGCGAGGTGTTCCAAGGCCGCGGCCTTCTCTTTCTCGGAGAGCTGCGCGGGAGGGTGTGCAAGCCGGACGACCGGCGCGCGGCGCGTACGCCCCTTGCGCGGAGGTTCGGGCGCGAGCGCAAGGCGCGTCGCGACGAGCCAGGAGAGCGCGGAGAGGTGGAGCCGTTCGGCCTCGTCCTTCGGGGCCGAGAGCGCGAGTGCGAGGAGACGTCTGGCGTCGCGCGGACTTCCCGCGAGGAGCCACGCGTCGGCGGCGCCGGCGCGCGAGGCGGCCGGCAGATCCCGATCGAGGGAGCGGAGGAGAGCCGACGCCGCCTTGGGATCGCGGCCGGCGAGGGCGCGCGCCCGGGCCATGCGCACCTCGGCCGGCGCGGAGCGCACGGCGGCGTCGAAGGCGTCGCGGTCGCCGTCGTCGAAGAGGTCGGCGCAGCGTGCGGGCGCGTCGGGCAGCACGGCCGCCAGCGCCACGAGGCGGGCTCGCCCGGCCTCGGCGGGAGCGACGCGTGCTTCGGCGAGAGCGTAGGCGATCAAGGCCCGCGGCTGCGTTCGCCCGGGCACGGGATGTGCGGCGAGGGCCGCGCGCACGCCCTCGCGCTCGACAGGACCGGCCGCGAGACGCGCCGCGCTGCAGAGAGCCGCGCGCGCGAGGGGGATGAACGGCTCGGTCGCCGCGAACGCGAGGAGGGCCGGCACCTGGGTCGTCTTTGCGGGAATCCCGGCCGAGAGCACGATCCAGGGCGGCAGACCCGAGAGCCCGAGAGGCGAGGCGTCGAGTCCCAGGGCGAGAGGCGCGGCGGAGCCGTCCTCCCGCGCGAGGGCGACCGACGCTGCGCGCAGGCGCTCGCGCACCGCTCCGGGCGAAAGCCCCACCGACACCGCCGGAGAGGCCGCGCGGGAGACGATCCCGGCGGCGAGCGCGGCCGCGAGAAGGAAGACCCTGAGGACCAGCTGCTCAGCTCACCGAGCCGAGCGCCTCGGCCCGCCCGTCGGCCAGGATGCGCACGATCTCGTCGTGGAAGAAATCGGTGTCCTTGCGGACGGCGGCGGGCGTGCGCTCGTCATACACCTGCCGGCTCCTCTCGATGTCGTCCTTGAGACGCTCGTAGAGGTCGCCGGCCGCCCGGCCGTCCTCGACTTTCTTCTCGTTGTAGAGCTTGATCTCCGAAATGAGAAGGCGGGCGAGGCGGCGCGCGTCGTCGAGAGCGCGCTGCGGGCTGTCGGCGGCCAGGGCCCGGCTCCGGGGCACGAAGCCCGAGATCGGCCGGGACGAGCCTGCCAGGTCGCGCGGGGGCGTCACGGCGGAGGTCGCGCGCGCCGGCTTCTGGGCGGTCACATCGCTCTCGGCGTGTGGGGTCGGGGCGCTCCCGGACGCGCGCAGCGCCTCGAACGCGCCCGTGAAATCGCCCGTCGAGGCACCCGCGAGCGGGGAGGCGACGGAACTGGAAGGGGACGCCGAGAGGGGGGGCGTCGGAGCGGGAGCGACGTCGGACGCCGGCGGGAACGACGGGAACGAGGGTGCAGCGGGAGCGGGCGCCGCTCCCAGCGTGGGGATCGCGCTCGTGAGCCCGGGGTCGGACGCAAAGGATCGGGAGCCCTGCTTGGCCACCGCTTTTGCCGACACCTCGATCGCGCGCAGCGCCTCGCCGGCATCGGTGGATCGCGCGCGCGCGGCCGGAGGCGAGACCTGTGCCGGGGCCGGAGGCGGGCCCTGCAGCGGGGACGGCGCGCGCGGCGGCAGCGGCGGGGCGGACGGGATCTCGATCTCGAAGTCGGGAGCGGCGGCGCGGCTCGTCGCGCGCGGCGGCTCGAAGCGCGGGATCGCTTCGCCCGTGGGCGTGAGGGAGGGAGACGGAATGCTCTTGCGCGCGGCCAGGAGATCCACGGCGAGGCCGGTCACGAACGTGAGGACCTCCACGGCGGCCTCGTTCAGGCGGCCTTCCTCGCCCGGAAGCTCGTCGGCGCAGAGCACGCCGGCGAGCCGGTCGCGGATCACCATCGGAACGAGGAGCGTGCGCGCGGGCGCCTGGCCGGCGAGAGCGCGGCGGAGCGGCGCCGTCTCGTCGGGCGGCTCGGCGAGGATGGAGCGCTGGGACTTGAGCAGGGCCGCGACGAAGGGATCGTCCCCGCTGCCGAAGTCGAGAGTGCGCACGGCGTCGTCGCGCCCGCCGGACGCGTCGAAGCCGAGGGCCTTCCACCCGGTGAGCCGGTCGTTGCGCAGGACGAGAAGCGCGACCCGCGAGGCATGCGCATTCACGCGCGTGAGGAAGCGCGAGAGGACGTCGACCTGCGTGCGGGCGGACTCGATAGCCGCGAGCGAACCGCGCACGACGCTCCAGTCGGCCTGCGGCGCACCGGGGGACGCGGCGGGGGCCGCAGGCGGGGCCTGGGACACCACGTCCTCGAGAATCAGCGCCACGATGTCCTCGGGGAGGAGCGGAGTGGCGTGCGCCGGGATCTTGTCCGAGACGGCGGCGAGGAGCGCCTCGATGTCTCTTCGCGCGTCCACGAGCGACGACTTCCACGTCGCGAGGTGGTCCTCGAGATGCGTGGAGAGCGATTCGATCAAGCGGCGTGTCGCGGCGGGGTCGACCGGCATACGTCTCCTGGCGGCGCCATCTGCGGAGGTCTTCGGCGTCGTGTGGGCGGCATTATATTCGGACGGCGCCAGTTAGCGGGATTCCGAAGAGTCGTCGTTGACGCCCGGCGCTCCCGGCCCTAGCATGTGGGGTTTGCCCGCGCCCACGGACCGGCAGGCCCGTGGGCATTCGGGGCCGGAGAGGAGGGAGATCCGAAGTGCCACTGATTCACGTCAAGGAAGACGAATCGTTCGAAAACGCCCTGCGCCGATTCAAGCGCAAGTGCGAGAAATCCGGAATCCTCTCCGAGCTCAAGAAGCGTCAGCACTACGAGAAGCCCTCGGCCAAGCGCAAGCGCAAGGCCATCGCCGCCCGCAAGAAAATGCTCCGCAAGCTCGCGGAGGAGCGACGCACGGGGATGTAGATTCCCGTTTCGTGAGTTACTCCGAGCTCGACTGGCCCGGTGCGCTTCGGCTCGCCGGGCGTTTTTGTTCGACGGAGCGCGGGCGGGACCGGGTCCACGGCGCCATGCCGTCGCCGGACGCGTTCGAGGTCGTGCGCCGCCTCGGGGTCACTCGGGAGCTCCTGGCGCGCCGCGCGCTCCGGCCCCCGGTGGCCCTCGGCGGGCTCGACGAAGCCGCGCCCCTCGTTTCGCGCCTCGGCCCGCGGGGCCGCGCGCTCGAGCCGGAGGAGCTTCTCGACCTCTTCCTTCTCGTCGAGCGAGCGGAAGGAGCACGCGCGGCCGTGCCCGTTCCGGACCTCGAGCTTCCCCGCCTCCAGGACCTCCTCTTTCCGCTTTCGTCCTTCGAGGACCTGCTCGGTGAGCGGGAGCCCACGTTCGAGCCCGACGGCCGCATCAAGGACACGGCGTCGGCAAGGCTGTACGCGATCCGCTCGTCGATCCAGCGCCTGCGCAAGGAAGTCGTCCGGAAGCTCGAGGAGGTCGCGCGGGCTCATCCGGACGCGCTGACGGGAGGCTACGTCACGGAGAAAGGCGGGCGTTACTGTCTGCCCGTGCGCGCGGACCGCCGCGAGCTGGTGGGCGGCCTCCTGCACGAGCGGTCGGGCTCTCTCCAGACCGTCTTCGTCGAGCCTCTCGCGGTCGTCGAGGACAACAATGCCCTCTCGGAAGCCATCGAGGAGGAGCGCGAGGAAGTGCACCGCATCCTCGTGGCCCTGACGGCGCGCTTCTCGGCGCGAAAGGACGACCTCACGGTGGCGGTCGAGGTGCTCACCGAGCTCGACGGGTTCCAGGCTCGCGCGGAGTTCTCGTCGTGCGTCGCCGGGATCTTCCCCGACTTCGGGGACCGGCTGGTCCTCCGGGCCGCGCGCCATCCCCTGCTCGACCGGCGCCTCGCGGATTTGCGCGCGGACGTTTTCGGAGAGCTCGAGGAGCGCCACGCCGACGCGGTTCCTCTGGACCTCGAGCTGCCCGAGGGGTCGCGCCTCCTTCTCCTGTCGGGCCCGAACGCGGGCGGCAAGAGCGTCGCGATGAAGACCGTGGGGCTCTTCGCGCTTCTCGCCCAGTCGGGCTTCGCGATCCCGGCCGCTCCCCTCTCCACGCTGCCCGTGTTCGACCAGATGCTCGTCGTCTCGGGCGATGCACAGGACCTCCTCGGCGACCTCTCGTCGTTCGCTTCGGTGATGACCCGCACGGCGCGCGTCCTCGCCGAAGCGACTCCGAGGAGCCTCGTCCTCCTCGACGAGCTCGGCAGCGGCACCGATCCCGACGAAGGCGCGGCGCTCGCGATCGCGGTGCTGGACGACTCTCTCGCGCGGGGCGGCGTCACGGTGGCCACGACGCACCTTTTGGCGGTGAAAGAGTGGGCGCTGAGCCGCTCCGGTGTCCTTTCGGCGGCCATGGAGTTCGACGAGAAAGCCGGCCGGCCCACGTTCCGCGTGCGGCCAGGCGCGAGCGGGCGCTCGCGCGCGCTGGCCGTCGCGGAGAAGGCGGGCCTGCCCGAGCGTGTCCTCTCGTCGGCGAAGAAGCGCCTCGGCGCGAAGTGGGAGGCGGCCGACGCGGCGCTTGCGCGCCTCGAGGCTGAGACGCGCCGCGCCCGCGAGGAGGCGGACGCGTCGAGGGCCGCGGCGGAGAAGGCGCGCGAGCGCTTCGGCGATCTCGAAAGGGAGCGCGCCCAACTCGCCGCGGAACGGGCGCGCGTGAAGGAGAAAGCGAAGGAGCAGATCGACAAGGCGCTCTTGACGCTGCGCGAGAAGACGAGGCAGGAGCTCGAACGCATGCGCGAGGACCTGAAGGCGGGCCGCTCGATCTCGAGGGGCGCGCTCACGACCGTCACCCAGTCGGCGCGGGAGGCGGCGCTCTCTCTTTTCGGCGGGGACGACGAGGCCGCCCCCCTTTCCGGGCCGGTCGCCGTGGGGATGGAGGTGCGCATCGGGGGCCTCGGCGCGTTCGGCCGGCTTCTCGCCCTCGACGCGGGCCGCGGGCTGGCCGAGGTCGAGGTGAAGGGCAAGCGCCTGAGAGTGGCCCTGGCGGCTCTCTCCCCTGCCGCCCAGGCTGGCCGTGCGCTCCTGGTCAAGGCACCCGTCGCGCCCTCGGCCCGCGCGGCGACTCCCCCGCCGTCGTCTTCCGGTGTCGTCGCGACGGCCGAGGTCGTGCTCGTGGGACAGAGGGTCGACGACGCCCTTCCCGTCGTGGAGAAGGCCATCAACGATGCGCTTCTCTCCGGCCAGGCGGCGTTGCGCCTCGTCCACGGCCACGGCACGGGCCGCCTCGCCGCCGCGGTGCGCGAGTTCCTGAAGACGCACCCCGGCATCGCGTCGTATCGCTGGGGCGACGCCGAGGAGGGAGGCCAGGCGGTGACGATCGCGAGGCTGGATGTCTGAGCCCGTTTACGACATCACCGACGACGTCAAGCGCGACGTCCTCGCGGCGACGGACCTCGTCCAGCTCGTCGGCGCCGCGACGTCGCTCAAGAAGTCGGGCCGCTCGTGGAAGGGTCTGTGCCCGTTCCACGGCGAGAAGACCCCTTCCTTTCACGTGCATCCCGACAAGGGCTTCTATTACTGCTTCGGCTGCGGAGCCAAGGGCGACGCGATCACGTTCGTGCGCGAGACCGAGCGCCTGGAGTTTCCCGAGGCGGTGGCCTATCTCGCCCGGCTCGCCGGCATCACCCTTCCGATGCGCCGGAGCGGCACGCGCGTGGACCGCGGGAAGGAGACGCGCGCCGCCGAAGCGCTCGCGCTGGCGGCCGCGTTCTTCCGCGCGAACCTCGACCGGCATGCGGCCGCCCGGGCGCTCCTCGAGAAGCGCGGCCTCACGCCCGAGGAGGCGCACGGCTACGGATTTGGCGCGGCCCTCGACGCGTGGGACGCCCTGAAGACGTCGCTGGCCGCGCGCGTCCAGGAAGACACGCTCCTCGATGCCGGACTTCTCCAGAAGAATCCCGAGACGGGTCGCGTGTACGACCGCTTCCGCAACCGCCTCACGATCGAGATCCGCGACGCGCGCGGCGAGATCCTGGGCTTCGGAGCGCGTGCCTTCGGGGACGATCAGCCCAAGTACCTCAACTCGCCGGAGACGGCCCGCTTCTCGAAGGGGAAGCTCCTGTACGGCCTCGACCGCGCGAAGGAGGCGATCCGCAGGGAAGACTCGGTCCTCCTCGTCGAGGGCTACTTCGACCGCATCGCGTGCGAGCGCGCGGGCGCCGCGAACGCGGTCGCCTCCATGGGCACGGCGCTTACGCCCGCGCAGGCGGATCTCCTCGCGCGGCAGGCCGCGACGGTGATCGTCGCGTACGACGGCGACGCGGCCGGCCTCGCTGCCGCCTACAAGGCTTTTCCGCAGCTCCTCGCGCGCGGCGTGAAGGTGCGGCACCTCCCGCTGCCCGACGGGCACGACCCCGACTCGTACCTTCGGGAGCACGGTGCGGACGCGCTGCACGCCGCGATCGGGGCGTCGCCCGCTCTCCTCGAGACGCTCCTCGATCGGATTCCCGACGCCGCCGGCCAGGACCCGACGGAGCGCGCGGGGAAGCTGCGGGAGGCGGTCGACATCCTCGCGGCTGCCCCGGACCCGGTCCTCCGCCACGAGCTCATCTCCGGCCTCGCGCGGGGCGCCGGCGTTCCCCTTTCGGTCCTCGCCCCGTCGGGGAAGAAAACCGCTCTCGCGCCGGTTAAATCAAGTCCGGCGGCCCCGGGAGGCCGGTCTTCCCTGGACCTGCCGGAACAGGAGGCGCGTGTGCTTTCGGCACTTCTATCCGAGTGGCCCGGAAGCTCGGCGCTTGCGGGCAGGATTCCAGCAGAAGTTTTTTCGTATCCTGCTGCAAAAGAGATACTTATAGCCATGAAGGCAATTGGGAACGAGCCCGGAGCCCTTGATTTTTCGCAATTTACGTCACATCTTGGGGCAGATGCGGGCTCCCTCGCCGCGGAATTGCTGCTCAACGAAGGCAATTCAAGCCCGGAGCGCGGTGGAGGGCTCAGCCGAATTCATATCCCATTGCTCCAGTTGAAGATACGTTTTCTGGAGGAAACTGCGAGAAGCCTCCAGCCAGAAATTCAGAACGCCGCGGCCCTCGGAAACCTCGAAGGACGCGACGTGGCTTACCGCCGCAAACAGGCGCTCGTAGAGGAAATCCGGCGCCTGAAGGCGGAACTCAAGGCGGAAACCGCAAAGCAGATTTGAAGCGCGTCGGGTCCTCCCGGGCGCTCGTGGAAGCGAGAAGTCGGTGACGGCAGAAGAAAAACATCCCGAAGTCAGGACGCTGATCAACCTCGGCAAGGAGCGCGGGTACCTGCTCTACGACGAGATCTATCAGGCCTTGCCCGAAGAGCTCGCGAACGCGCCGGACGAGCTGGACGAGATCTACATCCGGTTCGGCGAGTTCGGCATCGAGGTCGTGGACGTCCCCGAGAAGGCGACGAAGAAGGCCGGGCCGGCCGCCGGCTCCGAGACGACGGTGCCCGATCCGACGACCGTCGAGAAGACGAACGATCCGGTGCGCATGTACCTGCGCGAGATGGGCACCGTGAAGCTGCTCGACCGGGCGGGCGAGGTGTCGATCGCCCGGCGCATCGAGAACGGCGAGGCGAAGATCTACCGGGCGCTCTCGACGAACAAGGTCGTCCTCGGCGAGATCCTCAAGATCGTCGAGCAGGCCAAGAAGGACAAGAACGTCGCGCGTGGGTTCCTCGAGTTCGCCGCTGCGGCGCTCGAGGAGGCCGACGAGATCGACCCGCGCACCGCGAACCGGATCGGGTCGATCCAGAAGCACTTCGAGAAGATCGCGAAGCTCGACGGCGAGCTGCGCAGGCTGGCCGACCGCAAGAGGCCCGCGCCGAAGCCGAAAAAGCTTACGGTCAAGGCGCTCGTTCACGCGAAGGCGAAGGCGGCGGGGAAGCCCGTGCCGCCCACGAAACCCGTGCCCGTCGTCGACCCGGCGATCGACCGGCGTGTCTCGGAGATCGCGCGCCTCATCCACGCGATCGACTTCACGACGGCGACGCTCCTGCGCATGGTGAACATGCTGAAGGACCTCGACCGGCAGTTCGCGATGCCCGAGGCCACGATCCGCCAGGACCTCGGGAACCTCAAGAAGGAGAAGAACGAGGTCCGCCGCGAGTTCTACAAGCGCCGCGTCTCCAAGTACCGGCAGATGCTCAAGGAGCTCGAGGAGAAGTACCGGATCGACCACGACGAGATCAAGCGGACGATGAAGCTCATCCGCGAGGGCGAAGGCGAGGCCGACCAGGCCAAGCAGGAGCTGATCGTCGCGAACCTCCGGCTCGTCGTCTCGATCGCGAAAAAGTACACGAACCGGGGGCTGCAGTTCCTCGACCTCATCCAGGAAGGGAACATCGGACTCATGAAGGCGGTCGAGAAGTTCGAGTACCGCCGCGGCTACAAGTTCTCGACGTACGCCACGTGGTGGATCAGGCAGGCCATCACGCGCGCCATCGCCGACCAGGCCCGCACGATCCGCATCCCCGTCCACATGATCGAGACGATCAACAAGCTCACGCGCACCCAGCGCTCGCTCGTGCAGGAGCTCGGCCGCGAGCCGACCGCCGAGGAGATCGCCCGGCGCATGGACATGCCGGCCTCGAAGGTCCGAAAGATCATGAAGATCGCGCAGGAGCCCATCTCTCTCGAGACGCCCATCGGCGAGGAGGAAGATTCGCATCTCGGCGATTTCATCGAGGACCGCCAGGTCATCTCGCCGATCGACGCCGTGATCGTCGCGAACCTCAAGGACCAGACGCGCCGCACGCTGAAGACCCTCACCCCCCGCGAGGAGCAGGTCCTCCGCATGCGCTTTGGAGTCGGCGACGGGTCGGAACACACGCTCGAGGAAGTGGGGAAGAGCTTCAACGTGACTCGCGAGCGCATCCGGCAGATCGAGAGCAAGGCGCTCCGGAAGCTCCGGCACCCCAGCCGGGCCAAAAAGCTTCGGCCGTTTGTCGATGTAGGCCAGTAAGAGGAGATTCGCGCCCCCCCGCACGCGCCTTCTAAGAAGATCCTCTTCGTGCTATCCTTCGAATTCGGCCGTCGGGGTCCGTAGCTCAGCGGTCAGAGCCACCGGCTCATAACCGGCGGGTCCCTGGTTCGAATCCAGGCGGACCCACCGGACGGTTCCGACGGGACCGAGAGGGAGACAGACATCCGGGCGCGACGAAACATTTCCGATCCCACGGGCGCTTTCGAGTGCCGGGGGTTCGTCCAGCCGGGCGCCTTTGTGGCGCCCGTTTTCGTTTTCAGGGGGTTCAAGATGACCGGGATGACGAGGTGAGCGCGACGATGACGAGTCCGCTCGACAGGCTGTACCTGCTCCAGGAAGTTCTTCTCGAGGTCGACAATAAGACCGGGCGGCGCGACAAGACGCCCGACCACCTCGTTCACATCGAGGCGGCCTACCATGACGCGCGGCGCCAGCGGGACGCGGCTGGGGCCGTTCTCTCGCGGGCCGAGGAGCGCAAGAAAACGCTCGACGGCGAGGTCCAGGACCTGAGCGAGCAGCTCAGGAAGTACCAGCAGCAGCTCCAGTCGGTGAAGACGAGCCGCGAGTACAGCGCCCTCCTGAACGAGATCGACGGCATCAAGCGCGAGGTGAGGACCCGCGAGGACGAGCTCCTCTCCCTGGACGAGACGCTGACCGGGTCTTCCTCCGAGCTGGACCGGCGCGAAGAGGAGTTTCCGGCCGAAGAGGCGGGCTACGAGGAGCAGATGAAGGAGTGGCGGGCCGAACAGGCCGTCCTGGACACCGAGATCGCGCGGGCGAACGAGCGGGCGAAGAGCCTCAGATCCGAGCTCGAGCCGCGGCTCCTCAAAACCTTCGAACGCATCAGGCACAAACGCGCCGGCGTGGCGGTGGCCCGGGTCGACATGGTCGGGCCGCAGACGGCGGCCTGCTCGGCCTGTCATGTGCGCCTGCGCCCGCAGCTCCTTTCCGACCTGAGGCTCTCGAAGGACACGGTGTTCTGCGAGAGCTGCAAGCGCATCCTCTACTGGATTCCGTGAGGCGCGCCGGGCCCCTCGTTCTCTATTTCGACGGGGCCTCGCGCGGGAATCCGGGGCCCGCCTCGTATGGCGTGTGGTCGCCCTCCGGTCTCACCGCGGCGCGTGCGATCGGCCGCACGACGAACAACGTGGCCGAATGGCGCGGCTTCCTCGCGGCTCTCGACCTCGCGCTTTCGTCGGGCGCCGAGGAGGTCGAGATCCGCGCGGACAGCCAGCTCGTGCTCCGCCAGTTCTCGGGCGAGTACCGCATGAAGGCGGCCCACCTCGCGGGCTTCCTCGAGGAGGCGCGGCGGAAGGCGCGCGGGATCGAACGCCTCCGCGTCGTTCACGTCGGCCGCGAGGAGAACCACGAGGCCGACGCCCTCGCGAACCGCGTCCTCGACGCCCGCCGGCCTCCCCCGTGAGCCGCGCGGCGGAGATCGCGGCGCGCGTCGCCGGCGTGAACGCGCGCATCGCGGCAGCGGCGGCGAGGAGCGGTCGCCCGCCGGAGAGCGTGCTCCTCGTCGCGGTCGGGAAGACGTATCCGCTCCCCGACCTCCTGGCGGCTCACGCGGCTGGAATCCGCGCCTTCGGCGAAAACCGCGTGCAGGAGGCGGAGGAGAAATTTCCGCATCTGCCGCCCGACGCCAGGGGCCATCTCATCGGCCCGATCCAGTCGAACAAGGTGAATCGGGCCGTGAAGGTGGCCGTGGCGGTCCAGACGATCGACTCTCTGGACCTCGCACGCCGCGTCGACCGCGCGGCGGCGGCGGCGGGGAAGCGCGTGCTCGTCTTCGTCCAGGTGCGCCTCGGAGGCGAGGCGACGAAGTCGGGGGTGGACCCGGCGAACGCCGCCGCCCTCGTCGGGGCCGTGCGCGCCTTGCCCGCGCTGGACCTCCGCGGGCTCATGACGATCCCTCCGCCGGGGGAGACCCGCCGGCACTTCGCGGCCCTCAGGAAGCTCGGCGAGGCGCTCTTCCTTCCGGAGCTCTCGATGGGCATGAGCGACGATTTCGAAGCCGCGATCGAGGAAGGCGCGACGCTCGTGCGCGTGGGGACGGCGATCTTCGGGGCGAGGGCGTGAACGGACGGCGCGCCCGAATCTCCCGATGCTAGGCTCACCGCGATGAGGCCCGCGTACAGGATGAGCTGGGCGGGTCCCCCCGGCTGGCGCCGGATCCCACCCGTGACGCGTACGCTTCTCGTCTTCGTCGCGACGAGCTATCTCCTGACGCTCGCATGGCCGCCGGCGCGACTCTGGCTCGCGCTCTTGCCGGGTCCCCCGTTCATTTGGCAGGTCTGGCGACTGGTCACTTACGCCTTCGTCAACGGCTCGATTACCGGAGTTCTCTTCACTCTCCTGATGATCTGGAGCCTCGGCGCCGAAATCGAGCCGCGCTGGGGATCGCGCCGATTCATGATCTTTCTCGGACTCGCAGCCGTCGTCGCGGGCCTCCTCGGTCTCGTCGTCGGAGGAGGCGCGGGCTTCGCGCCGGCCCTTCTCGCGCTGATCTTCGCGTGGATGCTCGAGGGACCGTCTCAGCCTCTTTCTTTCTTCGGTGTCCTTCCGATGACGCGGTTGGGTTTTGCCATCCTCGCGCTCGTCTTCGTCGTGTTCAGCGAGCTGGAGGGCACCCGCTCCCTCCCGCGCCTCGCCTTCGTCCTCGGCGGCCTGCCCGTGGCGTGGCTGTTCGTCCGCGGCTTCCGAGGCGGCGGCCCGAGATTCCCACGCTTCCCGCGCCTGCGCTTTCCCGGCCGCCGGCGCGCGTTCCACGTCGTCGGACGCGAGGACGACTTCCGGGTGCACTGAGGGGTCGGCGGAGACATTCTCCGCACCTCTTTGACGACAAAGGGTTTAAGATTGCTGTATGAGACCCACGATCAGCGCACTCGAGATCCATAAGAGGCAGTTTCCGAAGCGCTTTCGCGGCTTCGACCCGGCCGAGGTGACGCACTTCCTCGAGGCCCTCGCCGAGGACCTCGAGGAGATGTCACGCGAGCTGGACGAGCTCGAACGCGAGAACGCGCGGCTGAAGGAAGAAAACACGCGACACCGCGATACGGAAGCCACGCTGAAGGAAACGCTTCTCCTCGCCCAGCGCTCGGCCGACAGCCTGCGCGAAACGAGCGAGAAGGACGCGGGCCGCATCGTGGGCGAGGCCCAGACGAAGGCCGAGCGTATGGTGCAGCAGTCCTTCGAGCGGATGGCCGACACCGAAAAGAAGATCCGTGAGCTGCGCATGGAGAGGCGGAACTTCCAGCTGAAGCTCCAGAGCACGATCGACCTCTTCCAGCAGGTCCTCAACTTCGACAAGGAAGAGGACGAGCTCGAGGGCTCGGTCGCGATCCACCGTCCGAAGAAACGCGAGGGAGAGACGGCCTGAAAAGGCTGTCCGTCCGGCATCTCGCCGAGCTGGCGACGCCGGAGGGAGCGTCGGCCCGCGGCGGAGCCGCCCAGGGCGCGATCCGGCGCGTGAGAGACGCCGCGCTCCTCGTCGAGAACGGCGTCGTCGTCTTCGCGGGGACGGATGCCGAGTTCGTCCGCCGGTTCGGAGAGACCCCGGCCGCGGAGGAGACCGTCCTCGACGGCGGAGGCAGGACGGCCGTTCCCGGATTCGTCGACGCGCACACGCACCTCCCGTGGGACGGCTTCCGGGAGGACGAGTTCAACCGCCGCCTGAAAGGGGAGACGTACGCGGACATCGCCGCGTCGGGAGGCGGCATCCTCGCGACCGTGGCGGCGACGCGCGCCGCCTCGGAGGAGACGCTCGCCCAGAACGTGCGCGCGCGCCTCGACCGAATGCTCGGGCACGGCACGACCTTCTGCGAGGTCAAGACGGGCTACGGCCTCGACCTTCCGAACGAGCTCAAGCAGCTCCGCGCCCTCAAGCGAGGCGCCGCCGGCCATCCGGTGGGAGTCGCCGCGACGGCGCTTCCCGCGCACGAAGTCCCGCCCGAGCGGCGGGGAAGCGCGGCGCTTCGCGCCCGCTACGTCGCCGAGTGCTGCGGCGAGATTCTCCCGGCCCTCGCGGCGGAAGGAGGCGTCCAGTTCTGCGACGTCTTCTGCGAGGCCGGTGTCTTCGACCTTCCCGAGTCGCGCCGGATCCTGGAAGCGGGGAAGCGCCTCGGCCTCCGCCCGCGCCTCCACGCGGACGAGCTGACTCCGCTCGGTGGCGCGCGGCTCGCCGGGGAGGTCGGGGCGATCTCCGCGGACCACCTCCTCTTCGCGCAGAGGGACGGCATCGAGGCGATGGCGCGGGCCGGCGTCGTCGCCACGCTCCTTCCCGGCACCTCGGTCTTTCTCCGGATGAACCGCTTCGCTCCCGCGCGCGAGATGGTGACCGCTGGCGTCCCCGTCGCGCTCGGGACCGACTGCAACCCGGGCTCGTCGTACACCGAATCGCTCGCGGCCGTCGCCTTCTTCGCGGCCCTCGGGATGGGGCTCACGGTGGAGGAGACGCTCACCGGGATGACGCTCAACGCGGCGGCGTCGGTGGGAGAGGCCGCGCGGCGCGGCTCGCTCGAGGCCGGAAAGAGCGCGGACATCGTGCTCCTCGACGCGCCGGCGCTCGAGCACGTCGTCTACCACTACGGAGTGAATCTCGTCTCCCACGTGATCGCTTCGGGCCATCTCGTCGTGAGCGGCGGGCGCCGCGGCGACTCCTGAGCGCGCGCGCGACCTCCGCCCTCAGCGCCAGCCCAGCGAGAGGACGAGGGCGTGGAAGGACACGCCCGGGTTCCTCTCTCTTCCGAAGAGGTTCAGGTTCGAGGCGTGGACGAAGCGGTATCCAACGCTCCACTCGTGGCGCCGCCTGAAGACGATCGACGCGCCTCCCTGATTGAAGAAATTGAGCCGCGTCCCGTCCGCCGGGACTGAGCCGCGCCACGAGTAGAGAACGCCGGTGCCCGCTTCGATGCGGTAGCCCCACCCGGGACCGCGCGCTCCGCCGCGATAGACGAGGAGGCCCGCGAGGGCCGACGCTGGCCGCACCTCGCTTCCCTCGCGATCGAGCCTGCGCTGGCGCACGACGAGCGCGGGGTGGAGCTCGGCGCCGGCCGCGAAGGGCGAGCCGAAGGCGAGCGGGAAGTCGCGCGCGAGCGCGGCGGAGGAGAACGCGCTCGATTCCCAGGGCCGGTCCCAGAATCCTCCCCCGCCGAGGAGCACGACGCGCACCGGCTCATTCTCCTGCGCGTGGGCGGCGGGCGCGAGGAGGGAGGGGACGGCGAGAATCGCGGGCGCGAGGCGCGCGCGGATACCGTGGCGCACGGCGTCGCTCAGGGCCCGAAGCGGTACGTCATCGTGAGCGACCCGGCGTACGCCTGCACGATGTGGTCCGCCGCCTTCGCGAATTCGCCGCCGAGAAGGTAGCCCCCCTCGAGACCGATCGTCAGGTCGATCCCGCGGAAGATCCTCCGCGCGAGGCCGATGTCGAATTCCCAGCCGATGGAGCGTCCCGCCGAGCCGTCCGGGACGCGCCCGATCGTCTCGCCCCGCGCGTTCATCCAGGCATCCGCCGGTTTGTCGACGGCAAGGGTGCGAAGGGCGAAGTGGAACGCATCGCCTGGCTGCTCTCCGAAGACGTCGAGCGTCGCGGCCGCCTGTCGGTTGTTCTGGAGCGAGAGGAGGTCGAGGGCCCCGTACTTGCCGTGTCGCGTGGGATAGAGGAGGTCGAGGTGATTGTTGATCCGGTCGCCGGGATCCGCGTCCCCCGCCCCCCATGAGAACTCGACCCCCAGTGTCAGCGGGTGGCGTCCCGGCCAGCTCCTCCTCACGTAACCCGCCACGAAGCCCGCGCGCTGGACGTCGTCATAGTGCTCGCCGGCCTGGCCGGCCGTTTCGAGGTCGACGAGGAACGGGCCGAGGTTCATGTGCGCGTGGAGGCCCAGCGTGACGACGTAGAGCTTGTTTCCGGTGATCGGCCCCTGGTGGCTCTCGTGTTTCTCGACGCCGTAGACCCGCAGGTACCCCTCGCGCGGCAGGAGGCGTGAGAGCTGCACGAGCTCGAAGGCCTCGTCCTGGTTGTCGGGCACGGGGTTCGTCGTCTCGGCGTAGAGGAGCTCCCCGACGTACGTCCCGCCGGCGAGCGGCGAGCGGAGGCGGAGCATGTCGAAGACCCGCCCCGTCTCGTACCAGTCGTCGGCTCCAAAGAGCCTCTCTTCACCCAGCGAATAGGCCTGCCGGCCCAGGCGGACGAAGCGTTCGGCCTCGCCGAGCTGCAGGTACCCGAGGTGGAGGTCCACGCCCTTGAGGTTGTTCAGAGTCCCCTGCTCCTCGCCCCAGAAGCGCGCGTCCTGGAGCTCCACGCGCGCCGAGAAGGACGGAAGGGGCTCGGCCAAAACGCCGAGGCGGATGCGCGAGAAGAAAAGAGGAAGCGCGGCGTGGCGCACGTCCACCTCGCCAGCCTTGTCGAGCGGCAGCTCGGGGTTCTCGTAGCGCTCGCGCACCTCGCCGGAGATGCGGATCGGGAGCGAGGCGAAGGGGGCGAAAGAGGGGGCCGGATCGAGAGCCGACTGCGCGCGCGCGCTCCCCGCGACGAGCGCGAGCGAGAAGAGGAGGAGGAGGGCCCGCGTCGTCATCTCGATCCGTCGAGGACCGGCACGTCGAACGCGACACGCGCGATGAGGCGGTACGAGTACTCGAGGTCGTTGTCGGTACGGTGAGCGCGGAACGAGGGCTCGATCTCCACGCCCGCCACCACCCGGAAGCTCTTCGCCAGGCCGAGCTCGGCGTAGGTGCGGGTCGCGCGGTAGAAGCTCCCGTCCTGAGAGCGCGAGAGGTAGTTCGGGTCTCCTTCCTCCTTCACGAAATTCCGGGCGCGCCAGAGGATCAGGTGCCCTCGCCACCCCTCCTTCTCGGCCGCGAGGCGGACGAAGACGCCCTGACCGCTTTTGGTGAGCTGCGGACTCTCTCGATCGGGCGTGTCCTTCGAGAAGAGGAGGTAGGCCTCGGCGGAGGCCCTGTCGAGGAAGCGGACCCGCGGGGCGACGACGAGGCCCGGCCCGTAAGCGAAGCTGTCACTGACGGGACCCACGTCGTGGAGCTGTCCGCCGTGATGCACGACGTGGACCTGCGCTCCGGCCCAGAACGGCCCGCCGAGGCGGACGCGCGCCGCCGTCCCGGCCTCCAGCTCCTCCCGGTGCTCGGGCGTGTCGAGCTTCTGCCAGTTCAGCCAGACGTCGTTCTTCACCGCGTCGGTGTCGAGGATCCACTGGAAGCCGTTTTCGTACGGCCTCGTGAACGAGAAGACCTCGACCTGCACGGGCGGCAGCAGTCCGTGGGGGGTCGTCACGTCGGGGCCGATCCCCTCGGCGCGCCGGACGGTCTCGAGCGTCCCGAGCACCAGACGTCCGCGTTCGCTCCCCACGCGAAGAGAGATCACGGGTCGCGCCTCCTCGAAGGAGCGCTCGGATCCAAACCGTTCGTTGCCATACGCGCCGACCGTGAACGCCACGTTCTCCGCCAGGCGCGCGGAGAAGGAAAGGCGCACCCAGGCCCCGAACGTCGTCTCTCCCGTCCGGTAAAGGTTGAAGAACTCCGTGTTGTCCCCGAAGACGAGCGCCTCGACCTTC
This sequence comes from Thermoanaerobaculia bacterium, assembly GCA_041495865.1. Taxonomy (GTDB): domain Bacteria; phylum Acidobacteriota; class Thermoanaerobaculia; order UBA5066; family UBA5066; genus Fen-183. The sequence goes on along the minus strand of JBGQDL010000027.1, from coordinate 5,529 downwards.
AGCGCCACGGGCACTCCGGCCGAGGCGGGAGGCGCGGCGGCGAGGAACCCGGCGATCAGGGCGGCGGCGGTGCACGCGTTCTTCATGGGGGCTCAGTCCGGAAGGACGAGCGAGCCTCCGATCATCAGGCCGTGGAAGTCCCAGTCCGGGTTGAAGCGCCCGAGACCGGCGTTCGAGATGTGGACCCACCGGTATTGCACGAAGGGGTGCCAGCGCTCCCCGAAGGGGAGCCGGACTCCGGCGCCCGCCTGGGAGAGGAAGTTGAAGGTGGTGCCCCGCGCCGGGACGCGCCGAAGCGAGTAGAACGCGCCATCCAGCGCCTCCACGTAGAGCTTCGGCGTCCAGCTCGCCGGGCTGAAGGTCCAGCGGATCCCGATGTCCAGCGCGAACGCCTCCACCAGCTCGCGCTCGCCGTCCGGCGGAAAGCGAGGCTGGTTCACGAGCATGAGGGGATGGAGCTCCACGAGCGCCTCGACGCGTCGGGAGAGAGAGCGCCCCCACTGCACGACCGGCGAGCCGAACTCGGCCCAGCCGTGCCCTTCCTCCGGATGGAACCTCTGGCCGGCCATGACGGAGACCCGGAGCTCGCGCTCGCCGAAGACCCGCTCCTCGGCCGCGGCGGGCGGCATCACGCCGAGGACGACGAGCCACAGGAAGCGGGTGCCGACGAGACCCGCGCGGGCGACTTTCGCGACGCGCATGAGGGGCGGAATGGTAACAGCCGGGATGTTGATACATTCCGTGGCATGACCTCGCTCGCCGTCACCCCGCTCTCGGCCTTCACCGCCGCTCTCGCCTCCGACGCTCCCGCGCCGGGGGGCGGCTCGGCCGCGGCGGCGGCGGGGGCCTCCGGCGCCGCGCTTCTCGAGATGGTCGTCCGCCTGACGCTCGGCAAGGAAAAGTACCGCGCATCCTGGGGGGAGCTCGAGCCGCTGGCGGACCGTCTCCTCGGCGCCCGCGTGCGCCTTCTCGAGCTGGTGGACGAGGACACGAAGGCGTTCGACGCCGTCGTGGCCGCGCGGCGGCTCCCGAAGGACACGCCCGAGGCCGCGGCCCGGAGGACGCGTGCAATCGACGAGGCGAACGTTCTCGCGGCGACGGTGCCGATGCAGACGGCGTTCTTCGCGTGCGAGGCGTTGAAGACCGCGCCCCAGGTGCTCGAGAAGGGCAACCCCAACGCGGCATCCGACGCGTGGGTCGCCGCGCTCCTGCTTTTCGGCGCGACGCTCGGCGCTCTCGCGAACGTGCGGATCAACCTGCCGGGCGTGTCGTCGCCCGAGCTTTCGCGCGGCTTTCGCGACGATGCCGACGATCTCGAGAAGAAGGCCACCGAGGCTCTCGAGAAGGCGCGCGCCCTCGCGAAGGCCCGCGGTCTCGTCGCGTGAGGCGGGCGGCACCCACGCCGTTTCGGCGGCTCGCGCTCGCGGTGTTTCTTTTCGCGGCGGCGGTGCCGGCGGACGGCCAGCAGACGGAGGGCAGGTTCGAGATCGGCGTGCTTTGGGGGCGGCACTTCGGCGGGACCCTTCCCGCGGGCTCGAACGAGTACTTTCCGCAGGCCATCGAATCCGACTCGGCCATCTCCCAGGGTTTGAGGATCGGCTACCTCCTCACGCCCCGGCTCGCCGTGGAGTTCGCCGCGGAGAAGGTGGACACGCGCTTCGTGGGGAGCGCCAACGGCGTCTTCGCGTCCAGGCCGCAGCTCAGCACCCTGCAACTGCGCTTCCTCGAGGCGGGCGTGCGCTGGACGTTCCTGGCGGGCCGATTCGCACCTTTCGCGGGGGCGGGCGCGGGTGTCGCGGTCCTCGATCCCGACATTCCGGACCGGGCCGACGTCCGGGACTCCAACCGCATCGCGTTCCACCTCGACGCCGGCTTCAAGGCGTACCTCCTGCCGTGGCTGGGGCTGCGGGTGGACGCGCGCCCGCGTTTCGTCTCCCTGCAAGGGGGCCACTGGTTCAACCATGTCGACGGCGATGCCGGCCTTTTCTTCGCGTTCTGAGCGCGCGGGAGTCCCGCGCCGGAGCGGGGTCCGCTCCCGGCTGCCGGGAGTCCTTGGGAGCGTGCTTCTCCTCGCCGTCGCGGGCCTCCACGGACAGACGGGCGATCCCGGCCCGCCGATCCCCGGCACCCGCTCGCTCTACCTTCTCGACGTGCCGTTCCTCCACTTCGGGCCGCAGGACGTCTCGGCGCCCCGGCCCGGGTCGGGAGCGGTCGACGTACAGATCTCGTACGGGAACACGTTCTCGCACTCCTGGCACCCGCAAGCGATCCACAACGAGTTTCAGCGCAACGGTCTGGCCTTCTCGCGCGAGGAGGCCGAGACGCTTCACTCCCGCCACACGGAGGACTTCATCGAGTTCGTCGACGGGGAAGTGACCCGCGTGGCCCTGCGCGGCGCCTGGGGCCTTTCCGAGCATTTTTCCGTCGCGGTCGAGGTTCCGTACGTTTCCTATGACGCGATCCACCTCGAAGGCGCCATCGAGTCCTTCCACAGCGCCCTGGGTCTCTACGACGGGCAGAGGCGGAACTTCCCCGCGGATCAGTACGTCGTCGTGCGCCAGCGCGCGTCCGGGCGGCTGGAGTTCGAGGACCGGATGCCGGCGGCAGGTCTCTCGGACGTCACCGCGAGCCTCAGGTACCGGGGCCGCTTCGCGAGCGGCCTGTGCCTCTCGGGGGACCTCACGGTGAAGGCGCCGACCGGCGACGCGAACGCATACCGCGGCTCGGGCTCTCTCGACGCGGGGCTCCTCGTGGGCGCGCTCTATCGGTTCGGTGACGCCGGGCGGTGGGGGCTGCGGGCCGAAGGCGGCTTCGTTACGCCGGGGTCCTTTCGCGGGAACACGGTCACGACGTTCGAGGTCACCTCTTTCGCGCGGGTCCTCGGGGCGGTCGACATGCGGCTCTCACGGGACACGTTCGTCTCGTTGTCGGCGACGTGGGAACAGAGCCCGTTCCGGCGCGACGCCGTGGGCGACGAGGCGGCGGCCAGCGTCGACGTCACGCTCGGAATCTCGCGCCGGTTCGGCGGCCATCTCCTCGCGAGCCTCGCGCTCATCGAGAACGTTCCGCGTTTTGGCGACTCCACGGACCTCGCGCTCGCCTTCGCGGTCCGGTTCGTGCCCTGAGCCGCGCGCTTTCGGCCGATCCGGTCAACCCGCGCGCCGCTCCTCCAGCCACTCTGCGAATCGGTCGCGCGAGAACGTGTTGACGACGCGGGAGGCGGGAATGGCCGCGAGGCGCGCCACGGCGAGGCCGAAGTCGAGGAACGAGAGGTGCGGCGCGGCATGCGCATCCGAGGAGAGAGAAAAGAGGCATCCCGAGTCGACCGCGAGCGCCGCGAGAGCCGGCGGGAGGTCGAGCCTTTCCGGGCAGCCGTTCAGCTCGATGGCGACGCCATGCGCCGCCGCGGCCGCGAACACGCGCGGCCAGTCCGCGCGGACGCCGCTCCGCATGTCATAGAGACGGCCCTTCGGGTGGCCCAGGATCGCGACGCCTGGCGTTTCGATCGCGCCGACGAGTCGCGCCGTCTGGTCGCGCGGGCTCCTGAGGTCCGTGTGCACCGACGCGACGACGGCCCTGACCTCGGGCACGGTCCGGGGCGTCACGTCGAGCGTGCCGTCCTCGGCGATGTTCGCTTCCGCGCCGAGAAACATCGTGAAATCCGAGTCGGCCCGCGCGTTCAGGAGATCGACCTCGCGCCGCTGCGCGCGGAAGTCGGCGGGATAGAGCCCGCCCGCGACGGCGCAGTCGCGCGCATGGTCCGTGAGAAGCGCATAGCGGTCCCCCCGGCGCTCGAGCGCGCGGTGAAGCGAGGCGAGGGGCATCCGGCCGTCGGAGCGGTCTGTGTGGAGGTGGAGGTCGCCGCACAGATCCGCCCGGCAGATCCCGCCGGGTCCGGAGAGAATCCGGTCGGCATCCGCGCGCGAGAGGAAGTCGCGCTTCCGCCCCGCCGCGGGGTCCGCGCGATCGAGCATCGCCGCGAGAGCGTCGTCGATGTTTTCGTCCGAGCCGCAAGCGAGAAAGGAGCCGATCGCGTCGGCGGCCCGGAGCGACACGCCGGGCAGGGACGCGAGCGCGAAGCGCCGTCCGAAGAGATCCGTGTCGAGCCCCCGGAGGGTCCGGGCAGCGGCGCGATACTCGGTCGCCGCGCGCCCGCCCGGCTCCGCGGCCGCGAGGGCGAGAAGAGCCGCCGCGACACGGTTGTTCGTCACCGCCGGGGCAGGGGGGACGCGGGGCGCGGCGGGAACGGCGGACATCGGGCGACACCCCCCTCCCGATTGTACGGGCTCACGGGCCGGGTGCGCTCTTCGGTCTCAGATAAAGGCTCCGGAAGACGCGAGTCTGCTCGACGGCGTACACGCCGACACGCGTATGCCTCAGATGGAGCGTGTAGGCCGACGTGGCAAGAACCTCGAGACCGGCACAACCCAGCAGGGCGAGCGCCCTCCTGGAACGTGCCGCTCGACGCAGGAGGGTCTCCACGGCGAGTCCGACCGCGGTGGCCGCGAAAGGCAGAAGGTAGAACTGCCAGTAAGGGTGAACCTTGGCCCACGCGGGCGCCGCGAGGATGTACGCGGCGCCCGCGCCTCCGCTGGAGGCGAGGAGCCTCGACAGCAGCGGGTCCGCAACCCCGAAGGCGGCGAGGAGCCGGCCACGCCGGGCGACGAGAGCGCCGGCGAGCAGCGCCGTCGCGACGAGGCCCGTGTGGGTAAAGTAGCGCCGGAAGACGTCGAGCTGGTTCTGCGCGAGATCCAGCCAGGTGAAGGCTCGCGGCGTCAGCGGGCTGGCCTTCGCGAAGACGTCGGAGAGCTCACGCACGGCGCCGCGCCCCGCCCAGGCGAAATGCGCGAGATCGAACGCGCCGACGCCGATGCCGGCAAGCGCGAGTACAGCGAGCGCGGCCCGCTGCGATCGTCTTCCGGCGAGGAGATCGACGGCCTCGACCGTACCGAGAGAGGCGGTAAAGAAGAGGGGCGCCCAATCGAGAAGTCCTCCCAGGACGACGCCCGACCCCAGGAGGAGAAGCCAGCGGCCACCACCGGTTCGCCGATAAAGCGTCCAACCGAGGAGCTGGACGAAGACGCTGAAGAGGCCGAACGGCTCGTAGCCGACCATGCGGCCGAAATACGCACTCATCGGAAGGATGGCGAAGGCGAGCCCTCCGGCCGTGGCCGCGTTCGGCGTGGCAACGAGCGACAAGAGCTTCATGAGGAGCACGAGGCTCCCGAGGTGGAAGGCGATGGCGACGCCGCGGGCCACGGCCGGGGCGTCGGAGCCCGCCACGCGGAAAGCGGCGGCCAGGAGAAGGGCCACGCCGGGCGGATGATGGCCGTAGGGCTGCTGCTGGCCCGTGGCCGCGAGGACGAAGATGTCGTGGGCGCGCGTCCCGGCCAGCCCGAGGCGCAAGTGGCTCAGCGCGAGCGTCGTGAAGAAGGCGCCGTTGTCCTCGTGGAGGAGGCGCCAGTCCCGGGTGAGGCCGATCGACAGGAGGAGCGCGGCGACGAGGAAGACGCCTGCCGCCGCGACGGG
>JBGQDL010000026.1:0-33081 GCA_041495865.1 Thermoanaerobaculia bacterium | reverse complement strand
TCCCTTCAGGATGACGACGAGCCACGGCGCGCCGTGCAGGGCGAGGTCGAGCCAGTCGATCGGCCTCACGAGCGTCCCCTTGAAGAGCATCTCGAGCTTCTCGACGACGTGCGGCGGGCGGAACGGCGCGAGGCCCAGCGTGAGCGCGGCGAGGATCGCGAGCGGCCAGGGGATCTGTTCGAAAAAGTGGCGCACGGTGCGCGAGAGTACCGCGGCGCGCCGGCACTCGGAGGCCATAAGAGCGTCTTCCAGACATTGTGTCGGGCTCAGAAGTTGTGCTTCGGCTCGGCCGGAAGCCGGCCCGCGAGCCAGGCAATCTCGTCGAGGTGCCCGCGGTCGTGGTTCCGCCACATCTCGACGACCTTCCCGAGAGTGACAGGACCGACGTTCTCCCACGAGCCTCTCCGATCCAGGTCCTCCGGCGCGAGGCGCTGCAGGCGTTCGACATTCGCGGCGCGAAGAAGGGCGAAGTCCTCGAGTGCGGGCCCGAAAGGGCGCCCGTTGTAATTCCGCTCGCGCGCAAGAGCGTCGCCGTCGAGGTCCTTCAGGACGGGATCCGGCTCTCCGAGCATGCGGAGGAGCCGGACGCCGTAGCCCTCCGATTCGATGTCCCGGAGATGATGGACGTTCTCGCGCGCGGAAAAGGCGTCGGGACGGGGTTTATGGACCTCTTTCTCGGGCGGAATTCCCGCCATCAGCTCTCTGAGGCGCGCGGGGGTGCGCCGCAGCTCTTCGACGAGGGAACGGAGCTCCTCGCTGTCCATGCGTCCTCCTCCGCGGGGATTCTCGCGCCTCCCCGCGCCTCGGCCAAACAGGCTCAGCGCCCTTCGACCGCCTTCTTGTACGCCGACAGGTGCCGGATGGCGGCCGGACCCTTGCCGAGCTTTTCGTAGAGGAGTCCGAGGTTGTAGTGGGCGTCGGCGAAGCTTTCGTCGGACGCGAGCGCGCGCTCGTACGCGGCGGCGGCTTCGCTCAGGTGGCCGCGGTCCTCGAGCGCGACGCCGAGGTTGAACGCGGCCGCCGCGTGCTTCGGCTTCGACGTGAGCGCGATGCGGTAGTGCACCTCGGCCGCGCCCGTCTTTCCCTCCTCGTGGAGAAGGCGCCCGAGGTTCACGTGCGCGTCGGCGTGGTGCGGCTCGAGCTCCACGGCGCGCCGGTAAGCGTCGCGCGCGTCGGCGGGGGAGGCCGCTTCCACGTCGCAGCCCAGCCGGTACCAGTCGTCGGCGTCCAGCTTCTCGCCGCCCTGGCGCGCCGCCTCGGCCGCGCGCTTCGCGTGCGGAGCGGCGGCGGTCGCGAGGTCTTTCACCGTGAAGTCGAAGAGCGTCTGCCCGGATTCGGGATTCCACGCGGCGGCGCCGTCGTGCACGACGACGCGTTTGCCGTCGGCCGCGATCCGCACGCCGGTGAGCGGCCGGCCCTCGGGGAGCTGGCCTCGCAGCTTCTTCAGCGCGCGTTTCACCGTGGCGGCGGGCACGTTCGCCTCGGCGAGCCCCTTGGCCGTGCGCAGGAGAACGAGATCGCGAAAGCGGAAGCGGTACGCGCCGTCGGTCGCGCGCTCGGCCCCCAGCACCGCCGCCCAGGCGCGCACCTGCCGGACGGAAACCTTCAGCAGCGAGGCGACATCGGAAGCGGAGTAGCCCTTAACGGCCCTTCCTTCCGTTGCCGACCACCCGGAGCTTCGTCTTCTGAACAGGCTCCTCGCGGGTTGCCCGCACGGCGGGCTTGCGCTCCGGCTCAGCCGGCGCCGAGGCGGCCTCCTTGCGCCGACCGCCGCGTGCCGCGAGGCTCGCCTTCAGGGCCTCCATGAGATCGATGACCTGCGTCTTCGGCGCTTCGGCCTTCGACTCGGAGATCTCCTGCCCGTCGATCTTGCGGTGGATCAGCGCCTCGACGCGCCCTTTGACCTCGTCCTTGTAGTTCTCGGGATGGAACTCGTCGGTCGCGATCTGGTCGGTGAGCATGATCGCGAGCTTCAGCTCGGCGTCCTTCACCTCGCCCGGAGGGACCTCCACGTCGGCGAAGGAGCGCACCTCGTCGGCGTAGTTGAGCTGCTGCATCATGAGGCCGCCCTCGTGGCCGGTCACCGGCCGCACGACGACGAGGTACTGCTTGCCGCGCGCCGCGTATTTCGCGAGGCCGCAGCGGCCGGTTTCGGTCATCGCCTTCGCGAGGAGGCGGTAGGCCTTGTCGCCACCCTTGCCGGGCGACAGGTAGTAACCCTTGTCGAAGTAGACGGGGTCGATCTTCGCGAGGGGCACGAACTCGGTGATCTCCATGACCTGGTTCGACTGCTCTTCGAGGGCTTTCAGCTCCTCGGGCGTGAAGACGACGTACTGGCCCTTCTCGAACTCGTAGCCCTTGACGATGTGGTCCCGCTCCACGAGCGCGCCGTCCTTGCTGCACACGAGCTGCTGCTTCACGCGCGCGTGGTCCTCGTCGTGCAGCATGTTGAAGGAGATCGCGGCCTTCGACTCGCTCGCCGAGAACAGGTTCACCGGGATCGAGACGAGTCCGAAGGAAATCGTGGCCGTGCCGTTCGGTCTGAGTGCCATAGGGATTAATTCTACGCTTTTCGACGCGACGGGTTCTCAACCGGGCCGGGTGTAAATTGCTTCGGAGCTGTACTGCCCTGGCGGGGCTGAAGGGAAGCGGACATGGAGGATCATGGATGGAGCGTGGATCTGGGTGGCGGCAAGCGGCTCGAGCTCCCGCCGATGCCGCGGATCCCGCGGATCCCGCGAGGCGGGGCACTCCTCATCCTGGGCGCCGCGGCGGCCCTGCTCCTGAGCGTGACCGGCTACTACCAGGTCGAGCCTGACGAGGTGGCGGTGGTCCAGCGCTTCGGCAAGTTCGTGCGGACAACCGAGCCGGGCCCTCACCTCAAGATCCCCTTCGGCGTGGAGCGGATCACGAAGGTGCCGGTCAAGCGCCAGCTCAAGATGGAGTTCGGGTTCAGGACCGCGCGGGCGGCGGCCCAGACCACCTATGCGACGGCCTCACCCGAGACCATCGCCGAGTCGCAGATGCTCACGGGAGACCTCAACGTCGCGGTGGTCGAGTGGATCGTCCAGTACCGGATCAAGGATCCGAGCGCGTTCCTCTTTCGCGTGCGCGATGTCCCCGAGACGTTCCGGTACATGTCCGAGGCGGCGATGCGCCAGGTCGTGGGCGATCACAGCGTGGACGAGGTCCTGACCATCGGGCGCGAGGCGATCGCGCTTCTGGCCAAGGCGGAGCTGCAGAGGCTGTGCGAGATGTATGGGATCGGCATCGAGGTCCAGCAGCTCGTCCTCCAGGACGTGAACCCCCCCAACTCGGTGAAGCCGGCGTTCAACGAGGTCAACCAGGCCATCCAGGAGAAGGAGCGGGCCATCAACGACGCCTGGGCCGAGTACAACAAGGCGGTTCCGAAGGCCAAGGGAGAGGCCGAACAGGCCGTCCGGGCGGCCGAGGGCTACTCGCTCGAGCGCGTCAACAACGCGGAAGGCGACGCCAAGCGCTTCGAAGCCCTGCACGAAGAGTACCGGAAGGCGCCCGCCGTGACGCGGCGGCGCATCTACCTCGAAACCCTGAGCGCGATCCTGCCGAAGGTCGGTCGAAAGCTGATTCTCGACGAGAGCGCGAGAGGCATCCTCCCGCTCCTCCAGCTCGAGGGCGAGCGGAAAGAGGTGAAGCCGTGAAGGGGCCCGGCATCGTCGTGGGGGCGCTGCTGGCGATCGCCCTCCTCCTCTCGTCGGTCTACACGCTCTCCGAGACCGAGCAGGCGATCCTCACCCAGTTCGGGAGGCCGGTCGGCGGCGTCGTGAAAGACCCCGGCCTGCACCTCAAGGTGCCGCTCGTCCAGGATGTGCACCGGTTCGACAAGCGCTGGCTCGAGTACGACGGAGACCCGAACGAGATCCCGACCAAGGACAAGAAGTACATCTGGGTCGACACGTACGCCCGCTGGCGCATCGCCGACCCGCTGCGGTTCTTCCAGGCCGTGCGCGACGAGCGGGGCGGGCAGAGCCGCCTCGACGACATCGTGGACGGCGAGACGCGGAACGCCATCGCCTCATTCGATCTGATCGAGGTCGTCCGCTCGACCAACCGGACTTTCCAGGTGACGGAGGACCTGGAAGGGATCGGAGCGGCCGAGGCCATGGCCAAGGTGAGCAGCGGCCGCGGCGGGATCGCGAAGATCATCCTCGAGAAGGCCGCCAAGATCACGCCCGAGTTCGGGATCGAGCTGGTGGACGTGAGGTTCAAGCGCATCAACTACGTGGAGAGCGTGCAGCAGAAGGTCTTCGAGCGGATGATCTCGGAGCGCAAGCGCATCGCCGAGCGAAGTCGCTCCGAGGGCCAGGGGCGCGCCGCCGAGATCCGCGGCCAGAAAGAGCGCGATGTCCTCGGGGCTTCGTCCTCCGGCTACAAGAGCGCCCAGGAGGTCAAGGGGATCGCGGACGCGAAGGCCACCTCCATCTACGCGCGGGCCTACGGCAGGGACGCCGACCTCTACAAGTTCCTGAAGTCGATGGAGACCTTGAGCGGCAGCCTCGACGAGAAGACGTGGCTCATCCTGTCCACGAACTCGGAGCTGCTGAAGTTCCTCAAGAGCGATGGGGGCGGCCCGACCCGGTAGGCTCAGGCCGGAACGACGGTGACCGGGACGGTGCAGGCGGCGAGGACCTTGTGGGTCGTGCCTCCGAGGAGGCCGGGGAGCCCGCCGCGGCCCGTTCGGCCCATGACGACGAGGTCGAATCCCTTCGCGGCCCGGACGATCTCGCGGCTCGCCCGGCCCGACGCGAGGCGCGTCTCCACGGCACCGGAGCGGGTCGCGAGGGCCGCGAGACGCTCGGCATAGTGGCGCTTCATCCCGGAGGCGAGCGCGCGAGGGCCCCTTGAGGCGGTCCTCCCGCCCCTCGTCGATCGCGGCGCGGACGTCGGAGATCGGCCGGACGTGGAGGAGCGTGAGCGACGCTCCCATCCGTTCCGCGAGCCGTCCGGCTTCCCGCAGCGCCTTCAGGGACGCGGGGGAGAAATCCACGGGGACGAGAACGGAGAACGCGGGTGGGGCCATGAACGAATCCTATTCCACAGCCACGGGTTCCACAGCCAGGGGCCGACCCCGGAGCCGATGCATCATCGGTCCCGGCTCGACTCGCTGCGAGAATCGACCGATGGCCGCCGATCACGACCCGCGGCGCCTCGGCGGGCTCTCCGAGGCCGAGGCCGTGTCGCGTCTCGCCTCCGAGGGCCCGAACGAGCTGCCGTCCACCCGGCGCCGAAGTCTTGCGGCGCTCGCCGCCGAGATCCTGAAAGAGCCGATGATCCTGCTCCTCCTCGCGTGCGGCGGGGTCTACGTTCTCCTGGGCGACCGCGAAGAAGCTCTCGTGCTCCTCGCATCCGTCTTCGGGGTCGTGGGGCTTTCCCTGTACCAGTCGCGCAAGACGGAGCGCGCTCTGGACGCCCTGCGCGATCTTTCGAGCCCGCGCGCGCTCGTCGTGCGCGAGGGGCAGGAGCGCCGGATCCCGGGCCGCGAAGTGGTGCCGGGCGACCTCGTGGTCGTCTCGGAGGGCGACCGCGTGCCGGCCGACGGCGTGCTTCTCCAGGCGATGAGCCTCTCGGCCGACGAGTCCCTTCTCACCGGAGAGTCCGTCCCGGTGACGAAGCTCGCGGACGAGAGCGCGGCGGCGGCCGGTCGGCCGGGAGGCGACGGCTTGCCGCACGTGTGGTCCGGCACTCTCGTCGTGCGGGGGCAGGGCGTCGCCCGCGTGAGCGCCACGGGCCCGAGGACCGAGCTGGGGAGAATCGGCAAGGCGCTGCAGACGCTCGATACGGACGCAACGCCGCTTCAGACGCAGACCGCGCGGTGGGTGCGAGTCCTCGCCGCCGCGGGGCTCGCTCTGTGCGCCCTCGTCGCGATCGCCTTCGGGTTCTTCAGGGGCGGATGGCTCCAGGGCCTCCTCGCCGGGCTCGCCCTCGCGATGGCGCTCGTGCCCGAGGAGCTTCCGGTGATCCTCACGGTCTTCCTCGCCCTGGGCGCGTGGCGCATCTCGCGGCGGCACGTCCTCACGCGGCGCGCGGCCGCCATCGAGGCGCTCGGGTCGGCCACGGTCCTGTGCGTGGACAAGACGGGAACGCTCACGGAGAACCGCATGGCCGTGGCCGCGCTCGAAGTCGGCGAAGAGACGTGGGACGTGCCGAACCGCCGGGGCGAGCCGCTGCCCGAGACGTTTCACGCGCTCGTCGAGTTCGCGCTCCTCGCGAGCCGGCAGAAACCCTTCGACCCGATGGAGAAGGCCGTGGAAGCGCTCGCGAAAGGAGCTCTGGCGGGCACCGAGCATCTCCACGGCGGCTGGACGCTCGTGCACGAGTACCCCCTCGGCCAGGAGCTTCTCGCCGTCACCCACGTCTGGGAGCCGAAGAGGGGAGGACCCCGGGTCGTGGCCGCGAAAGGCGCTCCCGAAGCCGTCGCCGACCTCTGTCATCTCCCGGCGGCCGGGGCGCAGGCGCTTCTCGGCGCCGTGGCGCAGTTCGCCGAACGCGGTCTGCGCGTGCTCGCCGTCGGCCGGGCGACGGCACCGCCGGGCGCCCTGCCACCCTCCGCCCACGATCTCACCTACGAGTGTCTCGGTCTCGTCTGCCTCGCGGACCCGCTCCGCCCGGGGGTGGCGGACGCCGTTGCCGAGTGCGAGCGGGCCGGCGTGCGGACCGTGATGATCACCGGGGATTACCCGGGCACCGCGCGGGCGATCGCGGCCGGGGCCGGACTGCCGTCCGGCGACGTCCTGACCGGGCCGGAGCTGGATGCTCTCGACGACGCGGCGCTCTCGTCGCGCGTCGTGGGCACGCGGGTCTTCGCGCGGGTCGTGCCCGAGCAGAAGCTGCGGCTCGTGCAGGCCCTCAAGGCGAAAGGCGAAATCGTGGCGATGACGGGAGACGGCGTGAACGACGCGCCCGCCCTCAAGGCTGCGCACATCGGGATCGCGATGGGCGGACGGGGGACGGATGTCGCCCGGGAGGCCTCGGCCCTCGTCCTTCTCGACGACGATTATTCCTCGATCGTCGCGGCCATCCGGCTCGGGCGGCGCATCTTCGAGAACATCCGCAAGGCCATGGCGTACGTCCTCTCGGTCCATGTCCCGATCGCGGGCGCCGCTCTCGTGCCGGCGCTCGTGGGATGGCCCCTCGTCCTCCTGCCGGTGCACATCGTCCTCCTCGAGCTGGTCATCGATCCGGCGTGCTCGATCGCGTTCGAAGCCGAGCCGGAAGACCCGAGCCTCATGCGCCGTCCGCCGCGGGACCCGAAGGAGCCGCTTCTTCCATCGCCGATAGTGGTCCGCGCGCTGCTCGACGGCATCCTCGCGCTGATCCTCGTGCTTGCGGTTGTCGCGTTCTCCGTGGGACGGGGCGATGTCGAGGGAAGGACGCGCGCGCTCGCCTTCTCGACGCTCCTCCTCCTGAACCTGGGGCTCATCCTCACGCACCGCTCGACCGGGCTGACCTTGGCGGCGTCGCTCCGGGCGCCGAATCCGGCGATCTGGTGGGTCGTCGGCGGGGCGCTCTCAGTCCTCGGCCTTTGTCTCGGGATCGCGCCCCTGCGCGAGCTTCTGAGGTTTGGACCGTTGTCTTTCGCGGACGTCGCTTTGGCCGTCGGGGCGGGTCTCGGCGGGTTCGCCGGCTTCGAGCTCCTGAAGCGGGCGGGCCGAAAGCCTGACGCATTCGCATCATCGACACCCCGGGGCCCGGTTGGAGGATAATGGCGAAGATGCGACTCAGTCTCAAGACAAGGGCGGCATGCCATCGCCCGCCCTTCAGTCTCGACGACCTCGCCCCGGGCGAGTCCGGTGTGCTCCGGCGGATCGAGCTGCCGAAGGCCGACGCGACGCGGCTCATGGAGATGGGCTTCCTGCCGGGGGCGCGCATCATGGCGGCCCGGAGCGCGCCCGGGGGCGATCCGCGGGTTTTCCGCGTGGACGGCACCGAGTTCGCTCTCAGGCGCGCCACGGCGCGCCATCTGCTCGTCGAGGTCGCGGTGGAGGGGGCCGCATGAGCGCGCACGGCTCGGCGGGCCTTCCAACCCTGCCCACGCTCCCGCCGCCTCCCTTCACGCCGCCGTCCCGGGGCCCGCGCCTCGTGGCCCTCGTCGGCCCCCCGAACTGCGGCAAGTCGACGCTCTTCAACCGTCTCACCGGCCTTCGCCAGAAGGTCGCGAACTTTCCGGGCGTCACCGTGGAACAGCGGCGCGGCCGCGCCCGGCTCGGCGGCGACCGCGAGGTCGTCCTCATCGACCTGCCGGGCGTCTACAGCCTCACGGCGCGCTCGGAAGACGAGCGCGTCACGCGCGACGTCCTCCTGGGCGAGATGCCGGGGACGGCGAAGCCCGACGCCGTCCTCCTCATCCTCGATTCCACGAACCTGAACCGGCACCTCGTGCTCGCCGCACCGGTCCTCGCGCTGGGCATCCCGACCCTGGTCGTCCTGAATATGTCCGACGAGCTGGAGAGCCGCGGCGGCGGGGTGGACGCGGAGGCGCTCGCGATGCGCCTCGGCGTGCCGGTCGCGCTCGTGAGCGCGGCGAAGGGCGACGGCATCGAGATGGTGAAGGAGTTCCTGAACGGCGCCTTCGGAGTGCCTCCGTCGCTCGACCTGCCGGTCCTCGCCGACATCCCGAAGTGCCGGCAGTGGGCCGTCAAGATGGGCGACGAGGCGAGCTATGCCGCGCCCGCGCCGCCGATCTGGACGCGGCGCCTCGACGCGGTTTTCCTGCATCCCGTGGCGGGGCCGCTCGTCTTCCTCGCGGTCGTCGTCGCCGTGTTCCAGACGATCTTCTCGGCGGCGCGCCCGCTGATGGACGCCGTGGACCACGCCGTCTCCGCTTCAGGGGCGTGGCTATCCGCGCTGTTCCCGGCCTCCGCGCTCAAGTCGCTCGTGTTCGAGGGCATCTGGGGCGGCGTGGGCTCGGTCGTGATCTTCCTGCCGCAGATCCTGCTGCTCTTCCTCTTCATCGGCCTCCTCGAGGACTCGGGCTATCTCGCGCGCGCAGCCCTCATCGCCGACAGGACGATGAGGAAGGCGGGCCTGCAGGGCAAGTCGTTCCTGCCGCTCCTCTCCGCGTACGCGTGCGCCGTGCCGGCCGTTCTCGCCGCGCGCACGATCGAGAACAAGCGCGACCGCATCGCGACGATCCTCATCGCGCCTTTCATGACGTGCTCGGCGCGCCTGCCCGTCTACACGCTCATCATCGCGGCCTTCCTTCCCGAACGGCCGCTGCTCGGCCCGTTCCTCGGCACGCGGGCAGCCGCGATGCTCAGCCTCTATCTCCTCGGCTTTCTCGCGGCCTTCGGCACCGCGCGGCTCCTGAAGTCCTCCGTCCTCAAGAGCGACGGAGCGCCGTTCCTCCTCGAGATGCCGCCGTACCGAAGGCCCACGCTCCGGCAGATCGGCCTGAGGATGTACGACCGCGCGAAGATCTTCCTCCGCCGCGCCGGCACGGTGATTCTCGGCGTCGCGGTCGTCCTCTGGATTCTCGCGCACGTGCCGCTCTCCGGCGGGAAGATGCCCGAGATCGGCAGCAGCGTGGCGGGAACGCTCGGCCGCATGATCGAGCCCCTGGTGAGGCCTCTCGGGTTCGATTGGCGCATCGGGATCGGCATCGTGATGTCGCTCGCCGCGCGCGAGGTCATCGTCGGCACCCTGGGCACGCTCTACGGAATGGATCCGAAGGCGGGCAGCGAGGGCCTGCAGGCCGCGCTCCGGCACGACCTCACGGCGGGCGGCGCGGTGGCGCTCCTCGTCTTCTTCGCGTTCGCGATGCAGTGCCTCTCGACGGTCGCCGTCGTGCGGCGCGAGACGGGCGGCTGGACATGGCCGGCGATCCAGTTCGCGTACATGGGGCTCCTCGCCTATTCGGGCGCCTTCCTCGCGAACCGGCTCGTCACACTGTTCCTGGGCTGAGGCGGCTCAGACGGCAGCGAGCTTCCGTTTCCCGCGGGACTCCACCCGCATGGCCTCGAAGGCGGCAACTGCGGTGTCGCAGTACATCCCAAGTTGCTGCAATGTCTTACAGGTCTCAGAACCGAAGGCTGGGCACTCGACACAGGTGTGGTTTTTGACGACGGCAGAGGCTGTCCGCCCGGGCCTTCGGGGGCTCTGGGTCGCTTTGTAGATACCGCTCATCGTTCACCTCCTGAGCATCACTCCCGTACATAATATACGCCTTTTTACGCGCTGCGTCAAATGGCCGGGAGCGCTCCGCCCAAGGCTCAGCCGCCCGCGGGAGCGGGCGCTGCGGGGCTCACGGGAGTCGCGGCGCCCGCGGACGTCACGCCGTGCCGTCTCCTCTTGCCGGACCATTCGTGCAGCCGGTCCATGGTGACGTAGAAAACCGGCGTGACGTAGAGCGTGATCATCTGCGAGAACAGCAGGCCGCCGACCACGGCGAGGCCGAGCGGACGCCGCGACTCGGCGCCCGCCCCGAGTCCGAAGGCGATCGGAAGCGTGCCCATGAGCGCGGACATCGTCGTCATCATGATCGGGCGGAAGCGCACGACGCAGGCTTCGTAGCTCGCGTCGGGCGCGCTCTTCCCCGCCCGCCGCGCCTCGACCGCGAAGTCGACCATCATGATGCCGTTCTTCTTGACGAGGCCGACGAGCAGGATGACGCCGACGAAGGCGTAGATGGAAAGCTCCGTCTTGAACAGGATGAGCGTGAGGAGAGCGCCGAAGCCCGCGAACGGCAGCGCCGAGAGGATCGTGATCGGGTGCAGGAAGTTCTCGTAGAGGATGCCGAGGACGCCGTAGATGACGAAGATCGCGACGAGGAGGAGGAGGCCGAGGCCTTTCTGCGATTCCTGGAACGCCTGCGCCGTGCCCTGGAACACCGTCGTGATCGTGGCCGGGAGCGTCTCGCGCGCGATCCGCCTGATGTCGGTGACGGCGTCGCCCAGCGAGATGCCCGGCTGCAGGTTGAAGGACACGGTGACGGCCGGGAGCTGCCCGGCGTGATTCACGGCGAGCGGCCCGACCGTCTGCTCGAAGCGCGTGACCGCCGCGAGCGGAACGAGGTCGCCCTTCAGGTTCCTCACGTAGAGGGCCTGGAGGGCCGAGGGGTCGCGCTGGAACTCCGGGAGGAGCTCCATGATGACCTGGTACTCGTTGTTCGGAGAGAAGATCGTCGACACCTGCCGCGAGCCGTAGGCGGTGTAGAGCGCCGTCTCGATTTTCTCCGGCGAGATCCCGAGCGCCGCGGCCCGGTCCCGGTCGATCGTGAGATAGGCGGTCGGGTTCGCGAGCTGCAGGTCGCTCACGACGTCCGCCAGGCCGCGGACCCCCCTTATCTTCTGTTCCATCTCGGGCCCGCGCGCGTAGAGATCCTTCGTGTCGGAGGCCTGCATCGTGAACTGGTACTGCGCCTGGGTGAGCTGGCCGCCGAGCCGGATCGGAGGCGGGTTCTGGGGGAACGCGAGGATGCCCGGCTCCTGCAGGAGCTTCGGCCGGAGGCGCTGGATGATCTGGTCGACGGTGGATTTCCTCTCGCCGCGGGGCTTGAGCTTCATGAAGAGAGTGCCGGTATTGCCGCCGCTCGCGTTGTTGCCCCGGTTCCCCGCGCTCGACATGAAGCTCTCGACGTCCGGATCCTGGTTCACGATCTCGGCGAGTCGCTTCTGGTGCGCCACCATCGACTCGAACGAAATGCCCTGCGCGGCTTTCGTGGGGGCGAAGATCTGTCCGATGTCGTCGCTCGGGAGGAACCCTTTCGGAATGACGACGAAGAGGGCCGCCGTGCCGAGAAGCACCAGCGCCGAGAACGCGATCGTGAGCCTCTGGTGCGCGAGCACCCACCTCAGGCCGCGCTGGTAGAAGCGCAGGGAGGCGTCGAAGGCGCCCTCGAACGCCTGGTAGAGGCGCCCATGCTTCTTTCCGGCGCTGTGCCCTTTCAGGTAGCGCGCGCAGAGCATCGGCGTGAGCGACAGGGAGACGAACCCCGAGACGAGGATCGCCACGGCGATCGTCACGGCGAACTCGCGGAACAGGCGGCCCACGATGCCGCCCATGAAGAGGAGCGGGATGAAGACGGCCGTGAGGGAGAGCGTCATGGAGACGATCGTGAAGCCGATCTCCTTCGTGCCCTTGAGCGCCGCCTCGAACGGCTCTTCGCCCTTCTCGATGTGCCGGACGATGTTCTCGAGCACGACGATCGCGTCGTCCACGACGAACCCGACGGACAGCGTGAGGGCCATGAGGGAGAGGTTGTCCATGCTGTACCCGAGGACGTACATCGCGGCGAAGGTGCCCGCGATCGAGAGCGGCAGCGCGAGGGACGGGATGACGGTGGCCGAGAGGTTCCTCAGGAACAGGAAGATGACGAGGACGACGAGAAGGAGCGTGAGCCAGAGCGTGAACTTCACGTCGGCGACGGACGCGCGGATGGACTGCGAGCGGTCGTAGATGATGTTGAGCCGCGCGGAGCCGGGAAGCTGCGACTCGAACACCGGGATGAGCCTGCGGATGTTCGAGACCACCTCGACGGTGTTCTCGCCGGGCTGCTTCTGGATGGCGAGCACGATGGCGCGGTTCCCGCCGGACTTCGTGTAGAACCAGGCGGCGGTCTTGTCGTTTTCCACGCTGTCGATGGCGCGGCCGATGTCCTTCACCCGCACCGGCGAGCCGTTCCGGTAGGCGACGATGAGCGGCCCGTAGGCGGACGCCTCGTTGAGCTGACCCGTCGCGAGCACGGTGAAGGCCGTGTTCGCTCCCCAGAGCGTGCCCGTGGGCAGGTTCACGTTCGCCGCGGCGACCGCGGTCGAGGCCTCGTCGATGCCGATGCCGCGCGAAGCGAGCGCGTGTGGGTCGAGCTGGACCCTCACGGCGAATTTCTGTGCGCCGAAGACCTGTACCTGCGCCACGCCGGACACCGTCGAGATGCGCTGGGCGATGAGCGTCTCGGCGTATTCGTCGAGCTGGGACAGCGTGAGCGTGGGCGCCGTGAGCGCCACGTAGAGCACGGGCGCATCGGCCGGGTTCACCTTCTGGTAGGTCGGCGGGCTCGGCATTCCGGGCGGGAGCTGCCGCGAGGCGGCGCCGATCGCCGCCTGCACGTCCTGCGCGGCGGCGTCGAGGCTTCGGCTGAGGCTGAACTGCAGGCTGATCTGGGTGACGCCGAGGATGCTCGTCGAGTTCATGGAGTCGAGGCCCGCGATCGTCGTGAATTGCCGCTCCAGGGGCGTCGCCACGGCGGAGGCCATCGTCTCGGGACTCGCTCCGGGCAGCGCCGCGGAGACCTGGATGGTCGGGAAGTCCACGCTCGGCAGGTCGGACACGGGCAGAAGCCTGTAGCCCACGATCCCGAAAAACAGGATCGCGAGCATCACGAGCGTGGTCGCGACGGGGCGCCGGATGAAGATTTCGGAAATATTCATGGGCGTTTCGCAGCGGTATCGGCGGGAGTGGAAACCGGTGGCGCCGTCCGGATTGCCACTTTCGCCCCTGGGAAAAGGCGCAGATGCCCGTCGGTGACGACGCGCTCGCCGGGCGCGACGCCGCTCTCGAGGATAGACCATTGGCGGTACGCCCGGCGCACGGCGACGGGCCGCATCGCGACGGTGTCGTCGGGCCCGACGACGAAGACGAACGTCCCGGACTGGCCGGTCTGGACGGCTTCCGTCGGAACGACGAGGGCCCCCGTCTCGTTCGTGAGCTGCAGCGAGACGTTCGCGAACTGGCCGGGCCAGAGAGCGTGATCCCGGTTCGGAAACGTCGCCTTCAGGTTGATGGTGCCGGTCGTGGCGTCGACGGTGTTGTCGATGAACGTCAGCTCGCCCGGCGAGGCCGACACCGCCGCACTGTTCGGCGTGGCGAGGACCGGCAGGCGGCCGGCGGCGGCGCGCTTCTTGACGTCGGCGAGCGCGGCCTCGGGCAACGCGAACGTCACGAAGATGGGCTCGATCTGGTTGATCACGACGAGAGGCTTGTCGTCGTTCCCTTTCACGAGGTTCCCTACGTTCACGAGCAGTGAACCCGTGCGGCCCGAGGCGGGCGCCGTGATCGAGCAGTACGAGAGGTTCAGGCGCGCGTTCGCGACGTCGCCTTCGTCGGCCTTCACGGTGGCACGCAGCGCCTCGGCGTTGGACGTGATCTGCGAAGCCTGCTCCTTCGTGACGTAGTCCTTCTTGACCAGCTCTTCATAGCGCTTCGCGTTCTCGTCGGCCTCGCGCGCGCGGGCGCGATCGCGCTCGAGGTTCGCGAGCGAGACCTGGAGAGCCACCTCGAAGGACCGGCGGTCGATCTCGAAGAGGAGGTCGCCCTCCCGCACGTCCTGCCCCTCCCGGAAAGCGACGCGCACGACCGGGCCGCCCACGCGCGAACGGATGGCGACGGTCGCGTACGGGTCGACGTGCCCGACGGCGGCCGCCTCGAGCGGGACGTCCCGCTTCTCGACCTGGGCGGCGACGATGGGCACGGGGGGAGGAGCGGGAGGCTTCTTCGCCGTCCGTCCGCACGAGACGACGCCGAGCGCGAGGATCGCGGCGAGAGGGCGGAGGCGGGACGTCGGGAACTTCGGCGTCATGGCGTGTCCTTTCCGGGCGAGGCTGGCGCAAGGCTCGTGTCGACACTCCCGGTGTCATGCGCGAGCTGTGCCATCGCGAGGAGGAAACCGGCGCGACTCCGGACGTCCTGGGCGAGGGCGCTCGCGAAGGCGCTCTCGGCCGTGAGGAGGTCGAGGATGCTTCCGACGCCTTCGCGGTAGCGGCCGCGGGCCACTTCCGCCGACTCGCGCGCGCTCTCGAGAAGATCGCGGGAGGCCCGAACCTGCTCGGCGGCCGTCGTCAGGCCGTAGTAGCTGTTCCAGACCTGGAAGATGACCTGATGCGAGAAAGTCTCGGCGCCCGCGTCGGCGGCCTCGGCTTGCGCCTGAGCGCTCCTGATGTCGTAGAGGGTCTTGAACCCCGTGAAGAGCGGGACGCGCAGGAAGAGGCCGAGGGAGTAGTTGTCGGCGTGGGCGATGGCGGCGCCGGCGAAGTCGTAGGTGGGACGGCTGGCCGAGGCCGATGCCGCCAGGCTGGGAAGCCCGGTCGCCCGGACCGAGCGCACGTGCGCGTGTTCCGCGGCGGCGCGCGAGCGGGCGGCCGCCAGGTCGGGCCGGATGCGCTCGGCCTCCGCGATGAGGCGATCCACGGAGGCGACGGTGGCGTCCTCGTTCACGGCCTCAGGAAGTTCGGCCGCGTCAACCGCGGCGTTCACCGGCACCCCGAGGGCGGTCGCGAGCTGGCCGCGGAACGTCTCGATCTGACCGCGCACCGTGTCATACAACAGGCGCTGCTGGGAGAGCTGGGTGCGCGCCTGCAGGACGTCCGCGATCGTCGCGACTCCGGCGTCGTGCCGCGCGACCGCGGCGTTGTAGTTCGTCTCGGCCTGCTTGACGCTCGCCTCCTGCGCGACCAGGAGCGAGCGCGCGCCCTGGTACGAGTAATAGGCCTGCGCGACGCCGAGCACGAGGTCGTTCATCGTGGAGTCGTGCGTGAAGTCGGCCGCCCAGAGGCGCTGGCGGGCTTCTTCGAGGTCAGAGGACCTGCCGCCGAAGTCGAGGAGCAGCCAGTTCAGGCTGGCCGACGGCGTGTAGGTGGTGGTGAGGGTCGTGACGCTTCCGCCCAGCGCGCTCACCTTCTGGCGTTGCGCCGAGAAATCGGCCTCGAGCGCCGGGTAGTAGGTCGACCGGCGGCTGCCCACGTCGGCCGCGGCAGCCTGCGTCAGGAGCCAGCTCTGACGCGTCAGGGGGCTGTTGCGGAGAGCCACGTCCACGGCCTCGGCCAGCGAGATCGTGCGGCCCGTGAGTCCCGCGGGCACGAGGCCCTCGGGCAACGGAGAGAGCGCGCGCGCCGGGAGGAGCGCCTCCTTCGGGGGAATCCAGCGCTCTTCCGGCGCGCGTGGCGTGTCGGAGGTGGTGTGGGCGCAACCCGAGAGGAGCCCGATGAGGCTGGCGGCGGCGAGGGCGCGAACGGGTCTCGTCATGCGGTGGCTCCGTCGACCCGTTTTACCATTGGCGCATGAGCCGGCGCCTCTCACCGATGCCCGCGCTCCTCGCGGCGGCGGGCATCGCGGCGGGATGCGGGGGCTCTCGGCCCATGCCCACTCTCGAGGAGTACTCGTTTGGGACGGCGGAGTTCGTAGAAGAGTTAAGAAAAGATTTCTTAGAAAGGAAGAGGGGAGAGGGCGTCGGAGCGATGGGCGGCGGCACGATGGAGCCAGCGACGACCGCGCCTCTGCGAGAGCTTGAAGAACGGTGGCGAAGCGCATGCCGCGCCCGCTGCACTTCGGCCATCCGCATCATCGACCTTCAAAAGAAATCCTCTTCGGACGTGGCCCTGCGCGTCGAAGTCCGCCTCCAGGGTTTCGCGGGAGATGGCGATGCCGAGCGCGTTGCAGTTCTGGCGGTCTTCGATCTCTCCCTCTTTCGCGGAGAAATATCCGGATCCTCCCCGAAGACCCGCTGGCAGTTGCGCTCCGCGCTCGCGGTGAACGGGCGCGCCGTCATCCAGCTCTCCATGCACCATCTCTTCGAGGAAGCCGCGGCGCGCGGCCTCGTTGCGCCGCACGAGCCCCTCGATCCCGTGGAGTCGACGAACCTCTGCCTGCCCGCGACGCACCATCACCCGGGAGTGCTGCTCGTGGACGTCGACGGGAACGGCACCATGGATGTCATCGTCCCAAACCGGCATCCGCGGCTTTTCCTGAACGACGGGACCGGCCATTTTCGCGATGCCACGGGCGGCTCGGGGCTCGATCTCCTGCCCGAGATGGAAGCCTCCGGCGGCGTCGCCGCCGACGTGGACGGGGACGGGCTGCCGGACCTTTTCCTCTCCAATCACGTCTCTCCATGCCGCATTCTGAAGAACCTCGGCGAGGGAAAATTTCGCGACGTCACCGAGGAGTGGGGTCTCGCCGCGCTCTCGGGACCCTTCACCTCCGCCGTCTTCTTCGACGCCGACCGCGACGGGCGCGTGGATCTCTTCGTGGCGTGCTACGGCGACGCGCGCGCGACCGGTCCCGCCTATGACGGCCTGAACGGCGTTGGCGACCGGTTCTTCCGGAACGTGGAGCGGAACGGGCATCCGTTCTTCGCGGACGAGACGGCGGCCTCGGGCCTCGGAGACGTCGGCTGGGGCTTCGCGGCGGAAGCCTGCGACGCGGACGACGACGGCGACGACGATCTCTACGTCGCGAACGACTTCGGGAAGAACGGATTCTTCGAGAACCGCTCCACGCCCGGCCACCCGTTTTTCGTGAACATGGCCAGGACGAACGGCACCGAGGACGAGGGCTACGGAATGGGTGTCGCCTGGGGCGACTATGACGGCGACGGGCGCTGGGACCTGCACGTCGCGGACTACTTCACGCCGTATCGCTGGATCCTCCGCGACTCCCGCTGGCCGATGCCGCCGCTCCCGGGCGCGGGACTCGTGCGGCCCCACATGGCGAACGTCATGCGCCGGCGCTCCGGCGGAGACGCGCTCTTCCGCAATCTCGGGGGCCTGAGGTTCACGCGCACGTCGGAAGCGGCCGGCGTCGCGGACGGCGGCTGGGCCTGGGGTACGGAGTTCGTGGACCTCGACGGCAAGGGCCGCGAGGACCTCCTCGTCGTGAACGGCATGTTCCGGGCGACGACGGGAATGGACGACGAGATCGCCTTCTGGAACGCGATGGGCCGCGAGGGAGTGAACTTCCACGACGGGGTCTGGGGCGGCATCGATTTCGGCGCGAACGGCATGGCCTCGCGGACCCCGAAGAAGCTCTTCTGGAACCGCGGCGACGGCACGTTCGAGGAGCGCGCGTTCGTGGAGGGCTTCGACACGCTCGAGGACACGCGCGGCCTCGCGTACGCCGACCTCGACGGCGACGGCGCGCCGGAGGTCGTGCTCTCGTGCTTCCGCGGCCCGCTCCACCTCTATCGCAACGCGTGGGGAGCGGGCGGCGGCCGCGTCGTCCTCAGGCTTTCCGCGGATCGCGGCTTCAATCGCGACGCCCTCGGGGCCGTCGCGCGCCTCCGGGTGAACGGCAAGGTGCAACTGCGCGAAGTGCGCGCGGGCTCGTCCTTCCTCTCGCAGTCGTCGCACGACCTCCTCCTCGGCCTCGGCGGCGCGAAGGCGGCGGACATCGAGGTGCGCTGGCCGGACGGCAGCAGGCAAGAGCTGCGCGACGTTCCGGCCGGCACGCTCGTCACGCTGGTCGAAGGAAGAAAAGAAAAGAGAGATTTGCTTAGAAGGTGAATACAGAAAGAGAGAGGGGACGGGGATTTCTTATATGCGGCGGCTGCGATTGCAGCCGCCGATAGTCGCCGAGGAGCATCTTCGGAATTTCCGGCAATAATCCCCCCGATGAACCGGCCTTTCTTCAATCACCTTTCTAAGAAACGATTTCTCCTCGGACGTTTCCCGCTGCTCGCCGCGAGTGGCCTGGCTGCGGCCATGGGCATGTCGTCTCTTTCTTCAGCAGAAAATCCCTCTTCTCCCCGGTTCTCCCCCGAGCAGGCGTCGCGCATCCTGACGCTGCGCAACGTGGGCCTCGCGCAACTGGAGGAGGACCGGCCAAAGGAGGCCCGCGCGACGTTCGCGAAGCTGGCGGACGCCCTGCCGGGCGAAGCCCTTCCCCTCGCGGACGGCGCCATCGCGGCTCTGCGCGAGAAGGACCTTTCGGGCGCCGAGGCGCTCCTCGCGAAGGCGCTCGCGCTCGGCGAGCGGGCGTACCTTCATGCGATCCGCGCCGTCCTCGAGAACGAGCGGAACCGCCCTGCCGCCGTCCGGGCCGCATTCGAGAGGGCCGCGGCCCTCGACCCGCGCGACCTCGAGTCGCGCTGGAGGTTCGCGCGGAGCGTCGAGACAGACCCGTCCGCGTCTCAGGCCGAGAAGGCCGCCCGCAGGGCGCGCCTTGCCGAGATCGTCGCCCGCTCGCCCGCGAGCCTGCCCGCGCGGCTCAAGCTCCTCGTCCTCGAGGGGGAGGCGGGCGACGCGGCCGCGCTGTCGAGAGGTCTCGCGGAGCTGGAACCGCTCGTCTCGGACGGGGACGCGCGGGCGCGGCAGTTTCTCGCTGAGGGGAGAGCGCTCGCGGGCGCCGGCGACGTCAAGGGCGCGACCGTGAAGGTCCGCGTTCTCGAAAATGTCCTCCGCGTGACGCCGCGTTACCAGCAGTCGCTCGGGGAGGTGTTCACGCCGGTCGTCGGGGTTCCGGTCCAGAGTTTTTCTTCTACAGTGGAAAAGGGATTGCGCACCTCCGCCGGCCCCGCGATCCCGGTGACGCTCCGCGCTCCGGCGGCGTCCGAAGAGAACGTCCAGAGAATCCTTCGAAGAGTGGACCTGAAGAATTCAGGAACGCCCGAGGCGTATTCCGTACCCGCTCCGTTCGCAGGCGCGGTCTTCTTCGATTTCGACCTCGACGGCGACCTCGACGTCTACCTCTTCGGAGGCGGCAAGCCCGATCAGCTCCTCCGCAACAACCTCGACGGCACGTTCACCGACGTGACCGCGAAGACCGGTGACGCGAAGTTCACGTCGAAGAGGGTCGTCGTTTCCGACGTGGACCGCGACGGCGATCCCGATCTCGTCACGATCGACGCGAAGGGCGACCTCGTCCTCCGGCTGAATCTCCGGCAGGGCGTGTTCCGGAGCGTTCCCCTCGGCGTGTCCGGCGCCGTCGACGTGGCGGTCGAGGACGTGGACACGGACGGCTTCCCGGACATCGTCGTCGCCACCTCTCGCGGGCTGCGGCTGCTCATTGGCAAGGGCGACGGGAGTTTCTTGGAAGGCACGGGTCAGGAATTCGCAGAGGGGCCCGGCGGCGCCGCGTCCACAGCGGCCGTCCAGGCGGTTGTGCTTGCCGACCTCGACAACGACGGCTTCCCGGACGTGGTCGCCGCGACGGCGGCCGGGCAGCTGCAGGCCTTCCGCAATGACGGCAACGGCCGGTTCTCGCCCTGGTCGGTCTTTTCTTCACTTTCTAAGAAATCTTCGGCCTCTTCGGACATTTCTTTCAAGGGTGCTGACCTGCTGCTCGCCGTCGACGTCGACAAGGACGGGGATCTCGACCTCCTCGTCTCGGCCGGCGGGAAAACCATGGCCCTCCTCAACGACGGCGGGAACGCGAACGGCTGGCTCGACGTCGTCCTCGAAGGGCTGTCCACGGGCTCGGGCAAGGTGAACCGGAAGGGCGTCGGAAGCCTCATCGAGGTGAAGGCGGAGCTCCTGTACGTCGCGCGCACCGCAGGGCTCCTGCCGACTCACTTCGGCCTCGGCGCGCGCACGAAGGCCAACGTCGTGCGGGCCACGTGGACGAACGGCGTGCCGCAGAACCTCTTCGACCAGAAGGCGAGGTCCGTCGTGAAGGAAGTCCAGCAGCTCAAGGGCTCGTGCCCGTTCGTGTACGCGCAGAACGGCGAGACCGGCGTCTGGAATTTCATCTCCGACGCTCTCGGGCGCTCGCCGCTCGGGCTCCTCTACGACGGCGTCCACCTCGCGGGCGCGGACACGCGGGAATGGCTCTTCATCGACGGCGCCGCGCTCAGACCGGATTCGGGCGGCCTCCTCCGCCTCGACTACACCGAGGAGCTGTGGGAGGTGGCGTTCCTCGACGAGGCGACGCTCATGGCCGTCGACCATCCCGTCGGAACGGGCGTCGTGCCGAACGAGCGGACTCTTCCGGGTGCCACGGAGAAGAAGCTCTTCACCGTGGCGAATCCCAGGCCAGTGAGAGCCGCCTTCTCCGACGCCTCCGGCCGCCCGGAGGACGTGACCAGCCGCCTCGCGCGCCGCGATCGGATCTATGTGAGCCCGGGGCCGGAGATGTTCTACCAGGGCGTGCGGAAGGAGCACTCCCTCGTCCTCGACCTCGGCGACGTCAAAGCGGGAGATCGCATCGTCCTCTACCTCTCGGGATGGATCTTCTATACGGACACGTCGATCAACGTCTCGCTCTCGCAGCGGAAGGACCTCGCGCATTTTCCGCCGCTCCTCGAGGTGCCGGATGGCGCGGGCGGCTGGAAGGTCGCGATGGAGTCGATGGGGTTTCCGGCGGGCAAGACGAAGACGATGCCCGTCGACCTCACGGGCCTCGTCGACCCGAAGGACCCTCGCGTGCGCATCCGGACGACGATGGCGATCTTCTGGGACGAGGCCTTCGTCACGGTGAACGATCCTCTCGTCGAGGTCGTCACGACGTCGCTCGCGCCGTCCTCCGCCTTCCTTTCGGAGCGCGGCTTTCCGCGCGGGTCCCGCGAGACGCCCGACGGACCCGAGGTATTCGACCACGGCGACGTCTCGACGGTGCCGCGCTGGGAGGACGTCCCCGGCCGCGTGACCCGCCTCGGCGACGTGACAGAGCTCCTTGCGAAGACCGACGACCGCTGGGTCGCGTTCAAGGGCGGCGACGCGATCCGCATCACGTACGACGGGGCGAGACTGCCGCCGCTCGCGCCTGGCTGGCGCCGCGACTACGTCCTCGTCTCCGATGGGTGGGACAAGGACTTCGACAAGAACACCGTGACAGGGCAGTCGTACGAGCCCTGGCCGTTCCACGCCATGTCGGCGTACCCGTATCCCGCGGCCGAGCACCACCCCGACCCGAAGTTCCTCGAGGAGACGCTCACGCGTCTCGCGGGTCCCGATCCGTTTCGGACGTGGTTCAGGGAAAGATAATTTTGCTCGCTTGTGGACCGGGCCGACTGCGACGACCTACAGTGGGGCTCGGGTGAGGGCGCTGGAAGATTTTCTTAGAAGGGTGAATACCCCGAGCGCAGGCACGCGGCGCGCGCTTCGTGAGGCCCGCCGGTGCGCCTCACCGCTGCTTGCCGCGCTTCTCCTATCACCCCTGCTGTCTTACCCATTCGAAGAATCTTCCTCTTCCTCTTCCTATCCGAGCCCTCCCATCCGCTTCACCGACGCGACGAAACGCGCGGGGCTGAGATTCAAGTTCGAAACCGACCTCCGCCGCGGGCGAAACCTGGCGACGATGGGCGGGGGCGTCGCGATGGGGGACTTCGACGGGGATGGATTTCTCGACCTCTTCTTCACGGGCTCCGTCGCGAACGGCAAGAAGCCGGAGGCCGGGCCCTGCAGCGTCCTTTACCGCAACCGGGGAAACGGGACGTTCGAGGACGTGACGATGCGCTCTCTGATCCGCGCGTGCGGCTGGACGATGGGCGCGTCATGGGTGGATGTGGACGGCGCCGGGCGGCCTGATCTCATCGTCACGGGCGTGGGCAGAACGACCCTCTGGAAGAACCTCGGGGACGGGACGTTTCGCGAGGAAGGGGCCGCGCGCGGGGTCGTCGCGCCGGGCTATGCAGTGGGGCTGGCCGCGGGCGACGTGAACGGGGACGGGCGCGTGGACCTCTACGTCGTCGGGTATCTCGACACGGACTACGGGAGGGAACAGTCTTTCCCGCAGCTCGAGGTGCGGATGCCGGAAGACTATGCCGGCCAGCCGGCAACTCTCCTCGTGCAGGATGCCGAGGGGCGTTTCCACGAACGCGCGGAATCCGCCGGCGTGACGAACGGGGGCGGTCGCGGGCTCGGCGCGGTCTTCTTCGACTATGACGGCGACGGCAGGCCCGATCTCTACGTCGCGAACGACCGCATGCCGAACGTGCTCTACCGCGGGCACGGCGACGGCACGTTCGAGGACGTGACGCTCGAGACGGGCGCGGGCGCACGCGACCAGAGGATCGCGCGCGCAGGCATGGGGATCGCCTTGGGAGACGTCGATGGTGACGGCCGACCCGACATTCTCGTCACGAACTTCGCCGGGGAGCCGGACACGGTGTATCGGAACCTGGACGGAGTTCTCTTCGACGACGCGACCGAGGCTTCCGGGGTGGACCGCGCCTCGCTCCCGTACGTGCAATGGGGAACCGACTTCGCCGACTTCGACGACGACGGCCGCGTGGATCTCGTGGCGGCGTCCGGCCATCTCGTGCCGCGCATTCTCCTCACGTTCGCGAAATTCTTCCGCAAGAACGGACTGGGCGTCTACGGCCTCGGCGACCACTCCTACAAGCAACCGCCGCTCGTGTGGCGGAACGAGGGGCACGGCCGTCTGGCGGATGTCACGTCCGGATCGGGCGACTGGGCAGCCCTGCGCCTTTCGGCCCGCGGGCTCGCCGCCGGAGACGTGAACGGCGACGGCCGGCTCGACGTCGTTCTCGCGGCGGTCTCGGGAGGCATCCGCCTCATGAAGAACTCCACCTCATCGCACACCCACGCGCTCGAGATCCTGCCGGTCGCGGGTCATGACCGCCGCACGGTCCTCGGGACGAAGGTCCTCGTGACCGCGGGCGGCGTCCGCCAGTCGCAGGAATTCATCCTCCGGCCCTCGTACGCCTCGGGTGCGTGGGTGCCGATGCACTTCGGGCTGGGCGAAGCGACCGTGGCGAGGATCGAGGTCGTCGCGCCGGGCGAGACGGTCCCCACGCTGAGCTTCGAAGAGGTCGCGGCCGACCGCCTCTACACGCTGCGCGACGGGAAGCTCGAAGAGAAGAGGCAGTTTTCCGGAAGGTAGCCGTAAGGCCCCTCGAGCTGACGAGGCAGGCGCCGGCGTGCCGCCTCTCCCGGCGGGTCAGCCCGCTCCAGGTTTGGCGTCGCCCGACGCTTTCTTGTTTTTCTCCTCCTGCTCGCGCAGAAGCTCCTGCATGAGTTCCTGAGCCTTCCGCTGACCCCATTTCTCACCCACGTCCATCCCTTCCTGCGTGAGCAGGGTCATCGCCTTCAGGATCCGCTGGCCGGCAGGGCTCTTGGAAAACGCCACGAGCTCACGGAGGTCTTCGCCGGAAAAGTACTTGTCATAAACGGGGATGAGAAGCTCCAGACACTCGCTCACCCTCATCCGCGCCGTGAGGCGCCAAAACATGTCCTTTTCGGCGTCCGGAGCCCTCTCCCGCATCACCTTGAGCATCTGATCGACCATCGACTGCATCAGGCTCGCCGTTCCCGTTACCTGGATGACCTCTCTTATCAGGGCTCGCTTCGCTGGCGAGCCGGGCGGCGTCGCGGGAACGGGCTTTTGCGGCGAGTCGGCCGGGGCGGCCGTTGCGGCCAGAGAGAGGCCGAGTGCGGTGGCAAAGACGACTCGTAACATTCGTCCTCTCATTTCTGTCCCGACGTTCTGTCGCTGCATGGTAAGCGGCGGGTCGCTGTCCGGCATCCGTGTCTCGCGACTGGGTGCGCTCATGGGTGGCTCCTTTCGCTGGCCCCGGTCGGGGAGGGCCTGCTGCACGATATCAACGCCGAAGGGGAGAAGAACCGGGGATTTCTCAGAAGGGAAGAAGGGCAGTCGCCGCCTACGTGCGCAGCGTCGAGTGGGGTGCCGCTGTGCGGAAACCCCGCGGCGTCCGTTCCGTATTCACTTCTAAGAAAAACTGCCTGAATGGAGGGAGAGCACGCCATGAGACGCTTCACCCGAGCTTTGGTCGCTTTCGTCCCCGCTTTCCTCGCTTTCGCCCCAGCGGCGCCTGGCCAGGTCCCGCTCGTCCTGCCGGACCCGAGCCCGAAGGCTTCCGTCAGCCAGAACGTGGGGCTGGCCGAGTTCCGCGTCACGTACCACCGCCCGGCGGTGAACAAGCGCAAGATCTGGGGCGGCCTCGTGCCGTACGGCGACGTCTGGCGCGCCGGCGCGAACGAGAACACCACGCTCACCGCCTCGACGCCGTTCACGTTCGGCGGGAAGGCGGTGCCCGCGGGCACGTACGGCCTCCACATGCTGCCGGCGGAAGGCGACTGGGCGGTGATCCTGAGCTCCCAGGCGAAGGCCTGGGGCAGCTTCAGCTACGACCAGAAGGAGGATGTCGTCCGCGTGACCGTGAAACCCGAGACGGCGGACTTCGTCGAGCGGCTCGCCTTCACCTTCGACGAGCCCACCGGCGACGCGACCGCCCTCGCGCTGCGCTGGGAGAAGCTGCGCGTCGCCGTGCCGATCGCGGTGGACGCCAAGCAGGTCACGGTCGCGAGCATTCACGACCAACTGCGCGGCCTGCCGCGCTTCTCCTGGCAGGGCTGGAACCAGGCGGCGAACTGGTGCGCGCGGAACGACGTCAACCTCGACGAGGCGGTCACATGGGCGGACCGGTCCATCTCGATGCAGAAGACGTTCCCGAACCTGCGCACGAAGGCCTTGCTCCTCGAGAAGAAGGGGGATGCGAAGGCGGCCGCCGCGCTGCGCGCCGAGGCGCTGCCGCTCGCGACCGAAGCGGACGTCAACAACCTCGGATACCAGCTTCTCGGGGACAACAAGATCGCCGATGCGCTCGACATGTTCCGCAAAAACGCGAAGGACCACCCGCAGTCGTGGAACGTCTGGGACAGCCTCGCCGAGGGACTCGAGAAGTCCGGCGACGTGAAAGGCGCGCGCGAAAACTACCAGAAGGCGCTGCCCATGGCCCCCGAGGACCAGAAGAAGCGGATCACCGACATCATCGGGAGGCTGAAGTAGACGGCGCCTTCGAAGGCGCGGGAAGCGTGCGTCGGAGCCGGGCGGTCAGCGTGACGGGCTGGCCGGCGCGGCGCACGCCGAGCGTCACCCGGTCGCCCCAGCGCTTCGCGGCGAGCAGGGTCGCGAGCACCTCCTTGTCGGGCACCGGGAGCCCGTCGAACGAGAGCAGGAGGTCTCCGGTCTTCGCGCCGGCCGCCGCCGCCACCGAGTCCTTCTCGACGTCGATGACCGCGAGCGGTTCGCCCTCCTTGCCCTCGCGCGTCGAGAGGCCCAGCGCGGGGTAGAGCGGCGCGGCTTCGCGGGGGACGCCCCAGACGTAATCCGCAAAGGAGGCGCGGACGGAAACGGTTTCGCCTTTCTCTCCGGGGACCTCGATCGGAATGAGGGACGCCACGGGTCCGTCGAAGAAGGCTGCCGCCTGCCGTTGGATGCCGAGGCCGTACGCGACGTGGCCCGAGCCGGCGAGGACGACGAGGACGGCGGCCGGCGGAGCGGCCTTCAGAGCGTTCGCGGCATTGAAGGCCATCGTCGCGTCCCACGTGCATTGCGCCCGGAACATCCCGTCGAGCGCCTCTTCCGTGAGGCTGGCATGCAGGCCGGCGTCGGCGCCGAAGAACGCCTTGAAGAGCTTGCGATGCTCGGCGCTGTCGATGTCGACGCGCGCCGGCACGTGGGCCGCCTCCTCGGGAGTCAGGTTCGTGAATCCCTTCTTGCGCACCGCGGAGACGACGTCCCGTGGCGTATTCACGCCCGCGAGGGGAAGGCCCCGGTCCCTCGCGAACATGAAGATCTCGCGGTAGTAGCCCCAGTTGTAGCCCCAGTTCCGGTACCAGCGCGACAGGGCGAGAAAACCGTCTTCGGTGAGCTGCCCCTTCGACCAGCGGTCGAGCCACGCCTGCTCCGTGTAGGGGTACATCTCGAGGCCGACGCTCACCGGGCGACCGGCGGAGACGAGCGCCTCCAGGATCCGGCGCTCCACGCGGTGGGACTCGATGCTGGTGTGTCCCTCTCCCACGAGAAGGAGATGGATCTTTCCGAGGCGCGAAGCGAGCTCGTCCGGAGAGAGGACGTCGCCGGTCCGCGTGTCGACGATCGCGTCGAGGGTCACTGTGATGTGACGGTCGCGCCGGGCCGGGTCGCCGACGGCGAGGTCCAGCGGCTCCTCGGCGGCCCGGGAGGCGGAGGCGGCACCGAGGCAGAGAGCGAGACCCAGCGGGAGGCGGATCGAAAGGAGCGTCGTGAGCTTCATCAGATTCCTCGGCAGCGGCGCTCTCAGGGCAGCGTCGCGAGCCCCTCCATCTCGTCGGCGGTGTAGACGTGCCTGCCGGCCGGGCGGTCGCGCGCGACGGCGCCCATCGCGCGCGCGACCGTCTCGGCCTTGATCGGCCGGTATTTCCGGGCGGGTCCGACGAGGGCGAACGAGAAGAGGCGCGCCGCCGCGATCCCGAACGCCTCTCCCGGGCGCCTCGCGGTCCTCTGGCCGATCAGGAACGACGGCCGGAAGATGTGGAGTCCCGCGAAGCCGAGCTTCGCGACCGACTCCTCGGCCTCGCCTTTCACGCGGCTGTAGAAGACACGCGACTTCGGGTCGGCGCCGATCGCGCTCACGAGGTAGAAGTGGTCCGCGCCCGAGCGGAGGGAGGTTTCCGCGAGACGCACGACGTACTCGTAGTCGACCTTGCGGAACGCCGCTTCGGAGCCCGCCTTCTTCATCGTGGTGCCGAGGCAGCAGAAGACGTCCTGGACGCGCGGAAAGGCCGACATGCGGCTGAGCCGTTCATAGTCGATCGTCCGCTGCTCGAGCCGCTTGTGGGCGATGTTGAGCGGTCCGCGAACGAACGCGACGACGTGCTCGTGCAGGCCGCCCACGAGGAGGCGGCGCAGGCAGTGACCGCCTACGAGCCCGCTGGCACCCGCCACGATGGCCGTGCGCTCCGACGTGATCGCGATGCCGGATTGTAGGCGAGAATCGGGCGTGCAAACCGTCGAAACGGTCTTGACGCTTCTTGCCCTGACGACGGCCCTCGCGTTCCTGGCGCGCAAGGCGAAGGTTGCCTACCCGATCTTCCTCGTCCTCGGGGGAATGGCGTTGGGGTTCGTGCCTTCCCTACCCGAAGTCACGCTCGACCCTCAGCTCGTCTTCCTTTTCTTTCTGCCCCCGATTCTCTTCGCCGCCGGGTACTTCACGTCTTGGCGCGATTTCCGGATGAACCTCTTCGCGATCACGCTCCTCGCCGTGGGTCTCGTCATCGCGACCACGACGGCGGTCGCCGCGGCGGTCCACGCGCTCGTTCCCGGCGTGGCCTGGCCCGTGGCGCTCGTGCTCGGCGCGATCGTCTCGCCGCCGGATGCCGTCGCGGCCACCGCGATCGCGCAGCGGCTGAGGCTGCCCAGGCAGATCGTGACCATCCTCGAGGGCGAGAGCCTCGTCAACGATGCGACGGGCCTCGTCCTCTTGAAGTTCGCGACGGCCGCCGTGGTGACGGGATCGTTCCCGGTCGCGAAAGGAGCTCTCGAGTTCGTGCTTCTCGTCGCGGGCGGCATCGCGGTCGGGTTCGCCCTGGGCCACCTCTTCGTGTTCTTGCAGCGCTTTCTCGACGACGCCATCCTCGCGACGACGGCGTCGATCCTCGCCTCGTTCCTCGTCTACATCGTGGCCGAGCGCCTGCACGTTTCGGGCGTCCTCGCCGTGGTTGTCGCCGGGCTGCTGCAGGGGCGCTACGTGCCGTACATCTGGTCGCCGTCCATGCGGGTCGAGGGAACCGCCGTCTGGCAGACCCTCGTGTTCCTGCTCAACGCGCTCGTCTTCGTCCTCATCGGGCTCCAGCTTCCGATGATCCTGCGCGGTCTCGACCGCCCGTGGCCGGCCGTCGTGGACGGCATTTTCGCGGCGTTCGGAGCGATGGTGGTCGTGCGCCTCGTCTGGATGTTCCCGGGCGCGTATCTTCCGCGGCTTCTTTCGGCGCGCTACCGGAAGACTCATCCGTACCCGCCCTGGCAGGCCGTCACGATCGTGGGCTGGGCCGGGATGCGCGGCGTCGTCTCGCTCGCCGCCGCCCTCTCGCTGCCGCTCGCGCTGGCGGACGGAAGCCCGTTCCCGGCGCGCAACTTCATCATCTTCCTCACGTTTTCGGTCATCCTGGGCACGCTCGTGATCCAGGGGCTCACGCTGCCGCCGCTCATCCGCTGGCTCCGCGTCGCGGAGGACCGCACGGCCGAAAGGGAGGAGCGCCACGCCCGCCTCGCTCTCGCCGAGGCCGCGATCGGGCATCTCGACGGGAAGCTGGATGACGGCGCGCTGCACGCGCACCAGGTGCATCCGGTGAGGAGCGAGTACGTGCAGAGGATCCGGTCGCTCAAGGGGCTCGACGGGGGGATGCCCTCGGCCGGCCTGGCCACGGTCGGCAGCACGAAGACGCTGCGCCAGGAAACCCTCGACGTCCAGCGCCGCCAGCTTCTCCGCCTGAGGGACGAGGAAGTCATCGGCGACGACGTCCTGCACAGGATCCAGCACGAGCTGGACCTCGAGGACATGGGGTTACGATAGGCATCAGTATGCCGATCTGATATGCTTTAGCATATGCGAACGACGATTCACTTGGACGACACTCTCTATCGCGACGTCAAGACGGCCGCTGCGGAATGCGGTCGCACGGTCACGTCGCTGATCGAGGACGCGCTCCGGGAACGGCTGGCACGGCGAAAGGGGAGCGCACGACAGAGGCGTACTCGCCTTCCATCGTTCAGGGGCAGCGGCCCTCGGCCCGGGGTCGACCTGAACGACAGCGCCGCGCTCCTGGAGAGAATGGAGCGCAAGGAGTGATCCTTCCGGACGTCAATGTTCTCGTTTACGCATTTCGGGAGGACGCTGACGATCATGTGGCGTACCGGAGATGGCTCGAAGAGGTCGTGGCTCGGGACGAGCCGTTCGCCCTCGCCGACGTGGTCCTCTCGGGATTCCTTCGCGTGGCCACGCATCCGCGCGTGTTTCGGGAGCCGGCACCGATCCCGCTGGCGGTCGAATTCGTCGAGGAGCTTCGGAGGCGGGACAACTGCGTTGTCGTGGCGCCCGGACGGCGGCACTGGGCGCTCTTCACCGGACTGTGCGTCGAGGCGCATGCAACCGGGAACCTGGTCCCGGACGCCTATCTCGCCGCGCTCGCGATCGAATCGGGCTGCCAGTGGATCACGACGGACCTGGACTACGCGCGTTTTCCGGGACTTCGCTGGAGGCATCCGCTGCGGGAGGAAGGCCGCGGGCCGAAGCCGCCGCGGGCGCCTCGCTCAACACGCTAGGGTTTCACCGCCGCCGGCGCCTCGCCCTCGACCCACCGGTAGAGGCCGGGAGCGAGGTCCTTCGCCGAGGCCGTCGTGCCGTCGGGCCACCTGACGTCTATCGCGTCGGCCTTCGCGGCCGAGCCGAGGCCGATGACGACCGTGCGGTCGGACGCCGACAGGTAGCCGTCTCCTCCGGAGACCTCGTCGACCCGCTTGCGGCCGCCCACCGTAGAGACGACGCGCGCGCCGAGGGCGCCGCGGTTTTTCGCCTTCGTCGCCAGCACGAGACGGACCGAGCGCGCGGGCGTTTCCGTGACGTTCCGGAACACGTGCGCCGGTCCGCCGTTCTCGGTCACTACGAGGTCGGGCCGCCCGTCGCCGTCGAGATCGGCGACGGCCAGCCCGCGCCCGACGATCGGAGAGAGGAAGCTCGCGCCCGCCTGGGACGACGCGTCGGCGAATTTGCCGGCGCCGAGCCCGCGATAGAGAAGCGGAGCCTGGCGGTACGTGACCGTCGGCTGGACGTCCTGCACCGAGGTCTCGACGTGGCCGTTCA
Organism: Thermoanaerobaculia bacterium; assembly: GCA_041495865.1. Classification (GTDB taxonomy): domain Bacteria; phylum Acidobacteriota; class Thermoanaerobaculia; order UBA5066; family UBA5066; genus Fen-183. Next base: position 2,795 of record JBGQDL010000026.1, on the reverse strand, counting down.
CGCCCACGAGGTCCAGCACGCCGTCGAGGTCGAAGTCGGCGAATGCGACGCCGAACGTGAGCGGCAGGAGGGACGTCCGCCCGATGCCGCTCTGGACGGCCTCGTCCACGAAGAAATCGCCCTTCGGACTCGCGCTGAAGACGGACCACATCTCGTTCGAGAAGTTGCCGATCACGAGCGAAATCCCGCCGTCGTTCTTCGTGTCTCCGAAGGCGACGCCCATCGCGCCGCGCGCGCGGCCGTCCTCTCCGACGGCGACGCCGGCCTCGACGCCGATGTCCCGGAACACCGGAATGCCGTCCACGGTCTTCTCGTTCCGGCAAAGGTTGTTCGGCGACGTGTCGTTCGCGACGACGAGGTCGATGCGGCCGTCGCCGTCGACGTCGCGCACCGCCACGCCGAGGGCCTTGCCGAGCGGGTTCACGAGGCCGGCCTCTTTGGTGATTTCCCGGAAGCGCCCGCCGCCGAGACCCTTGTAGAGGCGCGAAGGCGTGCCGGGATACCGCTCCGGCGTGCAGTACGACTTCGTCCTCCCGTCCAGCGAGCAGTAGAGGTCGGTCTTCGGAGTCCAGTTGACGTATTGGCCGATGAAGAGGTCGAGGATGCCGTCGCCGTCGAAGTCGGCGAACGCGGCGGAGGTGCCCCAGCCCGTGCCGACGAGGCCGGAGCCTGCCGTCGTGTCGCGAAAGCGGCCCTTCCCGTCGTTCAGCAGAAGGCGGACGGCGTCGAGACCCGTGATCACGACATCGGGAAACCCGTCGTCGTTCACGTCGCCGACGGCGACACCCATGCCGAAGAGAGAGACCGCGAGCCCGCTTTCCCTGGTTCGGTCCTCGAAGCGGATCCCGCCGCCGGGTGCCGTGACGTTGCGGTAGAAGGCGAGCGTGGGCTGTCGCGCCGCGCCGCGGGGATCGCCCGGCCAGTAGCGGCCGTTCACGAAGAGGAGGTCGATGCGGCCGTCGCCGTCGGCGTCGAACGCGGCCACGCCGGAGCCCATCGTCTCCGGCATCCACTTCTTCCCGGCGTCTCCGTTCACGTGCGTGAACGCGACGCCGGCGGCCTTCGTCACGTCCTCGAAGCGGATCGACGAGACGGCGCGGGTGGGCTCGGGGGCCGGGGTCGGGGAGACGGGCTTCGTCTCGGGTTTCTTGCACGCGACGGCTGCGAAGGCGAGGAGAAGAGGGAGATTTCTTCGAATGGTCAAGAGGCCGAAAATAATACTCCAGGAACTGCGGTCCGATTCCATCGTAAAGTCAGCGGCATGAGGCGAACGGTCCTGACCTTTTCCTTCGCGGCGATCTTTCTTTCCGCCCTCACGGCGTCACACTCCGCGGCTGAATCGCCGACGCCCCCGAAACTCCGCCTGCCCGCGGGCGTCGCGCCGCTCGGCTACGCCGCGGAGCTCTGGATCGACCCCTCCCAGGCGACGTTCAAGGGAAGGATGGAGATTCGGATTTCCTTGAAATGGGAATCCGACACGCTCTGGCTGAGCGGGAAGGAACTAACCATCGAGGCGGCCTCGGTCAGCGCGGCCGCGGGCGGGGCGGACGCCATCTCCGCACAGGCATCTCCCGAGGGGACCGACTTCATCCGTATTCACTTTCAAAGAAATCTTCCTCCTGGCGAATATGACGTCACGCTGGCCTATACGGGCCGCGTCGACCTCAAGGACACCCAAGGCCTCTTCCGCCAGAGGGACGGCGACGACTGGTACGTCTTCAGCCAGTTCGAGTCCATCTTCGCGCGCCGGGCCTTTCCCTGCTTCGACGAACCTGCGTTCAAGGTTCCCTGGCAGCTCGCGCTGCACGTTCCGAAAGGCCTCGTCGCCGTCTCGAACACGCCGGCCCTCTCCGAGACGGACGAGGCAGGCGGGATGAAAAAGGTGCTCTTCGCTCCCACGAAGCCGCTGCCGAGCTATCTGATCGCGCTCGGCGTGGGCCCCTTCGACATCGTGCCCGCGGGTACGGCCGGACGGAACAAGGTGCCGATCCGGATGATCGTCCCGAAGGGGCGGGGCGCCGACACGCGCTGGGCCGTCGAGTCCACGGGGCCGATCCTCGAGCTTTTGGAGAGCTATTTCGACACCCCGTACCCGTACGACAAGCTCGACCACCTCGTCATTCCCCAGACCGTGGGGTTCGGAGCGATGGAGAACCCAGGCCTCGTCACGTACGTCTCGACGCTCCTCCTGTCGAGGCCCGCCGACGAGACGATCCGCTTCCGTCGGGCCTATGCGAGCGTCTGCGCCCACGAGACCGCGCACCAGTGGTTCGGCGATCTCGTCACGATGGCCTGGTGGGACGACGTCTGGCTGAACGAGTCGTTCGCGACCTGGATGGCGAGCAAGATCCTCGGCCGCTGGAAGCCCGACTGGGGCTCGCGCGCCGCGCGCGTGGGCACGCGCTCGTTCGCGATGGACGTGGATTCGCTCGTGACGGCACGGCGCATCCGGCAGCCGATCGAATCCGACGACGACATCGAGAACGCGTTCGATGGCATCACGTACCAGAAAGGCGGGGCCGTCCTCGAGATGTTCGAGTCGTGGGTCGGCGAGGAGGCCTTCCGAAAGGGCGTGCACCAATACCTGAAGTCGTACGCGTTCGGCAACGCGACGGCCGCGGACTTCGTAGGCTCGATCGCCGTGGCGTCGAAGAACCCTGCCGTCAACGCGGCCTTCTTCTCGTTCCTCGACCAGCCGGGCGTGCCTCTGGTGACGGCCGAGCTGGTTTGTGGAGGAGGCCCGCCGCGCCTTCTCCTCGCGCAGAAGCGCTTCCTGCCCACTGGCTCGTCCGGTT